>JAFAID010000016.1 GCA_019236925.1 Mycobacterium sp. | reverse complement strand
CAGCACATCGGGGACGACGGTAACTCCCGTGCGGACATAATGAAAAGCTGTGCGTACCAACGATTCCGGGCATCCGTGCAACGCGGCCCAGGCTAGCCGGTAGACGCCGAGCTGGACAGCGGCCTGGCGGATGGCCTCCGGGCCGTGCGGCGGCTCGCCGGTCTTCCAGTCGACCACGGTGGCGCCGCCGTCCGGATCAGCGAACACCGCGTCGATGCGGCCACGCACCACGGTGCCCTCGATGGCCATCTCGAACGGCACCTCGACGTCGACCGGCGTCCGGGCAGCCCACGGTGACGCGAGGAAGGCCGTCTGCAAAGTGGCCAGCTCGTCGGCGTCGCGCTGCGCGGTGTCGGTGTCCGCGGCGCCGGGCAGGTCACCGAGGTCGAACAGCCGCTCGGCGCCGTAGAACCGCTGGACCCACTCGTGAAATGCACTGCCCAGCAGCGCATGCGGGTCTGGTCGGGTCGGCAGCCGACGCATCAGCCGCTGTGCGGCGTGCTCCGGTTCGCGAGCCAGTTCCACCAGGCTGCTGACCGACAGTTGACTGGGCAGCGCTAGCGCCGGTGGGCGCCCGGCGCGGGCACGCTCGTTTAGCAGCGCATCGACGTCGGCGACCCAACCTTCGGTGTCGGCGTCTAGCGCCGCCGTCGGTGCGTCCACCGCCATCGCCGCGGCTACCAGCGCCGCCCCGCGCTGCACGGCGGTGCCGTGCCCTTCCAGCGGGTCGACCGGCCACAGCGCTTCATGAACGCTGTCACGCAACGGGTTTCGCTCGCCATCCGCCGGCGCTGGTGCCCACACCTCGATCTCACCGCATGGCTCACCGACAGCGGCCGACCGGTCGATGATGTCTTTGAGCTCGCTCAGGAAATCCGACGGGCCGCGCGGCTTGATCCCGGTGGCGCCCCAGTGGTGGCCCGATAGCAGCAAGCTGTCCTCGGCGCGGGTGATAGCCACGTAGAGCAGCCTGCGCTCCTCGTCGAGGCGACGTTGCTCAAGCTGGCGACGGTGTGCGGATATCTTGTCCGACAGTTGTTTTCGATCGGTCACGTCCGATGTGTCCAGCACCGGGACGCCGTGCATCCCCGCCGACGAACGATCGCCGCGCAGTAGCGGCGGAAGGTCGGCGGCGTCGGTAAGCCAGGTGCGAGCCTGCGCGGTCGACGGGAACACTCCGGCCGACAGGTGCGGCACGGCCACCACCTGCCACTCCAAACCCTTTGCGGCGTGCACGGTCAGCACCTGCACCCGATTCTGGGCGGCGACGGGCTGAGCCGGCGGCAAGCCGTTCTCGACGACGATGGCCGCATCCAGGTAGGCCAGCAGGCCGCCCAGGGAAGCGGCGGTCGTTGCCTCGGCGTAGCGGTTGACCACGTCGGCGAAGGTGTCGAGCTGCTCGGTGCCCGCCCAACCCGACGCGGCGGGCAGCGCCGCCCGGACCTCACAGTCGACGCCCAGCAGCCGGCGCACCTCGGCGACCAGCTCGGGAAGTGGATGGCCGAGGTGGCCGCGCAGCATGCTCAATTCCTCTGCGAGCGCGACGATGCGCCGATACCCCGTCGCCGAATAGTCGCTCGCCGGACCGGGGTCAACGATCGCGTCGGCCAGGCCCGCGGTGTCGGCATCCGGTCCAGCCGCCTGCGCGATCCGCTCGGCGGTTTCGCCGGCGGGTGGCGCCTGCCCGCCGTCGAGGGCGACCGCCTGATGGTGGCGACCCGCTGCGCCCGGCTCCGCCGCGCTTGCGATCGCCACGGGCTGATGGTGGCGACCCGCTGCGCCCGGCTCCGCCGCGCTTGCGATCGCCACTACGCGGCGCCACAGCGCCGCGATGTCGCGGGCCGCGAGCCGCCAACGGGGGCCGGTAAGCACTCGCATTGCGGCCGCACCGGCCGTCGGGTCGATGACCAGCCGCAGCATCGCGACCACGTCGGCGACCTCGGGCACCGACAGCAGCCCGGCCAGTCCGACCACCTCCACCGGGACGCCGCGGGTGCGCAGGGCAGCGGCCATCGGTGCGGCATCGGCGTTACGCCGCACCAGGACCGCGGCGGTCGGCGGAGCGACCCCGTCGCCGACAGCCTGCTGATAGCGCCGGTGCAGGTGATCGGCGACCCACTCCCGCTCAGCCTGCACGTCGCGCAGCAGCGCGCAGCGGACCGTGCCGGGCGCGGCGTCGGGGCGGGAACGAAGCGCGCGCACCGCCACCGATCGTCGCCGGGCATCCGCCGAGACGGCGTTGGCCACGTGCAGCGCCCGTGGCGGGTTGCGCCAGCTGGTTCGCAACTCCAGGTCCGGCGCCGGGCTGCCGTCGGGTCGGGGGAAGTCGGTGGTGAACCGGGGCAGGTTGGTCGCCGAAGCGCCGCGCCAGCCATAGATGGACTGGATTGGGTCGCCGACGGCGGTCAACGCCAGTTCATCGTCGACTCCGCCACCGAACAGCGACGACAGCAGCATGCGCTGGGCGTATCCGGTGTCTTGGTATTCGTCGAGCAGCACCACCCGGTAGCGGCCGCGCAATTGCTCACCGACCTGCGGGACCGCCGTCGCCAGTCGCGCCGCGTAGGACATCTGGGTGCCGAAGTCCATCACCCTCTCGGCCCGCATCCGCTCGTGCAACGCGTCGATCAGCGGCACCAGCTGGGCGCGTTCGGCCTGAGTGGCCAGCATCCGCAGCAGCCATTGGCTGGGGCCGCGGTCACGTTGGTAGCGGCCCGCCGGGAGGGTGTGCACCAGCCGTTCCAGCTCCAGATGCGTATCGCGGAGCTGACCGGTGTCAACCAGGTGCTCGGCCAGCTGACCCGACAGCCGCAGCACCATCGCGGTGACCGCGGCCGGGGTCTTGTCGGTGTGCAGCTCCCCGCGATATCCGTTGACGACGTCGAATGCCAGCTGCCATAGTTCGGTCTCGCTGAGCAGCCGGGTGTCAGGTTCGATGGGCTGCGCGTGCTCCCCCGCGTCCGGTGACAGCAGTCCGTATTCGCGCAGCACTTGGCCGGCGAAGGCGTGATAGGTGCTGACCACCGGCGTCCCGGCGGGCTCGCCGGGCGGCGGGCCCGGCTGGCTCCCGATTGTCAGCCCGGTGCCGCCCAGCCGGGCCAGGCGGGAGCGGACCCGCCGCAGCAGCTGGCCGGCGGCCTTGCGGGTGAACGTCAGCCCGAGCACCTGGCCGGGCTCGGCGTAACCGTTGGCGACCAGCCACACCACCCGCGCTGCCATCGTCTCGGTTTTCCCGGCGCCCGCCCCCGCGATGACCACCAGCGGCCCCGGCGGCGCGGCGATGACCGCAGCTTGCTCGTCGGTCGGCTCGAAAAGACCGAGGGCACAGGCTAATTCGGCCGGGCTATAACGTGCTGCGACTGGCGCCGTCATACCGCCTCCTCTGCGCTGATGTGGGCCGGGCAGCTCGGCCGCAGCGGGCAGTGCGTGCAGCCGTCGTTGATCCGGGCGACGAACTGCGGCCCAGCCGTCGCGTCGGCCGCCTTGCGGACCACGTCGCGCCACTGGTCGCGCGCCTCGGGTGTCAACGGGTCCTGCTCGCGTTCGATCGCGCCTCCGGATCCGGCCTTGCCCAGGTAGACCAGCCGCGCGCCACCGGGCTCGTCGCCTTGAGCCACCAGACCCTCGGCCACCGCAAGCTGGTAGGCGGCCAGCTGGGCATGTCGTTGCGCCTCGTCCTTGCTGACCGGCGTCTTGCCGGTCTTGACGTCGACGATGACCAGCCGGCCGGCTCCGTCGCGTTCCATCCGATCGACCCGGCCGCGGAGCCGCACGCTTGCGCCGCCATGGCCATCGAGCACCCCGTCGACATCGACCTCGACGCCGACCTCGGTCAGCTCGCTACGGGTCTGGGCCCGCCACCCTAAGAACGCCTGGATCATCGCGCGATGCCGGGCTAGCTCGTTTACTGAATACCAATGGGATTCGAAGGGCAGGTGCTGCCACGCCCGCTCCAGGGCGGCCAGCACCTGCGACTCGCTTGCCGCCGGTTCGGCGATCAGCGCATGCAGCACCGAACCGATCGTCGAGCGCAGGTCGCGGGCGTCGGTTCCGCCGTGGCGTTCGGCCAGCCAGCGCAGCGGGCAGTCGGTCAGCGTCTGCAGGCTCGATGGAGTCAGACTGACCACGTGATCGTCCCCGCTCCACAACGGTTCGGTGGTGCTGACCGGCGTCATGCCATACCACCCGGCCGGGTCGGCGCCCGGCACGCCCGCGGCGGCCAGCCGAGCCAATTGCGTTGCCGCGCAATCGCGCACCGCGTCGCTCACCGCGCCTTGCGGTGAGCACACCACGCCGCGCAGTCGGCCCACCACCGCGGCGGCCGACAAAACCCGCGGCGCCGAGACGGGTTGCTGCCTAGCATCGGCGCTGCCGGTTGCCCATTGCATGATCTCGGCGAAGAACGGCGACGGCAAAGCGGCCTCGTCATTATCGTTCGCCTCGCCATCGATCGCCGTCACCAGCAACCGCTTGCGCGCCCGGCCCATTGCGGCCACCAACAACCGCCGTTCCTCGGCCAGCAGCGGTGCCCGCATCGAGACGTTCTCGGTGACCCCGTCGAGGACGTCGAGCAGCCGCTGGGTCCCGAGCACGCCGCCGCGCGGAATCGTGTTGGGCCACAACCCTTCCTGCAGACCAGCGATGACGACCAGGTCCCACTCGTGGCCGAGCGCGGCGTGCGCGCTGAGCACCGTGACCTGCTCGGCGGCAACCGCGGGCTCAAGACCGACGGCTGGCATGCGCAGCGAGCCCAGGTGGTCGATGAGCCCGGGCAGCGACACGCCGGCAGTGCGTGACAGGTATTGGTCGGTGGCGTCGAACAGGGCCGTCACCGCGTCAAGGTCGCGGCCGGCCTGAGCGCCGGACGGTCCGCCCCGGTCACACGCCGCCAGCCAGCGACGCTGCAGACCCGAACGCTGCCATGCCGCCCACAAGACGTAGCGCGGGTCTTCGCCATGCTCATGGCAGCGGGCAGCGGCGTCCAGCACCGCGCGTACCCGTCGTAACGGCCGTGCCTGCGTGCCGGTGACCTTGCCGCTACGTAGGGCCTCCACCAGCAGGTCACCGAATTCTCTTGGCGGCCCTGCTATCTCGGTGCGGCGTAGCGCCCGTCGCAGCTGGCGAAGCGACACCGGGTCGACCCGCCCGATCGGCCCGGTCAGCAGCGTCAGCGCACGCCCACCGTCCAGTCCTTCGGCGGTGGCGGCCAGCACCGTCAGCAGCGCCTGCGCCGCGGGCTGATCGGCCAGCGACCCCGAAACGGCCGGCGGGGCGACCGGAACTCCGGCCCGCGCCAACGCGTACGACAACCCGGCGGCGGCACGCGGCACCGACCGGACGATGACCGCCATCTGCGACCACGGCACGCCAGCGACCAGGTGCGCGCGCCGCAGCGAATCGGCGATCAGCGCCGCCTCCGCGCCCACGGATGCGGCCAGCCGCACGTCTACCGATCCGGAATCGTCACCGGTGCCTTCGATTTCGCAGCCGTCGGCAAGTCGGCCGGCAATGCCTGAAACAGCCCGCGCCACCGCGGCAGCGCAACGGTGTGACGTGGTCAGCTTCACCGACGGCGTGTCGCCGCCCAGCAGCGCCGCCGGCTCGGCGCCGCGGAAGCCGAACACCGCCTGAGCCGGGTCGCCGGCGAGCAGCGTCAAGTCAGCGCCGGCAGCCAGCACTCGGACCAGAAGAGCGGCCTGCGGGTCGAGTTGCTGGGCGTCGTCAACCAGCAGAACGCGGATCCGGGTGCGTTCGGCGGCCAGCAGCTCCGAGTCGACCGCGAACGCCTCAAGAGCGGCCCCGACCAGCTCGGCGGCACCGACCGCCGGCGTGGTTGCCTGGGGAGCAGCCGTTCCGACGGCGGCGCGCAGCAGCATCACTTGCTCGTAGTTGCCGGCGAACTGGCCGGCCGCCACCCATTCCGGATGACCGTGCAACCGGCCCAGCCGCTGCAGCTGCTGGGGGTCGACACCTCGTTCGGCACAGCGGGTCAGCAGCTCACGCAGTTCAGCGGCGAACCCCGCGCTGCCCAGGGCGGCCCGCAGTTCAGCCGGCCAGGCTCTCGTCGCGGCGGGGCCGTCCTCGATCTCACCGGCGAGCAGCTCGGCGATGATCGCGTCTTGTTCAGCAGAGGTCACCAGCCGAGGCGGTGGACCGCCGGCGCGCTGCGCCGCCAGCCGCAGGACGGCGAACGCGTAGCTGTGCACGCTGCGCACCAGTGGCTCCCGGATCACCGCACGGCAGGGACCGGCCTCCCGCGAGCGCAACAACGTCGTCGTCAACGCACTGCGCGCCCGCGCCCCGACCCGGCCCGAACCCGTCAGCAGCAGCACCGATTCCGGATCGGCGCCGGCGGCGATGCGCGCAGCCGCGGCGTCGATCAACAATCTGCTCTTCCCGGTTCCCGGACCGCCCAGCACTCGCACCACGCCGCGCAGACCGGGATCCAGCACAGCGCGCGCTTCGGGACCCCAGCGGTAAGACATAGCGGCATGACACCACGCCGGTCCGACAAGTCCGCCCGGCCGGCGATAAGCCGACGTCGAACTGGCACCATCAACCCGTGACCCGCCTGCACGTGCACCGCTACGGCCCGTCCGGGCCGGTGCGACTGCTAGCGCTCCACGGGCTCACCGGGCACGGGAAACGCTGGCAACCGCTGGCGACTCAGCACCTGACCGAGATCACTGTTGCCGCACCCGATCTGATCGGGCACGGCAGGTCGTCGTGGGCGGCGCCGTGGACCATCGACGCCAACGTCGCGGCGCTGGCCGCGCTGCTCGAGGATCAGGCCGACGGCCCCGTGGTAGTGGTCGCGCACTCGTTCGGCAGCGCGGTCGCGCTGCACCTGGCCGCCGCGCACCCCGACCGGGTGGCAGCGCTGGTGCTGCTCGACCCGGCGATCGGCCTGGACGGCACGTGGGTGCGTGAGATCGCCGACGCCATGCTGGCCTCACCTGATTACCCGGACGCCGCGGAAGCTCGCGCCGAGAAGGCCACCGGCTCCTGGGCGGACGTGGACCCGGCCGTGCTTGACGCCGAGCTCGATGACCACCTCGTCGCGCTGCCGGGCGGGCGGTACGGTTGGCGTGTCAGCCTGCCCGCGATGATGTCCTATTGGAGTGAGTTGGCCCGCGAAACCATATTGCCGTCCAACGGAATTGGCACGACGTTGGTGCGGGCTGCGTGGACGTCGCCACCGTATGTCAACGAGCGGCTCATCGCCGGTCTGCGCGCGCGACTGGGTGCTGATTTCCGGCTGATCGATTTTGCGTGCCATCACATGGTGGCCGAGGCCAAGCCGGCCGAGGTCGCTGCACTGATCCGAGAACGGATGTCTTGATCGTGGCGCTGGTGACCGACGAGCAGGTCGAGCGGGTGCGCGCGCTGGTTGCCTCGATCCCAGCCGGCAGGGTCGCCACCTACGGTGATATCGCCGCTGCCGCAAGGGTTTCCAGCCCGCGTATAGTCGGGTGGATCATGCGCACGGACTCTTCGGACCTGCCCTGGCACCGGGTGATCACGGCATCCGGTCGTCCCGCAAAGCATCTGACCACCCGGCAGCTGGAACTGCTCCGGGCAGAGGGCGTTTTGGCCGTCGACGGCAGGGTCGCGCTGGACGAGATCCGTTACGAGTTCTAGAGGATCAGCCGCACCAGCGCGGCCGTGCGGGCCAGACCCGGGAAGGCAGCCGCCGTCGAACGCGGGTGCAGCGCATGAACGGCAAGCCGGAACATCAACGCACGCAACAACATCTGCGGCCACTCCGGCAGCGCATTCCAGCGTTCAATGAGTCCTTCGTCGGCCTCGCCCCAGGACAACGCGTCGACGACGACGACACCCGCCGCCCACGAGGAGGGCCGCCAATATGGCGTGATATCGGTGATCCCGGGGGCGGCGGCACCAGCGAACAGCACAGTTCCGTAGAGGTCCCCGTCGACCAGCTGGTTAGGGCTCTTGGTCGGTCGCCGCAGCCCGGCAAGCTGGTTGATCAAATCGACCGACCGCTGCCCGTCCGCGGTCGGCGACGCCGCCCGCGCCGACGGCGGAACCGACTGCAGCGGCCGTTCCTCCCAGGCGGCACGGTCCGCGGCGATGAAGACGTCGACATCGGCCCAGGGCGCCGCCGTGGGCCCCTGGGTGAGGAATCGGGGCCGTTCCAGTTTGCCGGTGGCCTCGTGCAGCCGCACCGCCGCGGACACCACCTCGTCGTGCCGTGGCTCGGGTTGACCGGCCACAAAGGTGTCTGCTCGCCAGCCGGAAACCACGTAACGCCCATCGGTCGACCGCACCGGCCGGGCCAACCGCACGCCGTCGACGAACAGCGTCTCGCGCACCCGCGCCGACCAGGAGGCGCGGGCATTGTCGGCGACCATCGACAACACGACTTCGCCGCAGCGCCAGCCACCTTCCCAACTGGCTCCCAACGGTATGGGCCGCACACCACTCAAACCGAACGCCGCCAGCACGTGCTCGGGCGGCGGCTCGACAGTCACGCAATCAGCCTAATCGGGGCCAGCGAACTGTCGGGACTAGACACGATGAGCCGACTACGCCCAAAATCCGGCGCCCGCGGCGGCAGCACCTGCCCCACGCCGCCCTGGGACAGCCAGCGCGATCACCGAGTCAGTACATCACCATGTCGGGCTGCATCTGTTTGGCCCATGCCACGATCCCGCCCTGCAGGTGCACCGCGTCGGCAAACCCGGCTTTCTTCAGCGCGGCCAAAGCCTCCGCTGAGCGCACACCTGTCTTGCAATACAACACGAGCATCCGGTCCTGCGGCAGCTTGGCCAACCCCTCGCCGGAGTTGATCAACGACTTCGGAATCAGCTGGGCGCCGTCGATGTGGTTGATGTCCCACTCCGCCGGCTCGCGCACATCGATCAGGGCCACCTTCTTGCCGGACTCCAGTAACTCCCGCAGCTCATGCGGGGTGATCGCCGAGCCGGCAGCCGCCTCGGCCGCGTCGTCGGAGAGAACCCCGCAGAATTCCTGGTAATCGATCAGTTCGGTGATCTTTTGCGTGGACGGGTCCTTGCGAATCGTGATGGTGCGATAGCTCATCTCCAGCGCGTCATACAACATCAGCCGGCCAAGCAGCGGCTCGCCGATTCCGGTGATCAGCTTGATCGCCTCGGTGCCCATCACCGACGCGATCGACGCGCACAAAATGCCGAGTACGCCGCCTTCGGCGCAGGACGGCACCATGCCCGGTGGGGGCGCTTCCGGGTACAGGTCGCGGTAGTTGAGCCCGCGCCCGTCGGGCGCGTCCTCCCAGAACACCGAGACCTGGCCTTCGAACCGGTAGATCGACCCCCAGACGTAGGGCTTGTGCGCCAGTACCGCGGCGTCGTTGACGAGATACCGGGTGGCGAAGTTGTCAGTGCCGTCGAGGATCAGGTCGTACTGCTCGAAGAGCTCGACGGCGTTGCGCGGCTCCAGCCGCACCTCGTGTAGGCGCACGTTGACCAGCGGGTTGACCTCGGCGATCGAGTCGCGGGCGGATTGCGCTTTGGATCGGCCGATGTCCGATACCCCGTGGATGATCTGGCGTTGCAGATTGGATTCGTCGACGACGTCGAAGTCGACGATGCCGATCGTGCCGACACCCGCCGCGGCCAGGTAAAGCAGTGCCGGTGCGCCGAGGCCTCCGGCCCCGATCACCAGCACCCGGGCCTTTTTCAGCCGCTTCTGCCCGTCGACACCCAGGTCGGGGATGATGAGATGACGGCTGTAGCGGGCGACCTCATCCCGGGTCAGCTCGGCAGCCGGCTCAACAAGCGGTGCAAGCGACGTCGACACCGATCTCTCCTCGATTCGTCACTGGAGTTGACATTCCGCGCGCGTCAGCCACATCCATCACAGCAGCTCTGTCGGACAACGGCAAACGGCTACCGTTGCTTCCCGCGCCGCTTAGGCGATCGGGTAAGGCCAGGGATTGAACCGGCAGGTCTTGCCGTCGGGCTTGACCCACTCCGGGTCGAACTTCGCGGCGTCGTCGTTCGAGGTCGAAAAGGTCTGCTGCATCATGATCGGCGCCAGACCGCCGTCCTTATCGCAGGGCTCGTGACGCAGATATCCGATGGCGTGGCCGACCTCGTGGTTGATCACGTATTGCCGGTAGGAGCCGACATCGCCCTGGAAGGGCACCGCACCGCGCACCCAGCGTGCCTCGTTGATGAAGACCCGGGGTTGCGTTTCGGCGCCGTAGGACGGGTTATAGCAGGACGTCTCGAGCGGGAATTCGTAGCCGCAGCCTTCCCGCACCGTCATCGGCGAGCTCAGTGAGACGCGGATATCGGGTTTGCTCCTGTCGGTCCCGTCGATCCTGACGAAGGCGAACTGCGGATTGTGTATCCAGCTCTTGGGGTTGGCCAGCGTTTGGTCGACCATGCCGGCGAACGCGTCGTCACCGCCGAATGCGGCGGGATCAATGCCGTTTTCGACTTCGACGGTGTATTTGAAGACTTTGACGGTGCCTTGACCCATCTGCGGCGTGCCGCCCGGGACGATGTGCCAGGTCTTGGCGCCGGCTTCGGCGAACGGACCGCCGTTCGGCAACATCCCGGTGGGCAGGTTGGCGTCGAACTGAGTCAGACCGCGCGGTGGTGCGTCGATGATCGCCGTGCCCACCGCGCCGATTTTCGGCGGGCCCTGGACCGGCTCTCCCGAGGCCGGTGCGGGCACGCTGGTCCCTGTCACGGTCTGGTAGACCACCACCACGGTGACGGCCATCAGTACCGGCAGCGCGTATGCGCGCCAGCCGTACGTCGACACAAAACGTCCGAGCCAGCTCTGTTTGCGCCAGCGGCTGTTATCCCGATTGGACCGGACCCGCCCTGAGCCCCACGCAAGAGGATCCCGCTGCGCACGCAGCGGCTCTCGCCAATCGTCGCGGAGTACCGGTACCCGAGTCCCCCCGCGCCGCTCCGGGTCGTAAGTCACGTTCCCAAGGATGGCACAACCGTCGCTAGCTGGGACTCCCGGCGCGCCCGCAGCTAACGGCATACCGTTGACGGCCAACCCGCTCTGCCGACATTCGGGGGATGGATTGCGATCCCAAAAGCGAGTGGGTAGTAGTGTCGTTGCGATTAGCCGCGTAAGGCTTCACCGGCGCTACGACAACTAGATTGAGGACTTGATGAGCGATCTCGCCAACGCCGCCGAAGGGGGTGCGGTCAAGGTGGGCGGCAGCAATCGGCCGACGGACACGCGCGGCGGCAGTTCCCCCCGGCGCGGGAACCGGCTGCCCCGTGACGAGCGTCGTGGCCAGCTGCTCATCGCGGCCAGCGAGATTTTCGTGGACCGCGGCTACCACGCCGCCGGCATGGACGAGATCGCCGAACGGGCCGGAGTCAGCAAACCCGTTCTTTACCAACACTTTTCCAGCAAGCTCGAGTTGTACCTGGCGGTCCTGCACCGACACGTCGACAATCTGGTGTCTGGCGTACGGCAGGCACTGCGCACCACCACCGACAACCGGCAACGGTTGCGCTCGGCGGTCCATGCGTTCTTCGATTTCATCGAGCACGACGGCCAGGGCTACCGGTTGATCTTCGAGAACGACTACGTCACCGAGCCCCAGGTCGCCGCGCAGGTGCGGGTGGCCACCGAATCGTGCATCGACGCGGTTTTCGACTTGATCAGCGCCGATTCCGGGTTGGACCCGCACCGCGCACGGATGATCGCGGTGGCCCTGGTCGCACTTAGCGTCGACTGCGCCAGGTACTGGTTGGACACCGATCGGCCGATTTCGAAGGAAGACGCCATCGACGGCACAGTGCAGTTCGCCTGGGGCGGCCTGTCACACGTGCCGCTCACCCGTTCCTAGCCGCGCTGCTACCGATTCCGAAGCCGACCCGCCGCGAGTCGGCAACGCCGATTTCGACGTAGGCGATCTTGGCGGCGTTGATCAGGAAGCGGCGGCCCTTCTCGTCGGTCAGGCTCAGCACGTTGGAATCCTTGCCCAGTGCGGTGTTGACCAACTCTTCGACTTCGCTGGGCGTTTGCGGACTGCTGAAGACCAACTCGCGCGGGCTGTCCGTGATACCGATCTTGACCTCCACGTCGGCCCCTTCCCGTTCTTTCCCTGGTAGTCATTGGAAACCGTGCTTCAGCAAGCAGGCTAGTGGACCGCCCGGCGACAATGCAGACCGTGCAGCGCTCTGAGCAGAAGCCGGACAGTCCGACCTGCTCCGGGGCGCTGAAAGCCGGTCGGCACCAAGGCTTCCGTGTGTGGGTAAACCCGTCGCCGTTGGCAAATCGTGACCTGACACGCGCGCGCCGCGGCCTCCGGCTCTCCGCCGCATCGATAACATCTGCACCATCAGCACCATGAATTACCTGGATAGCGATATCCAGGACTACCCCGATGACGACACCGTCGACGACATCTACGCCGACGGTGATGACTTCGCGCCGTCGGATCAGCGCTGGCGCCCGGTCGCGGCAATCGCGGGCATCGTCTTCGTGCTCGCGGTAATCGCCACGGTCGTGATCGTCAACGGGGGCGACAGCGCCTCGACCTCGGCGACGGTGGTGGTGCCACCGCGCAGCGCGAGCCCCACGCCGCGGCTCAGCCCGCCGACCGCCTCGTTGCTGCCTCCCGAGACGGTGACCACCGTGACACCGCCTCCGAAAATCAGCCAAACGCCCACCGCAGGCCCCACCGCTGCGCCCACCGTGATCCCGCCGCCGGCGGCGGTCCCGTCCGTGCCGCCGGACGTGGCGGCCCGCACTTTCGTCTACCGGGTGACCGGAACCAAGCAGCTCTTCGATCTGGTGACCGTGGTCTACACCGACGCTCAGGGCGCTCCCCAGACGGACTTCAACGTGTCACTGCCGTGGTCGAGAACCGTGGTGATGAACCCGGGCGCGCAGATCAGGTCGGTCGTTGCTACAAGCCTGACCGGTCATCTCAACTGCTCGATCACCGACGGCGCGGGTCAACCGATCGCGATGTCGAGCAGTAACGCGATGATCGCGACCTGCACCCGGTAGAGCCAATCGCCCACGGGGGCTAGGCCAGACCCAGTTCGCGCATCCGCTCGTCGTGGGTGCGCTGAAGGCGGTCGAAGAAGCCCGCCAGCTGCGTCAAGCCGTCGGTCCGGGACACCACCAGGTCGACCAGCTCATCGTGTTCGGCCAGCACGTACTGGGCTTGAGTAATCGCTTCGCCGAGCAGACGGCGTGACCACAACGCCAGCCGGCTGCGCTGCCTGGCGCTCTTGGTCACCGCGGCGCGCACCTCGGCGACGACGAACTGGGAGTGTCCGGTCTGCGACATCGTCGCGCGCACCACGTCGGCAACTTCGTCGGGCAACTCGTCGGCGATCTGCAGATAGAAATCGGCGGCCAGCGCATCACCGACATACGTCTTGACCAGCGCCTCCAGCCAGGTGCTCGGCGTGGTCAGCCGGTGGTAGCCATCGAGCGCGGAGGCGTATCTCGAAATCGCCGACACCACGTCGACGCCGCGGCTCTCCAACGCGTCATGCAGCAGCTCATAGTGACCCATCTCGGCTGCCGCCATGCTGGCCATCGAGATCCGCCCGCGCAGATCGGGTGCCATCCGCGCCTCTTCGGTGAGCCGGTAGAACGCCGCGACCTCGCCGTAGGCCAAGACCGCGAACAGTTCGTTGACGCCGGGATGGTCCGCCGGCACTCGCGGCTCAGGCGGATCGGACAGCTCGTCGGCGCCCGAAAGCGAGGTCATGCCAACACTCTATGCGTCTGTGGCGACCCGCGGCGCCCGGCTTCGCCGCGCTGGCGATCGCCACGATGCGTCTGTGGCGACCCGCGGCGCCCGGCTTCGCCGCGCTGGCGATCGCCACGAAACCGCCGGCCGGACCGTGATCCCCGGTGGCGAAGGCCTACCAGCTATGATGAGCGTAGGTATTGGCTGTAGATCCTTATGGCCGCTACCGGCGAAATGTGCGTGCACGCAGTTGGGCCCGCCTAGTGAGCAGGGCCCGCGAATCGGCAACGTATTCGACAGTCAACTGGTGCGCGCGTGACCGCAACGATTGACTAACCGAATACGACACCGAAAGGCATCGCGTCTCACGCATGACCCCGCTAATCACACCCACCCGAACCACATCCGAATCTACATTTGCCGAACTCGGCGTCCGCGATGAAATAGTGCAGGCACTGGCAGAGGAAGGCATCAAGCATCCCTTTGCCATCCAGGAGCTCACGCTGCCGCTCGCACTAGCCGGCGACGACCTGATCGGCCAGGCCCGCACCGGAATGGGCAAAACCTTCGCATTCGGGGTGCCGCTGTTGCAGCGGATCACCACCGCAGGTGACCACCGCCCGCTCTCCGGCATTCCGCGGGCGCTGATCGTGGTGCCCACCCGCGAACTGTGCCTCCAAGTGTCGGGTGACCTGGCCACCGCCGCCAAGCACCTGACCACCGACGACGAACGGCGCCTGTCGGTGGTGTCCATCTACGGCGGTCGGCCCTACGAGCCGCAGATCGAAGCGCTGCGCGCCGGCGCCGACGTAGTGGTGGGGACCCCCGGCCGGCTGCTCGACCTGGCCCAGCAGGGGCACCTGCAGCTGGGCGGTCTGTCGGTGCTGGTGCTCGACGAGGCCGATGAGATGCTCGACTTGGGCTTCCTGCCCGATATCGAACGCATTTTGCGTCAAATCCCCGACGAGCGGCAGTCGATGCTGTTCTCGGCGACGATGCCGGATCCGATCATCACGCTGGCCCGAACGTTCATGAACCAGCCCACCCACATCCGGGCTGAGGCGCCGCACTCATCGGCGGTGCACGATCTCACCAAGCAGTACGTTTACCGCGCCCATGCGCTGGACAAGGTCGAACTGGTCAGCAGGGTGCTGAAGGCCCGTGGACGCGGCGCCACGATGATCTTCACCCGCACCAAGCGCACCGCCCAGAAGGTCGCCGACGAGCTGGCTGAACGCGGTTTCGCGGTCGGCGCCGTGCACGGCGATCTGGGGCAGGTGGCCCGGGAGAAGGCGCTGAAAGCGTTTCGTACCGGCGGTATCGACGTGCTGGTCGCCACCGATGTGGCCGCCCGCGGGATCGACGTCGACGACGTGACGCACGTCATCAACTACCAGATCCCCGAGGACGAACAGGCCTATGTGCACCGCATCGGGCGTACCGGCCGCGCCGGCAAGACCGGGGTCGCCGTCACGCTGGTGGACTGGGACGAGTTGGCCCGCTGGGCGATGATCGACAAGGCTCTTCGCCTTGGCTGCCCGGATCCGGCCGAGACCTACTCCAGCTCGCCGCACTTGTACGCCGAACTCGATATCCCGGCCGAGGCCCGCGGCACGGTCGGAACACCGCGCAAATCGCAGGCCAAACGCGCCACCTCGGGTGAGCGCGACGGCGACCGTTCCGGGTCACGAGAGCGCAAGAGCAGCCGGCAGCGGCAGCGCACTCGCGCAGGCAAAGCGGTAACCGGCCATCCCGCCACCGGCGGTGCCACCAACGGCGAGGCAGCAGCCTCGGCGACTGCCGGGGCTTCAAAGGCTTCGGTGTCGCCTGAGGGCACCGCGACGACCAACTCCGGCGATGGCGCCCACAGCGGGCGCCGCCGCCGTCGCCGCCCCCGCAAGTCAGCGGGCGTGGCCGCGAATGCCAACTGATCTGGTGTCGCCGGCCGCCTGATGGTCAAACCGGAACGCCGCACCAAGGCCGACCTATTGGCCGCGGCAGCGATCGCGGCGGTGGTCGCCGTGGCTGCGGCATTGATCTGGTGGACCAGCGACGCCCGGGCCACGATCAGCCGGCCCGGGGCGGGGCCCGCCCCCAGCCCGAGGCTGGCCCACGAAGTCCCGAACTCGCTCAAGCA
This sequence comes from Mycobacterium sp., assembly GCA_019236925.1. Lineage (GTDB taxonomy): Bacteria > Actinomycetota > Actinomycetes > Mycobacteriales > Mycobacteriaceae > Mycobacterium. Next base: position 13,060 of record JAFAID010000016.1, on the reverse strand, counting down.
GCTCTGGACCGCCCCCAACGCGCCGACCGACCAGCCTGTCGTGGTCGCCGGAACCGTCGTCACCGCCGACGGGCGTGCCGTCCAAGGGCGTTATCCGGCCACCGGCCAGGTGCGCTGGAGCTACTCCCGCGGCAGCGATCTGTGCGGGGTCGCCGGGGTCTACCGCTTCGCGGTCGCGGTCTACCGCGACGACCGAGGCTGCGGTCAGGTCAGCACGATCGACGGATCCACCGGTCGCCGCGGACCCGCCCGAAGCAGCTACGCCGACCAGCGCGTCAAGCTGTCCTCCGACGGCACCACGGTGTTATCAGCCGGCGACACCCGGCTGGAGCTGTGGCGCTCCGACATGGTCCGGATGCTCTCTTACGGAGAGATCGACGCCCGGGTCAAGCCGTCCTCGAAGGGACTGCACACCGGATGCCGATTGGTCTCGGCGGCGGCCAGCTCGGCCGCGGTGTCGGTGCTCGGGGCTTGTGGCAGCCAGGCGGATCTGCGGCTCACACTGCTGCGCCCGAGCAAGGAAGAAGACGAACCCGAGCAGCGCGACGTGCCCGAGCCGGGGATCGGCGTGGGTTCGGGTGCCCGAGTGCTGACGGTGGCTGAGACCAGGACCCTGATCTACCTGCCGGCCCCGCAGCCCCGAGTCGACGTGGTCGACGAGGCCGGCGTGACCGTGGCCAGCACGCTGCTGCCCAAGCCGCCGTCGACATCGAGCGTGGTATCGCGCCCTGGCAACCTGGTCACGTGGTGGACCGGCGACACGGTCATGGTGTTCGACGGGGCAACCCTGACCTACCGCTATTCCATTGCGCCCGCCGGGCCTTCCGTTCCGCTGGGGCCCGCGACCATGATGGCCGGCAAGTTGCTGGTCCCCGTCACCGGCGGCATCGCTGTTTGTGACCCTGTCAGCGGCGTCGACGAACGCTACCTGCCGGTGACCCGGCCGCCGGGCAGCTCCGCGGTGATCCCCGCCGTTGCGGGTTCGCAGGTACTCGAGCAGCGCGGCAACACGCTCGTCGCGCTCGGCTAAACCCGACGACGATGCGGGCCGGAACGGCCCGAGAAGGAGTCGGGCCAGAAATCGACGTCAAACGTCGATAGTGAACGTCGGCAGTGCTTTCCCCGACTTCCAGTGTTTGAGCAGCTTGTCGGCCAACTCTCGGTAGGCCAAGGCGCCCTTGTTCTTGCGCGCGGCCATCACCGACGAGCCAGACGCGCTGGCTTCGGCGAAACGCACCGTGCGCGGAATGGGCGGCGACAGTACCGGCAGGTCGTAGCGGTCGGCGACGTCGAGCAGCACGTCGCGGGTGTGGGTAGTGCGAGAGTCATACAGCGTCGGCAGCGCACCAAGTAACCGCAGGCCCGGATTGGTGATCTGCTGAACATCGGCGACCGTACGCAAGAACTGGCCGACGCCGCGATGCGCCAACGTTTCACACTGCAACGGCACGATGACCTCGTCGGCGGCCGTCAACCCATTGAGGGTGAGCACGCCCAGCGACGGCGGGCAGTCGATGACGACCACATCGAACTGGTCGCCGAGTTTGTCCAGCGCGCGTTTGAGCGCATACTCGCGACCCGCCCGCATCAGCAGCATCGCTTCGGCGCCGGCCAGGTCGATGTTGGCCGGCAGCAACGTCATCCCCTCCGCCGTGTCGACCAAGGTGGCGTCCGGCTCCACCTCACCGAGTAACACCTCATGCACCGACACCGCCAGCTTGTCCGGGTCCTGGCCGAGCGAGAAAGTCAGACAGCCCTGCGGGTCCAGATCGACGAGCAGTACTCGTCGTCCCGCGTCCACCATCGCCGCACCCAGCGAGGCCACCGTCGTCGTTTTGGCCACCCCGCCCTTCTGGTTGGCCACGGCCAGCACTCGGGTGTTAGTCATTTAAGCGCCGCTCCTCCTGATCGCTTGGTGTGCGATGTCGCGCCGGTCACATTGCCATCCTGGCATGTTCGCCCGCCGTCCGCTTCGGCCGACAGGCCGAGCATGCCATCGGGCAGAATCTCTCAGCATGGGCTTGCACAACCACCGACTTGTACTGCTCCGACACGGCGAGACCGCGTGGTCAAAATCCGGCCGGCACACCGGCCGGACCGACATCGAACTGACCGATACCGGGCGACTCCAGGCCGAGCTTGCCGGGCGCGTTCTGCGTGAACTGAAACTCGCTGACCCGCTTGTGATCAGCAGCCCACGTATACGTGCCCTGACCACAGCCAAGTTGGCCGGGCTCGCTGTGGACGAGGTGTCTCCCTTGCTCGCCGAATGGGATTACGGTTCCTACGAGGGGTTGACGACCCCGCAGATCCGCGAATCGGTTCCTGATTGGCTGATCTGGACGCACGGTTGCCCCGGCGGCGAGAGTGTGGCTCAAGTCAGCGACCGTGCCGATCGGGCCGTCGCACTAGCGCTGGAGCACATGACCTCGCGCGACGTAGTGTTCGTGGGCCACAGCCATTTTTCCCGTTCGGTGATCACGCGTTGGGTCGAGCTGCCGCTCGTCGAGGGCAGCCGCTTTTGGATGCTCGCCGGCTCGATCGCCGTGTGCGGGTTCGAACATGGCGTGCGACAGCTCGCTGCGCTCGGATTGACCGCGCTCCCGCAGGCGATCACACCCGGGTGAGCACCACCGAGCCACCGTTCGTGCTGTGCGGGCCGACCGGCACCCTGGTGGCCGACGGCGTGCAAGCCTGTTACACCGACATCGCCGCCGCGCAGACGGCATTGCGCACAGCCGCAGTGCCAATAGTGCTGGGCGCGTTGGCTTTTGATGTTGATAGTCCCGCCGCATTGATGACGCCGCGTTCGGTGCGGCGGATGGCCGGACTGCCCGACTGGCCAACCGATCCGCTGCCGGCGGTGGATGTGGCCGGGGCGGTTCCCGCGCCCGAGGAGCACCGCGCCCGGGTTCGACGGGCCTGCGAGCAGCTGACCGCTCCGGGCAACACCCTGCAGAAGGTGGTACTGGCCCGCGCGTTGCGGTTGGCCGCGAAAGCTCCGCTGGACGCCAGGGTCATCCTGCGCCGGCTCGTCGCGCAGGACCCTGCCGCCTACGGCTATCTGGTCGATCTGTCAGCGGCGGGCGGCCAGTATTCGGGCATGGCCTTGGTGGGCGCCAGTCCGGAGCTGCTGGTTGCGCGCGACGCCGATCGGGTGATGTGTCGGCCCTTCGCCGGTTCCGCCCCGCGCGCCGCCGACCCCGAGCTCGACGCTGCCGCCGGCGCCGCACTGGCCGCTTCCGCCAAGGATCACCACGAGCACCAATTGGTCATCGATACCATGGCCGACGCCCTGCGCCCGTTGTGCAGCGAGTTGACGATCGCGCCTATGCCGGAATTGAGCCGCACCACGGCGCTCTGGCATCTCAGCACACCGATCAACGGACGACTGCGCGACACCTCAACGACTGCAATGGATTTGACATTGGCGTTGCACCCCACCCCCGCGGTCGGCGGCGTGCCAGCCGCGGCCGCTGCCGAACTGATCAACACACTAGAGGGTGACCGCGGCTTCTACGCGGGCGCTGTCGGCTGGTGCGATGCGCGCGGTGACGGACGTTGGGTGGTGTCCATCCGCTGCGCGCAGCTGGCGGCTGACCGCCGCACCGCGCTCGCGCACGCGGGCGGCGGGATCGTCGCCGAATCCGACCCTGATGACGAAGTAGCCGAGACCACAACCAAATTCGTCACTATCCTGACCGCTCTCGGAGTCCAATCATGACGGAGCACATCCGGCGAGCCATACCTGCCGACGCCGCCGCGATCGCCGCGATGATCCACGAACTGGCCCGCTTCGAACGCGCGCCCGACCAATGCACCGTCAACGAGATGCAAATCAGCACAGCACTTTTCACCGAACCAGCAACTCTGCGAGGGCACGTCGCCGAGGTGGACGGCGAAGTCGCTGCGATGGCGCTGTGGTTCCTGAACTTCTCGACCTGGGATGGCGTCGAGGGCGTGTATCTGGAGGACCTGTACGTGCGTCCGCGATTTCGCCGTCTCGGCCTGGCCCGTGGGCTGCTGACCGCGCTGGCCAGGGAATGTGTGGACAACGGCTACACCCGGCTGTCCTGGGCGGTGCTGAACTGGAACACCGACGCGATCGCTCTGTATGAGGCCATCGGCGCTCAGGCGCTTGGCGAGTGGACCACCTATCGACTCTCCGGCCCGGAGTTGGTAGAGCTGGCCGGTCCTCGCTGATCTCCTCCGGAGACCCAATGCACCGCAGGCGGACTGAACAACAACGCCAACACGGCGAGCGCGATGATGCCCAACGGGATCCCGGCCAACATCCGATGGGAACCCACGGCCAGGTACCACGCGACGGGCAGCAGCAACAGCTGGGCGAACACCGCCAGCCCGCGACCCCAGCGCCTGCCGATCAGCAATGCGCAGCCGGCGGCGAGAACAGCTCCTCCGACCAGAGCGAACCACGCTGCGGTGCCGAAGCCGTTGACCACCCGCTGATCTGCACCGCCGAGCCCGCGAAATAGCAGGACCGCAGCCACCACCAACCCCGCCGCGCCCTGCACAGCAACGATCAGTCCCGCGCCGCGCACACTGGCCGGGGGACGCGCGCTCACAGCGTCAGCCTAGCCACGCCGGCAGGCCGATTGTCGCGCTCGCCCCCGCAAGCGGGGGGACCCCCCACCTCGGGCCGGGCCCGCATCGTCGCCGCTCCCGTAGGCTTTGGCATCATGCGCGCGGTGCTGATCGTCAACCCAACAGCGACTTCGACGACCACCGCAGGGCGCGACCTGCTGGCGCACGCGCTGAAAAGCCGCCTGGACCTGACCGTCGAGCACACCCGACACCGCGACCACGCCGGCGAAATAGCGCAGGCTGCCGCGCAAGACGGGATCGATCTCGTCGTCGTGCACGGCGGCGACGGCACGGTCAGCAACGTGGTCAACGGCCTGCTTGGCCGCCCTGGGGAGCTGCTCACCGGGCATGTCCCGGCGCTGGCGATTGTCCCGGGTGGCTCGGCGAATGTGACGGCGCGCTCACTTGGGATCCCGCCAGGCCCGATCGATGCCACCAACCAGCTCATCTGGCTGCTCGACAGGTACGGCCAGGAAAAGAACTGGCGCCGGATCGGGCTCATCGACTGCGGCGAGCATTGGGCGGTGCTGAACGCCGGTATGGGGGTCGACGCCGAGGCGGTGGCCAAGGTGGAAACGCAACGGGAAAAGGGCGTCAAGGTCACGCCGACGCGTTATATCACCGCGGCGGTGCGTGCCGTAGTGGCCTACTCCCGGCACGAGCCGAGGCTGACCGTGGAGCTGCCCGGGCGCGAGCCGATCTCCGGTGTCTACTTCGTCTTTGTGTCCAACTCCAGCCCGTGGACCTACGCCAACGACCGGCCGATGTACACCAACCCCGGCACCACCTTCGAATCGGGGCTGGGAGTGTTCGGCGTCAGCCGCTTGAAGGTGGTGCCGAGCCTGAGACTGGTCGGGCAGATGTTCTCCAAGCAGCCGAAGTTAGACGGCGACCAGGTCGTCCGTGACGACGATGCGGCCTGCGTGCGGATCAGCTGCGCCGGTCCCCCGATCGCCAGTCAGTTTGACGGTGACTACCTCGGCGAGCGGGAGCAGATGACGTTCCGGGCGGTTCCCGACGCGCTGGACGTCGTCGCTCCACACGCAAAAATAAGGCAAAAATAAGGCTGTGAGCTGCGGCGATCATGCGATCGACCGAAATGGGTCTGGGCAAATTGGCGGCGAGTGTAGTACAAACGATTCAGGGATTTGGTAACAGATCTTCAAAGTGAGATCGCCCACGGACCAACGAGCGCTATTGACATCTGTTGAGCCTGTGAAACGATCGAACGATCGCATGCAACGGTACGGAAACATTTCTTGTGCCTGAGTTAACAGCCGAAGAAAATCATTCGTGCGCACTGCTGCGCACACAGTTGAGGAGTAACGACCTATGGATTGGCGCCACAATGCGGTCTGTCGCGACGAGGACCCGGAACTGTTCTTCCCTGTCGGGAACAGCGGGCCGGCTCTCGCGCAGATTGCTGACGCGAAACTGGTCTGTAACCGCTGTCCGGTGACCACCGAGTGCCTGTCCTGGGCACTGAACACCGGACAGGACTCCGGGGTATGGGGCGGTATGAGCGAAGACGAGCGGCGCGCACTGAAGCGTCGCAACGCCCGGACGAAGGCCCGTAGCGGAGTCTGACCCACGCCATCAACGGTGCGGCCCCGACGAGATGTCGGGGCCGCACCGTTGTGTGCAGCACTACTGGGCGGCTCGGACGCGACGACCGATCGGCACGCGCAACACCACGTCGGTTCCGCCTTCGGGGGCGTTCTGCATGTCCAGCGAGCCGTCCAGTTCCGCGGACACCAGGGTCCTGACGATCTGCAGACCCAAGCGGTCGGACTTCTCGACGTTGAACCCGTCGGGCAGGCCCCGGCCGTCGTCGTGAATGACCACGTCGAGCCAACGCGCCGAGCGCTCCGCACGGATCGTCACCACGCCGCCGCCGGCCGCGGGTTCCCGTAACGCCGGGTCAAACGCATGCTCGATCGCGTTTTGCACGAGTTCGGTGATCACCATGATCAGTGCGGTCGCGCGATCGGAGTCCAAGACGCCCAGCATGCCCGTTCGATTGATCCGGATCGGCCTCTCGACGGTCGCCACATCGTTCATGATCGGCAGGATCCGGTCGATCACCTCGTCGAGATTGACTTCCTCGTCCACCGACATCGACAGCGCGTCGTGGACCAATGCGATCGACGACACTCGCCGTACCGACTCGATAAGCGCGTCCCGACCCTCAGGGTTGGTCGTCCGTCGGGCCTGCAGGCGCAGCAGCGCCGCAACGGTTTGCAGGTTGTTCTTCACCCGGTGATGGATTTCGCGGATCGTGGCGTCCTTGGACATCAGCGCGCGGTCTCGGCGTTTGACTTCGGTGACGTCGCGCACCAGCACCGCCGCGCCGGCTGCTGAGCCCTTGACCACCAGCGGCAGCGTCCGCAGCAGCACGGTGGCGCCACCGGCGTCGACCTCGATGCGCATGCCGGCCCCACCGGCCAGCGAGTCGCGCACGTGATCGGCGAGTTCTTGAGCCTCGAACGGGTCGGAGATCAGCGGACGGGTGACCTCGATGAGGTTGTGGCCCTCCAGCTCCAAGCTCAGGCCCATCCGGTGATAGGCCGACAGCGCGTTCGGGCTGGCGTAGGAAACGACTCCGTCGACGTCGAGTCGAATGAAGCCGTCCCCTGCCCGCGGGCTGGACCGCGATATCGCCACATCCCCCACGTTGGGAAAGGTGCCCTCGGAAAGCATATGGACGAGGTCCGCGGCGCAGTCGAGGTATGCGGTCTCCAGCGGGCTGGATTTGTAGGTGTCCGCGACGGCGGTCTGGTGTGTCAACACCGCGACCACCCGTTCGCCGTACCGCACCGGCACCGCTTCGATGTTCAGTCCCGTCTGTTGCCACGAATACGGTTGGCCCGCATCGCTTTCCAGACCGATAGTGCCGGAGTCGAACGCCGCAGCGATCAGCGGCACCCTATCGGCGGCCAGCACGCTGCCGACCGCGTCTCGCAGTAGAACGGTCGGGGCGGTATTCGGCCGGCACTGCGCGACGCATACCAGCGAGCCGTCGTCGCGGCGAACCCACATCAGGTAATCGGCGAACGAAAGGTCGGCGAGCAACTGCCATTCGCCGACCACCGCGTGCAGGTGGTCGACGGCGCTACCCGGCAACATAGTGTGTTCGGCGAGCAGGTCACCGAGAGTGGACATCGGCGACTCCCGCCAATAGGTACCGGCGAGCCAATGGCTAGCTGATCACGGCGATAAGGTCGCCGGCCTGGATGACGTCTCCCACCGAGACACTGACCTTGCTGACCGTGCCGGCAACCTCGGCCAGGACCGGGATCTCCATCTTCATCGATTCCAGCAGCACCAGGGTGTCGCCCTCGCCGATCTGGTCGCCCTCGTTGACCACGACTTCGAGCACGCTGGCCACGATCTCTGCGCGGACGTCCTCGGCCATCATCACCCCGTTCGTCACCTAGCCGCTGGTTGCGCGATACTGCTGCTCCATCGAACCACAACCGATTGACCTGGGCGCGAGGGAGTGAGTCCTACCGGCGGGTCGTGTCGGGCGCCGACGGCGCAGGTCACCGTGCGTGGGAGAGGCGTCGCTGATATCGCGCAGATATCAGTAAGCAAACTCCAAGATTACTAAGCGAACCTATAGAGTTCGTCCTGTGATCGTGTCGTGTTGTTCCTGTGACATTTGAGCAGCATTGTTTCCAGAGTGATTGGAGTGCCTGATGCACACTTAGTGTCTCAGCCGAATTTGAGGGGAATTCCGTTGTCCGAGAACATGTTTGCGAATCCGACAGCTCGACGGCCAATGAACCGAGTGAAGGCCGGCATCGGGGCTGCGCTGGCAGCAATCGCCACCATCGGGCTTGGAGCCGGGGTCGCTGCGGCCGCTCCCCAGCAACCATTCCTAGCCGACAATCCACTGCCCATTCCAGACCCCACCGGGGCCGGGGCCGGCGCCGGCAGTGCTGTGAACATTGCCAACTCGCTCTTTGGCTCGCTGAGCTCGTTGATGAACAACGTGATCCCCGGCGCTGGGGACCTGTTGATGCCGGCCAGTAGCGCCTTGACGCCAGGTGGCATCGGGGGAGGAATGCCCGGCGCGCTCCCGGGCGGAGTGCCCGGCATGCCCGGTGGGCTCCCAGGAGGCGTGCCGGGCATGCCCGGCGGCTACCCCGGTGGACTACCAGGCGGCGTGCCCGGCATGCCCGGCGGCGGCTACCCCGGTGGGTTGCCTGGACAGACGCCCGGCATGCCCGGCTACCCCGGCGCGCTCCCCGGACAGCTGCCCGGTGGCCTGCCCGGACAAACCCCGGGTGGGCTCCCCGGACAGATCCCGGGCATCTACCCCGGTGGGCTGCCAGGACTAACGCCGGGCTATCCCGGGGGGCTCCCCGGTCAAACTCCCGGCCTGCCGGGCCAGACGCCAGGTTTACCGGGGCTGACGCCCGGCGGCCTGCCGGGACAAATGCCGGGTGTGGCCGGCCAGACGTCGGGGGCTCCCGGACAGCCTGCGGCGATCGTGCCGGTGGGCACCGGGTCGATTGCGTAGCCCTCGGGCTACGCAACACTCCACGCATGGCACACTGATTTGCAGGTAATTCTGCGAGGAGGATCAGTTATGGCCAAGCGTGGCCGCAAGAAGAAGGACCGGAAGTACAGCAAGGCCAACCACGGTAAGCGCCCCAACTCCTAGTCGGTTGGGGCGACTACCGGCGGATGATCGTGGTCCGGCTGATCTCCAGCCGTAACCGCTCACGAAGACCCTCCGGAGCTCTCTCGCCGCGGCATTTAGTGGCGATCAACGCCTTGATTCGCTCCTCGAGCCCGTAGAGCCGGAAACACGGCGGGCATTCCTCGAGATGCTTACGCAGCTTCTCTCGAGTCTCGGGGGTGCATTCACCGTCGAGCAACGTCCATACCTCGGCGATTACCTCGGCGCATTCGGCCTTGATGCGCGGGCCGGCATCTGCGGAGTGGTCATCGTGGCCCGACGTGGGCGGGAACTCACTCACGATGACACTTCCTCGGGTGCGTGACTGCCGCGGATGAAGCCACGGTCCTTGGCCACATCGGTCAGCAACTCACGCAGTTGGCGCCGGCCGCGATGCAGGCGCGACATCACCGTGCCGATCGGTGTATCCATGATCTCGGCGATTTCCTTGTACGGGAAACCCTCCACGTCTGCGTAGTACACCGCCATCCGAAACTCTTCGGGTAATGCCTGCAGCGCCTCTTTGATTTCGGTGTCCGGCAACGCCTCGAGCGCCTCAACCTCAGCAGAGCGCAAGCCGGTCGAGGAGTGCTCAGCGGTGGCCGCCAGTTGCCAGTCGGTGATCTCGTCGGTCGGATACTGCGCGGGTTGCCTCTGCTTCTTGCGATAACTGTTGATGTAAGTGTTGGTCAGGATGCGGTAGAGCCACGCCTTGAGGTTTGTGCCCTCCTTGAACGAGCGAAACCCCGCGTAGGCCTTGACCATGGTCTCCTGAAGTAAATCCTCGGCATCAGCCGGATTCCGGGTCATGCGCAGCGCGCCGCCGTATAGCTGATCCAGCAGCGGGATCGCGTCGCGCTCGAAGCGCGCCGTCAGCTCCGCGTCCGTCTCGGTGGAGCGGCTGGGCCCCGAGGCATCCAGGACGTCAGCGGCCTCCGCCGTCTCCGACTCGGTCGCGCCATCCATGTCGGCCATGTTGACTAGCACAGTCCCTTCTGTCGCGATGCCGGTGAACAGGTCCATTAGCACCGGACCCGTTTGGCACCCGGCCAACCGCTCTTCGCCCATGAGGCTCGTCGCCGTTGACAACCGACTCCCCTTTCCCAATCTAAAGGTTGCGACCGACAGTGTCTGCTCCGCACCACTCAACAGCAATAATCGCCGCGCTATTTCCGGTCCATTTCCGGGGCGTCGGCGACCCAATCCGGGCCGCCGATTCAGGCCGAATGTGAGCAGCGTTACTGTGACGCTCATGTCCTTGAAAGCCAAAACCATGTTCATCTCGGGTGCCAGCCGCGGAATCGGCCTGGCCATCGCCAAGCGGGCCGCCCAGGACGGCGCCAACATCGCGCTGATCGCCAAGACCGCCGAGCCGCACCCCAAGCTGCCGGGCACGGTGTTCACCGCGGCGAAAGAGCTGGAAGAGGCCGGCGGCCAGGCGCTGCCCATCGTCGGGGACGTCCGCGACCCGGACTCGGTCGAGGCCGCGGTCGCCAAGGCCGTCGAGCAGTTCGGCGGCATCGACATCTGCGTGAACAACGCGTCAGCGATCAACCTGGGCTCTATCACCGAGGTGCCAATGAAGCGGTTCGACCTCATGAACGGCATCCAGGTGCGCGGCACATATGCGGTGTCTCGGGCGTGTATCCCGCATCTGAAGGGCCGGGAGAACCCGCACATCCTGACGCTGTCGCCGCCGGTGCTGCTCGGAAAAGAGTGGTTGAAGCCGACGGCGTACATGATGGCCAAGTTCGGCATGACGCTGTGCGCGCTGGGCATGGCCGAGGAGCTGCGGGACGAGGGCATTGCGTCGAACACCTTGTGGCCGCGCACGCTAGTAGCCACCGCCGCGGTGCGGAACCTGTTGGGCGGTGACGAGGCGATGGCCCGCGCGCGCAAGCCGGAGGTGTACTCCGACGCGGCCTACGTGATCCTCAACAAGCCCTCCCGTGAGTACACCGGCAACACGCTGCTGTGCGAGGACGTGTTGGTGGAATCCGGCGTCGCCGACTTGTCGGTGTATGACTGCGTGCCGGGCGGGAAGCTCGGCGTCGACTTCTGGGTGGACGGCGTCAACCCGCCGGGGTACAAGCAGCCCTCATCGTGATCGCAAGCGCGGCGACACCGGCTGCAGCGGGTCACGACGATCGATAGCGTGGCCGGCACAGCGACCCCGGCGCTAACGGCTCTGATCGCTGCCGGTGTGCCGCATGAGGTGGTGAAGTTCGACCACGACCCTCGAGAACGCTCGTTCGGGGGCGAGGCCGTCCGGGCACTGACCAGTGCGGGCGGCATCGGGCCTGAGCAGATCTTAAAGACGCTGATCGTCGCGGTCTCGGACGGGTTGGCCGTCGCGATACTGCCGGCGCTGGCGCGGCTGTCACTCAAGGCGGTCGCCGCGGCGCTGGGCGCCCCCAAAGCCGCGATGGCCGACCGAAGCGCCGCTGAACGGGCGACCGGCTATGTGGTTGGTGCGGTCTCGCCGTTTGGGCAGCGGGCGCGGCTACCGACCGTCGTCGACGCCAGCGCGCTGTCCTGGGATCGGGTGTACTGCAGTGCGGGCCGGCGCGGCTGGGACGTCGCGGTCGCCCCCGGCGACCTGATCAGGCTGACCGACGCGGTGACTGCCGACATTCAGGCCTAGGATCCCGCTGCTTTAAGGGCATGCTGTTCGCGCGATCGTCACGCTCGGTGAAACGCGAAGTGCGGCAAGGAATTAGAGTCGCCCACCCGGGCGTACTGGCTGGCCAGCCGTGGTGGAATACCAACGCCGGCGGTCGATACCGCGGCACAGCCGCTGCCAATTACCGACCCGTGAACGCGAGATCGTGATGCCGGTCGCGGGGGTTTATCCGATCGCCAAATCGCCGATCGGCGCTCTGCCTCAGTGCGGACGGTGGACGGACACCTCTCTCGCATTTTCGCCAAGCTCGCCATCTAGCGCCGCGAGCAGGTCGTCCGCTTAGTAAGGGCCCGCTCCGAGGCTTAAATCGATGTGAACAACTCGCCCCACAATGGTGTCGGCCATCGCGTTGTGCCCGTCGAACCCAGCAAAGGTCGCCATGGCCCGGTAGGCTTACCGGTTCCAGTGTCAGGTAACGGCTACCAAAACCTGTTTCGGAGGGGTCGACATCTGGTCCGACCAGTCGGGGAAGTCAGGGTAGCGCCTACGAAAATGTAGCCCGGGAGGTTCGACGGCTGGTGCAAACGGGGAGCGGTTGGCCGTTAGTGGCCCGCGATGACGAGCTGTGCCAAGCGTTGGCAGCACTCGACGGCGGCGCGGAGCTCCATGGCGTGGCGTTGGTCGGCGATAGCGGGGTTGGCAAATCGACGCTGGCTCGCGCGCTTGCCGACACACTCGCGTCGAGCGGGGCGACGGTGCGGTATGCGCTGGGCACCCACACCGGCTCCACGGTGCCGTTGGGCGCGTTCGATCGGTCGGTGACGGTCGACGCACCGCAGGAACCTGCGGCGATGCTGGCCGCCGCGCATAAAACCCTGGAGCGAGAAGAGCACCTGGTCGTCGTCGTCGACGACGCGCAGTTGCTCGATCCGTTGTCCTCGACGTTGGTGCACCAACTTGCGGCCAGCGGCAGTGCACGATTGATCGTGACGATCCGGTCGGGCGACCCGGTGCCCGACGCGGTAACAGCGCTGTTGAAAGAGCGGTTGTTGCTGAGTCTGCGCCTTGCAGCGTTCACCCGGGAGCAGACCGAGGAACTCGCCCGCGCCGTGCTCGGCGGCGTCGTCGATACCCGGCTGATCAAC
>JAFAID010000003.1 GCA_019236925.1 Mycobacterium sp. | reverse complement strand
CGCATTGAAGATCACCGCGGAGAGGATCGCCGACTCCGGGCTGTGCAGCCGCATCACGTTGATCAGGTCCAGTCCGGGGAACAGCGCCACGAACATGGCCGGGATGATCGCGAAATACTTGGCAATGTCGTTGGCGATCGAGAAGGTGGTCAACGCGCCGCGCGTGATCAACAGCTGTTTCCCGATTTCCACGATCTCGATGAGCTTGGTGGGGTCGGAGTCCAGGTCGACCATGTTGCCGGCCTCTTTGGCCGCGCTGGTCCCGCTGTTCATCGCTACCCCGACGTCGGCCTGAGCCAACGCCGGCGCATCGTTGGTGCCGTCACCGGTCATCGCGACTAGCCGGCCACCCTGCTGCTCACGCTTGATCAGTACCATCTTGTCTTCGGGGGTGGCTTCGGCGAGGAAGTCGTCGACCCCGGCCTCGTCCGCGATCGCCTTGGCGGTCAACGGGTTGTCACCGGTGATCATCACCGTTCGGATGCCCATCTTGCGCATCTCGTCGAAACGCACACGCATGCCGTGCTTGACCACATCCTTGAGGTGGATGACGCCGAGCACTTCGGCTTTCTTGCCGGCTTCTCCGTTTGTGCCATTGGTGACCACGCCGACCACCAGCGGGGTTCCGCCGGCGGCCGAAATGCCGTCGACGATTTCGCCGAGGCTGTCGGGAATGGTGCCGCCTTGGTCACCTATCCACTTGGCGACCGAGCTGGCCGCGCCCTTGCGCAGCTGTCGTCCGTCGAGGTCGACGCCCGACATCCTCGTCGTCGCGGTGAACTCGATCCAGTGCGCGTGGCTGAGTTCGCCGGGCGAGCGCTCCCGCAGCCCGTAGGCCTGCTTGGCGTAGACGACGATCGAGCGGCCCTCGGGGGTCTCGTCGGCGAGGCTGGACAGCTGAGCGGCGTCCGCCAGGTCCTCGGACGTGACCCCCCTAACCGGGATGAATTCCGACGCCTCCCGGTTGCCCAGCGTGATCGTGCCAGTCTTGTCCAACAGCAACGTGTTGACGTCCCCGGCCGCCTCGACCGCGCGGCCCGACATGGCCAGCACATTGCGCTGCACCAGGCGATCCATGCCGGCGATGCCGATCGCCGACAGCAACGCGCCGATGGTGGTGGGGATCAGGCACACTAGCAGAGCCACCAAGACGACGCCGGTGACGCCGTCGTTGGTAAGCGCGGAGGTGTTCGCCACACCCGGGTTGTTGAGCTTGGAATAAATCGCCAGCGGCTGCAGCGTCGTCACCGCGAAGAGGAAGATGATGGTCAGCGCTGCGAGCAGAATGTTCAGCGCGATCTCATTCGGCGTCTTCTGCCGGTTGGCGCCCTCGACCAGTGCGATCATCCGGTCGATGAAGCTTTTGCCGGGCTCTTGGGTGATCTTGACGATGATGCGGTCCGAGAGCACGGTGGTGCCGCCGGTGACCGCGGAGCGGTCGCCGCCGGACTCCCGGATCACCGGCGCTGATTCGCCGGTGATGGCCGATTCATTCACCGACGCAATGCCTTCCACGATCTCGCCGTCGCCCGGGATGATTTCGCCCGCCTCCACGACGACAATGTCGCCCTTTTGCAGCTCCGGTGCCCGGACGTCTTCCTCCGTACCGGCGGTCTCGGGTGACCAGCCGTGTAGCCGGCGCGCAATGGTGTCGGCCTTCGATTTGCGCAAGGTGTCGGCCTGTGCCTTGCCACGCCCTTCGGCGAACGCCTCGGCCACGTTGGCGAAAAGCACTGTCAGCCAAAGCCAGAACACGACGAGCCAGCCGAACCACGACGAGTCGCGGATCGTCAGCACGGTCGACCAGACGGCGCCGATCTCGACGATGAACATCACCGGGTTGCGCCACAGGGTGCGCGGATCGAGCTTGCGCAACGCGTCGGGCAGCGATTTGGCCAGCAGCGTGGGGTCGAGCCGTCCGCCCTCAACCCGCCCGCCCGGCGCGTGGCCGCTGCGGTGGCGCTGCGTTGAACGGACGGAGTGGGGTTTCAAAGCCGTAGTAGTTGGCATTTCAGTGAATTCCTTCAGCGAGGGGCCCGAGTGCCAGCATGGGCAGGAAAGTAAGGGCAACAAGAATCACCGTGACGCCGGCGACCATTCCGACGAACTGCGGACGATGGGTGGGCAGGGTGCCGGGGGACTCCGGCTTATGCCCTTGGCGGGCCAGCGAGCCGGCCAACGCGAGCACCAACACGATTGGCAGGAACCGACCGAAGACCATCGCCAGGCCTATGCCGGTGTTGAACCAGTTGGTGTTGGCGTTCAGGCCCGCGAAAGCCGAGCCATTGTTGTTCGCGCCGGAGGTGAACGCGTACAGCACCTCCGACAGCCCGTGCGGTCCGGTGTTGAGCATGCTCGCGCGTTCGCCCGGCAGCCCCATTGCGATACCGGTGCCGATCAGCACGATGAGGGGAGTGACCAGGAAATAGCTTGCGGCGAGCTTCATTTCGCGGGGGTTGATCTTCTTGCCGAGGTACTCCGGTGTGCGTCCGACCATCAGCCCGGCGACGAACACCGTGATCACCGCAAGAACCAGCATGCCGTACAGGCCAGATCCGGTGCCACCGGGCGCCACCTCACCCAGCTGCATGTTAAAGAGCGCCATCATCCCACCGAGGCTGGTGTAGGAGTCGTGAAACGAGTCGACGGCACCACAAGAGGTCAGCGTGGTCGAAGCGGCGAACACCGAGGAGTTGGGAACACCGAAACGTTGCTCCACACCCTCCATGGCCGCCCCGAGCGCGGTCGGCACCGTGCCGTGGTGCAGCAGCTGCGTCCACATCATGATCGTCCAGCTGATCGCGGCGAGCGTCGCCATGATTGCGGCTATCGCGTAGCCCTGCTTCTTGCTGCCCACCATGCGCCCGAACGTGCGCGGCAGCGAAAAGCTGATCACCAGCAGCAGGTAGATCTCCAGCCAATTGGTCCACGCGGTCGGGTTCTCAAACGGATGCGCGGAGTTCGCGTTGTAGAAGCCGCCGCCGTTGGTGCCGAGTTCCTTGATGGCTTCCTGGCTGGCGACCGGTCCTCCGGTGACGGTCTGTTGCGCGCCGCTCAGCGTGGTCACGACCTGGTCATGCAGGTGGAAGTTCTCGATCATGCCACCGGCGATTAGCACGATCGCGGCGATAAACGAGATCGGCAGCAGGATGCGCAGCGTGCCTCGGACCAGATCCACCCAGAAGTTGCCCAGTTCCTCGGTCTTGTTCCGGGCGAAGCCGCGAACCACGGCCACCGCGACGGCGATGCCCACTGCGGCGGAGACGAAGTTCTGCACCGCCAAGCCGGCCATCTGCACCAGGTGGCCCTGGGTCGACTCGCCCGAGTACGCCTGCCAGTTGGTGTTCGTCACGAAGCTGATCGCGGTGTTCCACGCCAGCGACGGGGTCATCGATGTCGCCGGATCGTGTAGGTGTAGCGGCAACTTGCCCTGCACCAACTGGAAGAAGAACAGGAACAGCACGCTAACCGCCGAGAATGCCAGAACGCTACGGGCATACCCGCCCCACGCCTGTTGGGCTTTAACGTCGACGCCGATGATCCGGTAGATGACCTTCTCGATCCGCCAGTCCCGCGGCGAAGTGTAAACGTGGTACATGTAGTCGCCCAGCGGTACGTGTACCGCTACCAATGCCAGCACGAGCAAAGCGAGGAACGCGATTCCCGCGGCAGATGTGCTCACCTAAAACCTTTCCGGATGGAACAAGGCCGCAACGAGATAGACCGCCAGCAGTGCTGACAGCACCAGGCCGACGATGTTGTCGAGGCTCATAGCTTTTCGACCAGCTTTTGCGCATAGCCGAGGAGGGCGAAGACCGCCACTGTCAGTAGGACATAGGCAACCACGGCCATAGTTTCTCCGTTCGTGACCAGCCGGTCAGGTCGATGTCGATCGAGTTCTGGCTACCAGCATGCAAATCTAGACCTCAACAGTGAAGATCTGGAAGGACGTTAAGCCCCCTTCGTTCGCGAAGGGCTTTTCGTTAACGGATTCTTTACGGCTCGCCGACCGTTTGAGTTTGCAGCCTGAACGCTGGCTAACTTGTCGCGCTCGGGCCGACCCGCCGATACCTGTGGTCCCCCAAAGGCTCCGCGTAGCCGAGCCCCAGAACCGCGAATTGCGTGCACTTTGCTGAGACGGCTGTGATCTGCTACTCAACGAGTGGCAGACGTACTCGGAAAGTGGTTCGACCGTCAGTGGATTCGGCGGTAACCGAGCCCTGATGAGCCTTGACGATCGAGTCGACGATAGCGAGGCCCAAACCATTTCCGGATCCGTCGTGTCGGGCGTTCTTTGCGCGTACGAATCGCTCGAACAGGTGTGGCAGGAGATCCGGGTCGATGTCGGGCCCGTCGTCGGCAACTGTTAACTCGGCGTACGAATCGCCGTTACGAGACCGGTGGCAGGCGATTCCAGTCGTCACCGTCACTCCGGGCGGGGTATGAACCCAGCCGTTGGTCAGCAGATTGCTGACGAGTTGGTGCAGGCGATCGCGGTCCCCCCGCACCCAGACCGGCTCGTCGGGCAGGTTCTTGACCCAGCGATGGGTGGGCGCCGCCACCGCGGCATCGTTGACCGCGTTGAGGACCAGGTCACCTAAGTCAACCTCCTCGGTGCGCAGATCCTGACCCTCGCCCAGGCGCGAGAGCAGCAACAGCTCATCGACGAGCGAGGTCATCCGTTGGGCTTCGGACTCGATACGGGCCAGCGCGTATTCGGTGGTCGGCGGCAACGCTGCACTGTCCTGGCGGGTGAGCTCGGAGTAGCCGTGAATCGATGACAGCGGGGTGCGCAGTTCGTGGCTGGCGTCGGTGATGAATTGCCGCATCCGCCGGTCGGATTCGGCGCGGTACGCCAGCGCGCTATCCACGTTGTCCAGCAATCGGTTCAAGGTGTGCCCGACGATCCCCACCTCGGTGTCCGGATCGGTGTCCTCCGGTTGGACTCTGGCGGTGATGCGATGGTCGTCGCCGATGAGTGGCGTGCCGGCGACCTCGGCGGCGGTCGCGGCGACACGGCGCAAGGGGCGGAGCGCGTACGTGACCACCAGCATGGTCAGGCCCGCCGTCACCAACATCGCGGCGATCAAAAGCAATGTGGCGCTGATGATTCTGCGGGTGATGAGTTTGTTCGCCAAGTCCAGCGAGACTCCGACGATCAGGCGGTCTTCGGCACCGGCAGCTTGGCTGTCCACCCGGAATGACCCGAGGCTGGCGAACGTCGCGGTGCGTAGCCGGTCGTCTTGCCAGGGCTGTGCCTTGATCGCGGCCACGACATCTGGTGGGGCGGGGCGAGCGTCGTCTTCGTAAAACACCGCCGAGCCGATCACATCGCCGTTGTGGAGCACGGCGATGACGTTGCCCTGGTTCTGCCCGGTGAATCCCAACATCGCTTGCCCGAGATCGCCGTGATGCGCCGTTTCGCCACGGTGATACCGGTTGAACGAATGATTCAGTGCGTCAAGCGATTCATCGACTTCCGCGTCGTTCAGCGTGTTGACGTAGCTGCGAAAGCTCAGCGTGGTGACCACGCCGACGACCAGCACGACAACCGTGACCACGGCCGACACCCCTAGCACCAGCTGACGGCGCAAGGTGCGTGGGCGCCACCAGGTTCCGGTTGAGGTCCTAGTCATTTGCGCCGCTCCGCATCGCTTCGCTCTGCATCGTCGCCGGCGCAGGTCATTTCGACGGTCGCAACATGTATCCGACACCGCGCACGGTGTGGATCATCGGCTCCCTGCCGGCATCGATCTTCTTTCGCAGATACGAGATGTATAGATCGACGATGCTGGTACGGCCCG
This sequence comes from Mycobacterium sp., assembly GCA_019236925.1. Lineage (GTDB taxonomy): Bacteria > Actinomycetota > Actinomycetes > Mycobacteriales > Mycobacteriaceae > Mycobacterium. The sequence goes on along the minus strand of JAFAID010000003.1, from coordinate 426 downwards.
CGAAGTCGTAATTCCAGACGCGGTCCAGGATCTCGGTGCGGGTCAACGCACGGCCGGGATTGCGCATCAGGAAGCGCAGCAGTTCGAACTCGGTTGAGGTGAGCGGAATCGGTTTGCCGGCACGTGCGACTTCGTGGCTGGCGCCATCGAGCGTGAGGTCGCCGACCTTGAGACCCTCCTCCGCGGGTGCGGCCAGGTAATTGGAGCGACGCAGCAGTCCGCGCAGCCGGGCTACCAACGCTTCCAGGCTGAACGGCTTGGTCATGTAGTCGTCGGCGCCCGCGGTCAGGCCGGTGACCCGGTCCATGACCGAGTCGCGCGCGGTGAGGAACAGGGTGGGGGTGTACGCGTCGGCTTCCCGGATCCTTTGCAGGATCTGCAGGCCGTCCACGTCGGGAAGCATGATGTCGAGGACGAGCACGTCGG
>JAFAID010000612.1 GCA_019236925.1 Mycobacterium sp. | reverse complement strand
ACGCTGGCCGGCAAAATCGCCGCCAAGGAGCTGTCCTCCACCGAAGTCACCCAGGCATTCCTGGATCAGATCGCGGCGACCGATCAGCGCTACGGCGCTTTCCTGCACGTAGCGGCCGATGCGGCGCTGTCGGCTGCGGGCGCCGTCGACAAGGCGCTGGCCGCCGGCGAGCAGGCGCCGTCGCCGCTGGCCGGGGTGCCGTCGGCCCTCCGGGACGTGTTCACCAGCCGCGACATGCCCACGACGTGCGGGTCGAAGATCCTCGAGGGCTGGCGTTCCCCCTACGACGCGACGGTGACCGCGCGGCTGCGGGCGGCCGGTATCCCGATCCTGGGCAAGACGAACATGGACGAGTTCGCCATGGGCTCGTCGACGGAGAACTCCGCCTACGGCCCGACCCGCAACCCGTGGAACACCGACCGCGTGCCCGGCGGCTCCGGGGGCGGCAGTGCCGCCGCGCTGGCCGCGTTCCAGGCGCCGCTGGCCATCGGGACCGACACTGGCGGCTCAATCCGCCAACCGGCCGCGCTGACCGCGACGGTCGGGGTCAAACCCACTTACGGCACGGTGTCGCGCTATGGCCTGGTGGCGTGCGCGTCGTCGCTGGATCAAGGCGGGCCGTGTGCGCGCACCGTCCTCGACACCGCGCTGCTGCATCAGGTGATCGCCGGACACGATCCCAAAGACTCCACCTCCATCGACGCCGATGTGCCCGACGTCGTCGGCGCCGCCAAGGCAGGAGCGGCAGGTGACTTGAGCGGTGTGCGCATCGGCGTGGTCCGGCAGCTTCGCGGTGAGGGATATCACCCCGGCGTGTTGGAGTCGTTCAACAGTGCCGTCGAGCAGTTGACCGCGATCGGCGCCGACGTGTCCGAAGTCGATTGTCCCCATTTCGATCACGCGCTGGCCGCCTACTACCTGATCTTGCCCTCGGAGGTGTCGAGCAACCTCGCCCGTTTCGACGCCATGCGCTACGGGCTGCGGGTCGGCGACGACGGCACACACAGCGCCGAGGAAGTCATGGCGCTGACCCGTGCCGCCGGGTTCGGGCCGGAGGTCAAGCGGCGCATCATGATCGGCACCTACGCGCTGTCAGCCGGCTACTACGACGCCTATTACAACCAGGCGCAGAAGGTGCGCACGTTGATTGCCCGCGATCTCGACGCGGCCTATGAATCCGTTGATGTGCTGGTGTCCCCGACGACACCGTCCACCGCGTTCCGGCTGGGAGAGAAAATCGACGATCCGCTGGCGATGTACCTCAACGACTTGTGCACGCTGCCGGTGAACCTGGCTGGCCACTGCGGCATGTCGGTGCCGTCGGGGCTGTCACCGGACGACAACCTGCCGGTCGGACTGCAAATCATGGCACCGGCACTGGCCGACGACCGCATCTACCGGGTCGCGGCGGCCTATGAGGCCGCCCGGGGACCATTGCCGTCTGCCATCTAGGCCCGACTGTCCGGCTCCTTCTCGGGGCGCGTTCCCGCCCCGCATCGTCGCCAGACGGATCCGCCCGCTGTGGCGGCGGCGTTCTCGGGGCAAGATGAGGGCATGCGGATCGGAATTCTTACCGGAGGTGGGGACTGTCCTGGGCTCAACGCTGTCATCCGGGCAGTGGTGCGCACCTGCGACGCGCGTTATGGGTCGTCGGTGGTCGGGTTCCAGAACGGGTTCCGCGGTTTGTTGGAGAACCGGCGCATGCAACTGGTCAACGACGACCGCAACGACCGGCTGCTCACCAAGGGGGGCACCATGCTGGGCACCGCCCGGGTGCACCCGGACAAACTGAGGGCCGGACTGGAGCAGATCAAGCAGACGTTGGACGACAACGGTATCGATGTGCTCATCCCGATCGGTGGTGAGGGGACGCTGACGGCCGCGCATTGGCTCGCCGAGGAGAACGTTCCGGTTGTCGGCGTGCCGAAGACGATTGACAACGACATCGACTGCACAGACGTGACTTTCGGCCATGACACGGCGTTGATGGTGGCCACCGATGCCATCGACCGGTTGCACAGCACGGCGGAATCGCACGAGCGGGTGATGCTCGTGGAGGTGATGGGCCGGCATGCCGGCTGGATCGCGCTCAACGCGGGGATGGCTTCCGGGGCGCACATGACGCTGATTCCCGAGCAGCCGTTCGACATCGACGAGGTGTGCCGGCTGGTCAAACGGCGGTTCCAGCGCGGCGACTCGCATTTCATCTGCGTGGTCGCCGAAGGCGCCAAACCGGCGGCGGGTTCGATGGTGCTGCGCGAAGGCGGGCTCGACGAGTTCGGTCACGAGCGGTTCACCGGTGTGGCAGACCAGCTGGCCTTCGAGGTGGAGAAGCGGATCAACAAGGAGGTCCGGGTGACGGTGCTCGGCCACGTTCAGCGCGGTGGTACGCCGACCGCCTACGACCGGGTGCTGGCCACCCGCTTCGGGGTCAACGCCGCCGATGCCGCGCACGCCGGCGAATATGGGCAGATGGTGTCGCTGCGGGGTCAGGAGATCAGCCGAGTCGCGTTGGCCGACGCGGTGCGCCAGCTCAAGCTGGTGCCGCAGAGTCGATACGACGACGCCGCCGCCTTTTTCGGCTAGCGGGACGAGGTAGACCAGCCGAAACGCCCCGTTACGTAACCAATAACCGTAACGTCACGGCTGTGGCGGAACTTTTGACCTGCGGCGTGTGTGGCATCGGCTTCCATGGCCGGTCTGACGCGATTTATTGCTCCTCGGCGTGTCGGCAGAAAGCACACCGAGCGCGCACGGCGCGGCGCGTCGCTGGGCTGGCGGGGCGCCGCAAGCCAAGTGCGGTGCCCCGGCGCAGCTTCACGAAACCGGATACCGCGGACACCATCGAACGTGCGCGGCAAGAGCAGCGTCGAGCCCGTGAGTTGTGTCGGATCGCGGCCATCACTCTTCGCCGGAGCGTTGCGTCGAAGGAGCGAGTGTTGGCTATCCGATGGGTAACGTGGCGGGATGCCGTCGCGCCCGCGCCGTGGTCGGGCCCCGCCGCCATCAGCATGATCGCCAGGAAGAGTGGGTGATGATGTCAGCCGCCGAATTAGATGGTCGGGCAGCCGACGTCGGGCAGGCCTTCGCCGGCGCGCCGCAACGTGTCGGGTGGTTTCGCTTCTACTTCGAGGAGCAACGCTGGGAATGGTCCGAGCAGGTGCAGCGGATGCACGGCTACGAGCCCGGAACGGTGATCCCCACGACCGAGTTGGTGTTGGCGCACAAGCATCCCGACGATCGGCGCCAGGTGGCAGAGACTATCGACGAAATGCTGCACACCCACCGCGCATTCAGCACCCGCCATCGCATCCTCGACACCAGCGGCGCCGTGCACCATGTCGTGGTGGTGGGCGATCAGCTCACCGACCACCAAGATGTGGTCATCGGCACCCACGGCTACTACGTGGACATCACCCCGACGTCCGACCGGGTGCACGACGACGACATCATCACCGCGAAGGTCGCCGAGATCACCAAGCACCGCGCCGTGATCGAGCAGGCCAAGGGAATGCTGATGTTGGTCTACGGTCTCGACGCCGTGGCAGCGTTCGACCTGCTCAAGTGGCGATCCCAAGAAAGCAACGTGAAGCTGCGGCGGCTGGCCCAGCAGCTTGTCGAAGACTTCTGTGCCGTTCGCGATAAAGCCATCGAGTCTCGGTCGGCCTTCGACCATATGCTGCTGACGGCCGATCTACGTGTCGTCGGCGACGGGGGCGCGGCCGCGGCTCCGGCGGCCAATTAGGATCGATTGCATGACTTCTGCTGCGAGCGCTGCCAAGGCGCCCGGCGCGGAGCTGCTCGACTATGACGATGTCGTCGCGCGCTACGACCCGGTGCTCGGCTTGGAGGTGCACGTCGAGCTGTCCACCGCCACCAAGATGTTCTGCGGCTGCGCCACTACGTTCGGTGCCGAGCCCAACACTCAGGTGTGCCCGGTGTGTCTGGGCCTACCGGGTTCGCTGCCGGTGCTGAACGAGGCCGCGGTCGAATCGGCGATCCGGATCGGGCTGGCGTTGAACTGCGAGATCGTGCCGTGGTGCCGGTTCGCGCGGAAGAACTACTTCTACCCGGACATGCCGAAGAACTACCAGATCTCGCAGTACGACGAGCCGATCGCCATCAACGGCTATCTGGACGTGCCGCTGGAGGACGGCACCAGCTTGCGCGTCGAGATCGAACGCGCTCACATGGAGGAGGACACCGGCAAGCTGACCCATCTGGGCAGCGAGACCGGCCGCATTCACGGGGCCACCACCTCGCTGATCGACTACAACCGCGCGGGTGTGCCGCTGATCGAGATCGTCACCAAGCCGATCGTGGGCACCGGTGAACGGGCCCCACAAATCGCGCGGGCCTACGTGACGGCGCTGCGGGATTTGTTGCGCGCCTTGGGTGTTTCCGACGTCCGGATGGACCAGGGCTCGATGCGCTGCGACTCGAACGTATCGCTGATGCCGATCGGGGCCGCGCAGTTCGGCACCCGCACCGAGACCAAGAACGTCAACTCGCTCAAAAGCGTCGAGGTCGCCGTCCGCTACGAGATGCAGCGGCAGGGCGCCGTTTTGACATCCGGAGGACGGATCACCCAAGAAACGCGCCACTTCCACGAGGCCGGATACACCAGCCCGGGGCGCACCAAGGAGACCGCCGAGGACTACCGCTATTTCCCCGAACCCGACTTGGAGCCGGTTGCACCCAGGCGCGAGCTCGTTGAGCGGTTGCGTCAGACCATTCCGGAACTACCGTGGTTGCGCCGCAAGCAGATCCAGCAGGAGTGGGGCATTTCCGACGAGGTGATGCGGGATCTGGTCAACGCCGGCGCCGTCGAACTGGTGACCGCGACCGTCGAGCACGGCGCTTCCAGTGACAAGGCCCGCGCCTGGTGGGGCAACTTCCTGGTGCAAAAGGCCAATGAGGCCGGCGTAGAACTCGACGAATTGCCGATCACCCCAGCCCAAGTCGCGG
>JAFAID010000563.1 GCA_019236925.1 Mycobacterium sp. | reverse complement strand
GCTACGACGGCTACTCGTGGTTGCGCCGAAAAGGCTATCAGCGCGACCAGATCGTGCTGGCCGGCGATTCCGCCGGCGGCTACCTGGCGCTCGCGCTGGCCCAACGCCTGCTCGAGTGCGGTGAGCAGCCCGCCGCGCTGGTGGCCATGTCACCGCTGCTGCAACTGGCCACACAGCCCAAAACGACCCACCCGAACGTCGGCTCGGATGCGATGTTTCCGCCCAGAGCGTTCGACGCCTTCTATGACTTGATCACCCGCGCCGAAGCAGACCACGACGACGATGAACATTCCGACACGCTCTACGAGCCGCTCGATCACATCGAGCCCGGACTGCCACCCGTGTTGATCCATGTTTCCGGTTCCGAGATCTTGCTCCACGATGCGAAGCTGGCGGCTCAACGACTGGCCGCCGCCGGGGTATCCGTCGAAGTCCAGGTTTGGCCGGGCCAAATCCACGTGTTCCAACTCGCCGCGCCGATGATCCCCGAAGCCACCCGCTCACTACGCCAGATCGGCGACTACATCCGCGAAGCGACCGGATAACCAAGGGACCCTGAGGTTATCGACGATGGATTTCGGGGCGTTGCCACCAGAAATCAACTCCGGTCGCATGTATTCCGGGCCCGGCTGCGGGTCGATGCTGGCTGCCGCAGCAGCTTGGGACGGGCTGGCTGAGGAACCTGCGTTGCGCAGCGGGCCCCTTCAGTCGGTGGTCTCGGACTTGACCGGCGCCGCATGGCTGGGTCCTTCGTCGGCCTTGATGGCGGCAGCGGTGGCGCCCTACGTGGCGTGGCTAACGATGACTGCTGCGCAGTGCGAGGAGACCGCCAGCAATGCCAGGGCCGCCGCGGCCGCCTACGAGGCCGCGTTTGCGATGACGGTGCCTCCACCGATGGTCGCGGCCAACCGCACTCTATTGATGTCGCTCATCGCGACAAACATTCTCGGCCAGAACACCCCGGCGATCGCGGCAACCGAGCCTACTACGGAGAAATGTGGGCCCAAGACGCCGGGGCAATGTATGAGTATGCCGGCGCGTCCGCCGCCGCTTCGCCGCTACCGTCGTTCACCTCGGCCCCGCCCACCACAAATCCAGCCGGGGTGGCCGGCCAGGTTGCTGCAGTTGCCCACGCCAGCGCCACGTCAGCCGGCACGGGCACCCAGACCATCATGTCGACGGGCTCGCAGCTGCTCTCCGGCGTACCCACTGCACTTCAGGGACTTGCGTTGCCTTTACCGGCCGGCGCGCAATTGCTGAGCTTGCTGAGCCCGGTGAACCTGGCCGTTGCGTCGGCGTCGACGGCCATCACGTCGACGGGCACGGGCGGGTCGCATGCGGGCTTGGGATACGCGGTGCACTACGACCCAGAGGGTGCCAGCAAGACGGATGCCATATTGGCACGTTTGGGGTCGGCTCCGGGAGGCTCAGGGACGGGCGCATTAGCGTCATTGGGTTCGGCAGAGCTGGGGGCAGGCAGCGGTGCGGCACCTGCATTGTCAACGGGTTTAGGCCGGGCCTCCTCAATCGGCGCGCTGTCGGTGCCGGCGGGCTGGGCCGCAGCCACCCCGCCGATCAGACAAGTCGCTGTAGCTTGGCCGAACATCCTCCCCGGTGCCACCCCGACGGTCCTGGCAGCGAGCCCGGAAAACCCGCTCAACGAGATGCTTTTGGCGAGTATGGCCTTACGTGGCATCGGTGGTGCTGTTCCCCAGGGCCGGCCCACGATCACCAAAACTGTGAAGCCGCGCCCGCCGGACTGCGACAAGTGGGGCTGACACCACGCTGTCCACGGCGTCACCTCGCGGCTTTCAGTAGGGCGCACGCGCATCACTCACCCGGGTGAATTAGCTCGCCGGGTGATGACGACTCACCCCGCGTCGGTGAACGCTGATCAGCAGCTGGCGAGCGGAGGGAAAATGCAGCCGACGATGTACCTGATCTGCATTCGAGGCCGCGTCACCGAGCGGCTCGGGTCCGCATTAGAGGGAATGCGCCTCGAGGCCGGTGCGACCGACACCGTATTCACTGGTGAAATCCGCGACCAGTCACAGCTTTACGGACTCCTCGACCGGGTCCGTGATCTAGGCCTTGAGCTCGTCAGCGTACAACCGCGGGCCGTAGCCGACCCGACGACAACAACCCACATCAGGAAGGACCTGTAATGCAAGCCATCACTGTTTCAGATCGTGACGCCGGTGTCGCTGGCCTGTCGCTGACGGACCTGCCCTACCCCCAGGCGGCCGACAACGACGTCGTCGTGCGGGTACACGCGGCGGGTTTCACACCCGGGGAGCTTGACTGGCCGCACACCTGGATCGACCGCGCGGGTCATGACCGGACACC
>JAFAID010000245.1 GCA_019236925.1 Mycobacterium sp. | reverse complement strand
CCGTATACAGATAGGGCGTGGAAGTTGGCGCGCCGGCTGTTCTAGCGTTTGCCGGCCCGCTTGAATCCGTTGGTCACTGAGGATCGAGAGATAGGGAACCTGATGCCCGGAGTGCAGGATCGCGTTGTCGTCGTCACCGGAGCCGGTGGTGGCCTGGGCCGCGAGTACGCGCTGACCCTCGCCAAGGAAGGCGCCAGCGTCGTCGTCAACGACCTCGGCGGTGCCCGCGACGGCACCGGCGCCGGACACAACATGGCCGACCACGTCGTCCAAGAGATCAAAGATGCCGGCGGTCGCGCGGTCGCCAACTACGACAGCGTGGCCGAGCCCGAGGGCGCCGAGAGCATCATCAAGACCGCTCTCGACGAGTTCGGCAAGGTCGACGGCTTGGTGAGCAACGCCGGCATCCTGCGCGACGGCACCTTCCACAAGATGTCGTTCGAGAACTGGGATTCCGTCCTCAAGGTGCACCTCTACGGGGGCTACAACGTCCTCCGCGCCGCGTGGCCGCATTTCCGCGAGCAGAGCTTCGGGCGCGTGGTTGTCGCAACCTCCACCAGTGGGCTGTTCGGCAACTTCGGCCAGGCCAACTACGGTGCAGCCAAACTGGGCCTGGTCGGCTTGATCAACACGCTGGCCCAGGAAGGCGCCAAGTACAACATCAAGGCCAACGCGCTGGCGCCGATCGCGGCCACCCGGATGACCGAGGACATCCTGCCACCCGAGGTGCTGAAGAACTTGACGCCGGACTTTGTAGCGCCGGTGGTCGCATACCTGTGCACCGAAGAGGTGCCCGACACCGGCTCGATCTTCATCGTCGGCGGCGGCAAGGTGCAGCGCACCGCGCTGTTCCTGAACGAGGGCGTCACCTTCAAGACGCCGCCGTCGGTCGACGACATCGCCTCGCACTGGGGCGAGATCGACGATTTGTCCGCAGCGAAGCAGGCGAATTTCTCGATCCGGTGATCGAAATTTCATGAAAGCCTGTATAGTACAGGAGCTTTCAGGACCCTCCGGCCTGGTCTACACCGATGTCGATGATGTCACCGGCAACGACGACACGATCATCGTCGATGTCCGTGCCGCCGGGGTGTGTTTTCCGGACCTGCTGCTGAGCAAGGGTGAGTACCAGCTCAAGCTGCCGCCGCCGTTCATTCCCGGTATGGAGGCCGCCGGTGTGGTGCATTGGGCGCCGGAAGACTCGGAATTCAAAGTGGGTGACAGAGTCTCCGCGTTCGGTGTGCTCGGCGGTTACGCCGAACAGGTGATCGTTCCGCTGGCCAACGTGACCCGCAGTCCGGCGGAACTCGATGACGCCGAAGCGGTGTCGCTGCTGGTGAACTACAACACGATGTATTTTGCGCTGGCTCGGCGTGCCGCGATGCGCGCGGGCGACAGTGTGCTGGTGCTCGGGTCAGCTGGCGGGGTTGGCACGGCGGCGATCCAGGTGGCCAGGGCGATGGGTGCGAGCAGGGTCATCGCGCTGGTGCATCGCGCGGGCGCAACGGATTTCGTCGAGTCGCTGGGCGCCGACCTGGTGCTGCCGTTGACCGACGGCTGGGCGCAGGCGGTTCATGACCACACCGACGGTCGGGGCGTGGATATCGTCGTCGACCCGGTCGGCGGGCCGGCCTTCGACGATGCCATCCGCGTTTTGGCTATTGACGGCAAGCTGCTGGTGATTGGTTTCGCCGCGGGCGCTATCCCGACAGTCAAGGTCAACCGGCTGTTGCTGCGCAATATCGGTGTGCTCGGCGTCGCATGGGGTGAGTACCTCCATCAGGTGCCCGGCTCGGCGGCGCTGTTCGCCGTGGTGGTACGAGCTGGTCGACGTTGCCATGCCTTCAACGTAACAAGTGTTGACGCTGTTAACATCATCTCCGAATGTCACGGCTCGGTCACCGGAACCGCCTAAGCCCTGGTTCGTCCAGATCGAGGTTTCCAGGCCTTTTTCCGTGTCTGCTCGCGACAACGACGATGTCGGGGTGACTTTCAGGAGGTGAGGCGGTCGGCGAACGACACCACCCGGCGGGCCAAGTGGTCCAGGGCGTTGTCGATGGATTCGTCGAACTCCTCGATGTTGTCGTGAGTGGCGACCAGGCTCACCCCGTACGGATTGCCGTCGACGAACTTCACCGGGTCGGTGTAGCCCGGCGGCACGATGATGCCGCCCCAATGCATCAGCGTGATGTAAAGCGCCAGCAGCGTCGTCTCCTGGCCACCGTGCAGCGTGTTGGAGGACGTGTAGCCGGCGTACACCTTGTCGGCCAGCTTGCCTTCGGCCCACAGCCCGCCCAGCGAATCGATGAAGGTACGCAATTGCGCTGCAGGTGAGCCGAATCGAGTCGGTGAGCCGAAGATCACCGCGTCGGCCCACACGATGTCGTCGCCGGTGGCCGCG
>JAFAID010000165.1 GCA_019236925.1 Mycobacterium sp. | reverse complement strand
TTCCTCGAGATGGCCGTGGTGTGCCTCGCCGCCGGAAACACGCGGCACAATCGCTGTCGTAGTCACGACGGCATCCCCTCTTCTCCAAGCGCGAGCTTTTGGCGATTCTTGTTGTCCGTTAACGGGGCTTCGGGCTGAAGCTCCATGTTCGCGATGAAGCCACCGCGCGGCGTCTCGGCCACGAAAGTGATGGCCCGTGCCAGGTCGGCCGCGCGCAGGAAATAGTCGTGGCGGGCCTGGCCCCACTTGGCCCAGTCCTCAAGTGCGGGGCCGATTTTCTCGGCTGGCAGGCTCCAGCCCATCGACGTCTTCGTCGGGCCGGGGTGCACGATCGAGGCCCGCACACCGGTGCCCTCCAGCTCCATCTGAAAGTTGGTGACCATCGCCACCAGCGCCGCTTTGGCCGCGCCGTAGGCGCCCATGTGCGGACGTTGGCGTAGGGCCACATCGGAACCGACAAAGATCAGGTCGCCGCGCTGGCGCTCGAGCATGCCCGGCAACACCGCGGCGGCCAGCCGGTTGGCGCCGACGAGGTGGATCTGCAGCTGCGATTCGAATTCGTCGGTGGTGATCTCGGCGAGCTTGCCGAAGTAGGTGTCGCCCGCTCCTGTCACCAGCACCTCGATGTCGCCGAGTGCGTCGACCGACTGTGCGACAAAGGATTTCACTGAGCTAGGGTCGGTGACGTCCAGGTGGAATCCGACCGCCTCGCCGCCATCGGCGTTGATCTTGCCGATGATGTCGTTGAGCTTCTCGACCCGGCGGGCGCCCAGGGCGACGGGGAAGCCGTGCGCCGCGAGTTCGATCGCGGTGGCTTCTCCGATGCCGGATGAGGCGCCGGCGACGATCGCGGGCCGACGTTCGGGCAAGGGGTCGAAGCGTGGCATTTACGAGACCTCCACGGCCATGGGTAGGTGGGCGAACCCGCGGACATTACTGGAATGGACGCGGACGGCGTTGGCCTCGTCGACCTGGTATCCGCGGATTCGTTTGAACATTTCGGTGAGCGCTACCCGGGCTTCCATCCTGGCCAGGTGGGCGCCCAGGCAGAAGTGCGCGCCGCTGCCGAAACTGAGTAACTTGGAACCGATGTCGCGCCCGATCACATAGTCGTCGGGATCGTGGAAAACCCGCTCGTCGCGGTGTGCCGAACCGGGCAGCAGCAGAAGCACGTCACCCTCGGGGATCGTGGTGTCGTAGAGGGTGAGTTCTCCCGAGACGACGCGGGCCAGGATCTGGCTGGAGGTGTCGTAGCGCAAGGTCTCCTCTACCCAGAGCGGCACGCGCGCCGGATCTTCGTAGACAGGGGTCAATTGATCGGGGTTCTTGTGGCCCCAAAAAGCAGCATTGGCAAGAAGTTTGGTCGTGGTCTCGTTGCCGGCGATCACCATCAGGAACATGAACCCGAGGATCTCCTCGTCGGTGAGCCGGTCACCGTCTATTTCGGCGTCGAGCAACGCCGAGGTCAGATCTTCGGTCGGCTTCTTGCGACGCTCGGCGATCATCTGTTGGTAGTAGACGACGAGGTTGATCGACGCCTCGATCGCCGACGCGGGCACGTCGTTGACCCCGTCCTCGCGGTGCATCACGCCATCAGCCATGGCACGGATGCGGTCGCGGTCGGGTTCGGGCACACCCATCAGTTCGGAGATGACGTCCATGGGCAGCTTGCCGGCGAATTCTGCGACGTAGTCGACGGTTACGCCGGAGCCAGCCTTCTCCAGCATGGTGTCGAGGTGCTGCTCGGCCAGCTCGGTGACTCTGGGTTCGAGCTCCCGGATCCGGCGTGGCGTAAAGCCTTTCGAAACCAGGGTGCGCAGACGCAGATGGGCGGGATCGTCCATCGCCAGAAACGACATCGTCTTGGACGCATGCGGTCCGCGTGACACCGGGTCCAGTGAGACGCCGTCGCGGTTGGACAGCGTGGTGCTGTTGCGAAATCCCTGGTGTACGTCGCTGTGTCGCGACAAGGCCCAAAAGCCCAGTTCTTCGTTGTGGTAGAGCGGGGCCTCATCGCGCAGCCGCCGGTAGTACGGGTAGGGGTCCTCGTGAAAGTCGTAGTCGTACGGGTCGAGAAGCGGTGGCGACGCCTTGTCGATCTGAACTGTCATCGGTCTTCCCCCGTTTTGAGAATCAGGCCGACCGCGTAGGCGAGGTGGTCGGCGATCTGGTGATAGGTGTAGGCGCCGCTGGCGGCGTTGACCAGCGCGCCGAAGAACGCCATCTCGAGTACCGACACCGTGCGCGGGTCGGCGTCGGGTCCGATCGCTGACGTGATGCGACGGTGGATCTCCGCGCCGATCCGGTCGCGCACGGACCGAACCGCCGGGTCTCCGCCGCCGCCGAGCAACGCCGTCGTGCACGCCGCGGCAACTTCGGGTTCGTCGGCCACCACCAGCGCCAGGTGGCGCAGGGCCTTGTCCACCCGCGTCGGCATGGGCTCGTTGACGTCGGTGAAATAGGGGACTCGTCGCACCAGATCCAAATAGACCTCGGCGATCAAGTGGTTTTTCGACGAGAAGTAGGTGTAGGCGGTCGCCGGGGCCACTTTGGCGCGGGCGGCCACCGCGCGAACGGTCAGGTCGGCGTAGGAAGTCTCCCGCAGGACCTCGACCCCTGCGGCCAGCACCTTACGGAACGTCTCTTCCTGACGACGGTTGCGCTGCACTTCCCCGTCCGGACCGCCGGCCCTGGAAGTGATCGCGACCACGGGATCGCTGGACACGTGTCCAAGCTATCCGATACCGGCGATGCGGGGCAAGCCCAGTCAGCGAAATACCAGTAAAATAAGCATTCTTTAGCCGGCAAGCGCTGCCGGGGAAGGCCCGCCCTTGCACTTTGACGGATCGGAAGACTATGGTTCGACCTAATTATTCCGGACAAGTGTCCATCGTTACGAGGCGCGGAGGCGAAGATGGCATTGCTGGCCGACGGCGTTAGCGCTCTGCTCATCGACGGCAAGCTGACCAACGGCAGCGGAGGCACCTTTCCCACCATCAACCCGGCCACCGAGGAAGTCCTGGGCGCCGCGGCCGATGCCGACATCGAGGACATGGGCCGCGCCATCGAGGCGGCGCGACGGGCCTTCGACGAGACGGACTGGTCACGTAACACCGAGCTGCGGGTGCGGTGTGTGCGCCAACTGCGTGATGCGATGCGCGCGCACATCGAAGAACTGCGGGAGCTGACGATTTCGGAAGTCGGCGCGCCGCGGATGCTCACCGCCGCCGCCCAATTGGAAGGTCCAGTCGGCGACCTGAGTTTCGCGGCCGACACGGCCGAGTCTTACGAGTGGAATCTGGATCTCGGTGAGGCATCGCCGATGGGAATTCCCACCCGGCGCACGGTCGCACGGGAAGCCGTCGGCGTCGTCGGCGCGATCACTCCGTGGAACTTCCCGCACCAGATCAACCTGGCCAAGCTGGGACCGGCGTTGGCAGCGGGAAACACCATCGTGCTCAAGCCCGCACCGGACACACCGTGGTGCGCGGCGGTGCTCGGTGAGCTCATCGTCGAGCACACCGACTTTCCGCCCGGCGTCGTCAACATCGTCACCTCGAGCGACCACGGCATCGGGGCGCTGTTGGCCAAAGACCCTCGGGTCGACATGGTTTCGTTCACCGGCTCCACCGCGACCGGGCGCAGCGTGATGGGCGACGCCGCCACCACCATCAAGAAGGTGTTTTTGGAGCTGGGCGGCAAGTCGGCGTTTGTCGTGCTCGACGACGCCGATCTGGGCGGCGCGTGCTCCGTTTCGGCGTTCACGGCATCCATGCACGCCGGGCAGGGCTGCGCCATCACGACCCGGCTGGTGGTGCCGCGGGCCCGCTATGACGAGGCGGTTGCCATCGCTGCGGGCACGATGGGGTCGATCAAGCCGGGCGATCCCACTGAAGCTGGAACCATTTGCGGGCCATTGATTTCGGAACGCCAGCGAGATCGTGTGCAGAGCTACCTCGACCTCGCGATCGCCGAAGGCGGGACGTTCGCGTGCGGCGGCGGTCGGCCGGCCAATCGAGAGGTCGGTTTCTTTATCGAGCCCACCGTGATCGCTGGCCTGACCAACGAAGCCAGGCCCGCTCGGGAGGAGATCTTCGGGCCGGTGCTGACGGTGATCGCGCACGACGGCGACGAAGACGCGCTGCGGATCGCCAACGACTCGCCGTACGGGTTGTCCGGCACGGTGTTCAGCGCCGACTCTGAGCGGGCCGCGAAGTTCGCGTCGCGCATGCGGGTCGGGACGGTCAATGTCAATGGCGGCGTGTGGTATTCGGCGGACGCGCCGTTCGGTGGCTACAAGCAGTCCGGCAACGGACGGGAGATGGGTCGCGCCGGATTCGAGGAGTATCTGGAAGTCAAAACCATTGCGACAGCGGCACAGTGACACCCTCGAGAGGAAACATGCGGTTTGAAGACAAAGTGGCCATCGTCACCGGATCCGGCGGCGGCATAGGTCAGGCGTACGCCGAGGCTTTGGCGCACGAAGGCGCAGCAGTAGTGGTGGCCGACATCAACACCGAAGCAGCTGAGGGGGTGGCCAAGCAGATCGCTGCCGACGGCGGCACGGCCCTTTCTATCCCCGTCGATGTTTCCGATCCGGCGTCAGCCAAGGCGATGGCCGACCGCACGCTGGCCGAATTCGGCGGAATCGACTACCTGGTGAACAACGCTGCGATCTTCGGGGGCATGAAGCTGGATTTCCTCTTGACCATCGACCCGGAGTACTACAAGAAATTCATGAGCGTGAATCTCGACGGCGCACTGTGGTGCACCCGCGCGGTATACAAGAAAATGGCCAAGCGCGGCGGCGGCGCGATCGTCAACCAATCGTCCACCGCGGCGTGGTTGTACGCGAATTTCTACGGCCTGGCCAAGGTGGGTATCAACGGGCTGACCCAACAGCTCTCCCGCGAACTGGGTGGTCAGAAGATCCGGATCAACGCCATCGCACCCGGGCCGATCGACACCGAAGCCAATCGGACCACCACGCCCAAGGAGATTGTCGACGACATCGTCGTGGGTCTTCCGCTGTCCAGGATGGGAACCCCCGAAGATCTGGTCGGCATGTGCCTATTCCTGTTGTCCGATGAGGCATCCTGGATCACCGGACAGATCTTCAATGTCGACGGCGGACAGGTAATTCGGTCATGACCGATCGGTTGAAACTCGGATACATCGGGCTGGGCAACATGGGCGCTCCGATGGCCAAGCGAATGACCCAGTCACCCGGCGGTGTAACGGTTTACGACATCCGGACGGAGGCGATGACGCCGCTGGCCGAGGCCGGGGCGAGCCTGGCCGACAGTATCGCCGACGTGGCTGCCGCAGACATCATCCACATCACCGTGCTGGATGACACCCAGGTCCGCCAAGTTGTCGGCGAGCTGGCTGCCCACGCCGAGCCCGGCACGGTCATTGCGATCCACTCGACGATCAGCGACACCACTGCCGTGGAGCTGGCGGGCGAATTGAAGCCGCAAGGCATTCACGTTGTGGACGCTCCCGTCAGCGGCGGCGCGGCTGCTGCGGAAAAGGGTCAGCTCGCCACCATGGTGGGGGCCGAGCGCGAGGTGTACGAGCGGATCAAGCCGGCATTCAAACAGTGGGCAGCCATGGTCATCCATGCCGGCGGGCCGGGCGCGGGGACGCGAATGAAGTTGGCCCGCAACATGTTGACGTTCACGTCGTATGCCGCGGCCTGCGAGGCCCTGAAGCTCGCGGAGGCTGCCGGGCTGGATCTGCAGGCGCTGGGCCGAGTGGTACGCCACACCGATGCGCTGACCAGTGGCCCGGGGGCGATCATGGTCCGAGACGATATGAAAGACCTTGCTCCGGAACACTTTCTGTATCAGCCTTTCCTGCATACCCGGGGTCTTGGGGAAAAGGATCTGAGCTTGGCGCTGGCGCTGGGTGAGGCGGTGTCGGTCGACCTTCCGCTGGCTCAGGTCGCATACGAGCGGCTGGCTGCCGGTCTCGGGATTCCACACACAGAGAAAGAGGCGTAATGGACGAGCTGCGCCGCAAGGGCCTCGAGAAAATGAACGAGGTCTACGGCTGGGAGATGCCGAACATCGAGGGCGACGCCTACTTCGACCTGACCGTCGACCACCTCTTTGGCACGATTTGGAACCGGCCGGGGTTGTCGATGCGGGACAAGCGCATCATGACGTTGACGGCGGTGACCGCAGTCGGAAATCGCGACCTGGCCGAGATTCAGATCAACGCGGCTCTGCTCAACGGGGAACTCACCGAGACCGAACTCAAGGAGATGGCGGTCTTCCTCACCCACTATCTCGGCTTTCCGCTGGGGTCGGCGCTCAACGGTGCGGTCGATAGCGTCGTGGCGAAGCGGAAGAAAGCCGCAGCGAAGGGCGCAGGCGAGGACAAGAAGGCCAACGTGGATGCCGCGTTGAAGATGCACTCGGGTGAGTAACGGCTAAAGCCCGCTAGAGTGACGTCTCGTGCGCGTCCTGGTGATCGGTTCCGGTGCCCGCGAGCATGCCTTGCTGTTGGCTCTCCGCGACGATCCCCAGGTCGAAGCGCTGGCCGTCGCTCCGGGTAACGCCGGCACCGCCCGGTTGGCCGAGCAGCATGACGTCGACATCACCTCGGGCGATGACGTTGTTGCTTTGGCCCGCCGAGTCCGGGCCGACCTGGTGGTTATCGGCCCCGAGCTCCCGCTGGTGCTCGGGGTGGCCGACGTGGTGCGCGATGCCGGTATCGCCTGTTTCGGACCCAGCAAGGCCGCCGCGCAGATCGAAGGTTCCAAAGCCTTTGCCAAAGACGTGATGGCGGCGGCCGGTGTCCGGACCGCCTCGAGTGAGATCGTCGACAGCCCAGCATATTTGGATGCGGCGCTGGACCGATTCGGCCCGGTTGTCGGCGACCCTGCCTGGGTGGTGAAAGACGACCGGCTGGCCGCCGGCAAGGGCGTGGTGGTCACGCAGAACCGCGACGTCGCGCGCTCGCATGCCGCGGGCCTGCTCGAATCCGGACATCCGGTGTTGTTGGAATCCTTTCTCGACGGTCCCGAAGTCTCGCTGTTCTGCCTCGTCGACGGCCAGACTGTTGTGTCACTGCTGGCCGCGCAGGACTTCAAGCGGGTCGGCGATGGTGACACCGGCCCCAACACCGGCGGCATGGGCGCCTATGCGCCGGTTCCGTGGCTACCGTCAGACGTCTACCAGGCGATGGTCCGCGATATCGCGGAACGCGTTGCGGCCGAGCTGGTCCGGCGGGGGACTCCATTCTCCGGGCTGCTTTACGCGGGTCTGTCGGTCACCTCTGACGGTCCTGCGGTGATCGAATTCAACTGCCGGTTCGGCGATCCGGAAACCCAGTCGGTGCTCGCATTGCTCGAATCACCGTTGGGACAGTTGCTCTATGCGACAGCGACGGGCAAGCTGGCGAGTTTCGGCGACCTGCAGTGGCGCGATGGTGCGGCGGTGACGGTGGTGCTGGCGGCGGAAAACTATCCGGGTCGGCCACGTGTCGGCGACGTGATTGTGGGCTCCAACGTCGGCGGGGTGTTGCATGCCGGAACGGCTCGTCGCGACGACGGCGCGATCGTGTCGTCCGGCGGCCGGGTGCTCTCGGTGGTTGGCACTGGGGCCGACCTATCCGAGGCCCGCTCTGTCGCCTATGAAACGATCAGGTCAATCCGATTGCCCGGAAGCCACTTTCGCACCGACATCGCGCTGGCAGCCGCAGAGGACAGGATTCGCGTCTAGTCTTCAGACAACGGTGGTGCGGATGTGTTCGCGGCGCAGACCCAGCCCCACCGTTCGGCCCAGTAACCGTTTGACCGGCCCGAGGTGACTCAGCAGGCGCAATGTCCATAACGGCGGCTGGGTATTTCTCAACCGAGCGAGATTCGCCGTCTGCGCACGCTGCAGCATCTGGGCCACCTTCGTCGGTGTCTCGCGGCGTTTCTGCACAGCACGCAGGTCGCCTTCACCCAACCTCCCCTGCTGCAGCGGCCCGGTCAGTGCATTGGCAGCGGCTACCGCGTCGGCGATGGCGTAGTTGACGCCGATCCCGCCGACCGGGGACATCGCGTGCGCCGCGTCACCGATACACAACAACCCCGGCAGCCACCACTTTCGCATCCGGTTGGCGCGCACCGACAGCAGTTTGACTTGATCCCAATCGGTCAATGAGTCGAGGCTCGTGGCCAAAAACGGAGCGGCCGAAGCGATCTTGGATCGGAATGCCGGAAGCCCATCCGCCTGAACCCGTTCGAAGCCGTCCTTGTCGATGATGGCTCCGCACTGCCAGTAGTCACCGCGGTCGATCGCGATGACCATCTGCCCATCCCCGATGTATCCGAGAGTTTCGGGCGCGGAATCGGTACGCGGAAGCCGGAACCACAGCACGTCGATCGGCATCGGAAACTCCGTGACCGGCAGTCCAGACTGTTCCCGGATGACTGACCAGCGTCCGTCGCACGCAACCGTCACGTCGGCGCGAATCTCGAGCGGGCCGCTCGCGCTTTGCGCGGTGACGCCGACGACCCGCTCGTCCTCCCATATCAGGCCGGTCACTTCGGTGTTCATCTCAAGTCGGAAGGATGGGTATCGCGTCGCCTTGTCCGCCAAGAAGTTCAGAAAGTCCCACTGCGGCGCCAACACAACGTACTTGCACGCGGTTGGCAGACGGCGAAAGTCAATGAGATCGAAGGTCTGGCCATTGACTCCGATGCCCAGTTGGTCCATCGCCTGGTGCGGCACATCGCGCAGAAACTCGGTGAGTATTCCCAGCTCATGCATCAGCTCCGTGGTAGATGGGTGCACTGTGTCCCCGCGGAAGTCGCGAAGAAAGTCGCCGTGCTTCTCCACCAGGATGGTCTGCACACCCGACCGCGCGAGCAGATAGCCGAGCATCATCCCGGCCGGGCCGCCCCCGACCACAAGACAGGTGGTCTTCCACTCAGTCATTGGGCTTCCCAACGTGTTCAGCGCGTCGCAGCGTCGCGATCCAGCTGTTCACCGCGCGTGCGTCGGCGTGATACAGCGTGCCGGCCGGCGCACCCAGATACCGTTCGATCGCTTCGGTGTGCGCGCCGTGCGTGGCCACCATCTCCTTGACTTTCGCCGCGCCAGTGAGCAGCTGCTGAGCCATCGCGTCCTGAAGTGCTTGCACAATCGCGACGATGATCGCGCCGGCCTGTTCGGGATAGGCGGTGGCGAACTGCTGCTCGTCGACACCCTGGCGGACAATCGCGCTCAGCAGGGGGGCCAATCGTTTCGCTGTCGCGCGATCCACTAGTAGCCGGAAGCCGAGGTTTTCGGGTGCGTACCAGATCGGCAGCATCGCCACCATGAGATCCTGCCGCTCTGACTTCCAGCTGATGATCTCGCCGAAGAAGAGTTGCAGCTTCTCGGTGGCCCCCAACTTCGCATCCTCGGCGATCCGGGCAAGGGCGCGTTCGGAATCGTCGACCAGCCGTTCGGTGAGGGCTTCGACCACCGCCGGCTTGGCGTCGAAGTAGTGATAGAAGGCACCTTTGGAGATCTGCAGATCCTCGAGGATGTGTTGAACTGTCAGGCGCTCATAGCCATTGGACAGAATCAGCCGCTGCGCGGCGTCCAGAATCGCATCGCGTCGGGCGGCCTGCTCGACAACGTTGACGGTCCGCGCCATCCCGCCTCCACTAGTAAACCGACGGTCGGTTTATTAAATGATTCTGATGGATTCGATGGATCAGGTCAAGACCGAGCAGCCGTCGCAGGTCTAGAAACCCGCCGCCTGGCCGTCGCGGCGCGGGTCGCTCACCGCGAGATATCCGTCGTCGAGCCGCCAGATCGCCTGGCAGCTGCCGAACTGGTTGTAGTCGTCCGTGGTGACCAACTGATGGCCGCGCTGCTCGAGCTCTGCGAGCGTCGACGGTGGGAAGCCCTTCTCGCAGCAGACTTGCAGGCCATACACCCAGCGAAAGCGCGGGCCATCGCAGGCCGCCTGTGGGTTCTGGCCGTGGTCAACGATGCGGGTCACCACCTGCACGTGGCCTTGGGGCTGCATCGCGCCGCCCATCACCCCGAAGCTCATCACCGGTACGCCGTCTTTACTGAGGAAGCCCGGGATGATGGTGTGGTAAGGACGTTTGCTCGGGCCCACCTGGTTCGGATGACCCGGTGCCACAGCGAAATCCGCGCCACGGTTTTGCAGGGAGATCCCGGTGCCGGGTACTACTATGCCGGAGCCGAAACCCATGTAGTTCGACTGGACCATCGACACCATCGCCCCGGATGCATCGGC
>JAFAID010000498.1 GCA_019236925.1 Mycobacterium sp. | reverse complement strand
GGACGTTACCGCGCGGGTGCGCTCAGCGTGGTCGGCTTGCTGCGTTGACCGCGGCGGGCGCGAACCGACAGTCGGGAAGGTTGTCGGCGGGTATTGAGCAGAAGCAGGTGCCGGGGGTCAGTGCCGATGACTCTCGCGGGGAGTTATCGGCGCTTTGCGGAGTCGTTGGATCTCGCTGTGGGCGGCGGCGAGAACTTGTTCGCGTTGTTTAGTTCGGCATTGAGGTTGGCGATTCGACTAATGAACCCCAGCTGGTCAACTTTCGATTGCGACAGCTGATCAATTTTCGGCTGTCGTTGACACAACATGCTGTCGATTTCCTCGACTTCCCGAGGCGCAGGCCCGTGACACACTCCCCTTAGCCCGAAGCTCGGCTACCCGCCAGCAGGAAATCCACCGATGTTCGGACGAACCGAACATAATCAGTTCGTGGTGGGTAGACCAGACGTTCGAGGTCAGATTGAGGAGATGCGGTCGACGCTCGCTCAGAAGTGCTGACGCTCACCGAAAGTTACCAGTGTTGCTCATCGAAAGTGACCACCCTGGGCGTCGTTAAGGGTAGCGCTCGGTGATCACCTCCGGGGTTTGGACGTGTGCGGCGTCGGCGGGGATGACGACGGCGATGACGGCGAGTTCGTGTTGGCAGTGTGGGCATCGGGTGGCGCCGTTGACGGGCCGAACGGCGTTGTCGAACGGCTGGATGGCCGCAGCGATGTTAGGGACGCCGTTAACGCCGTTGGCGACGTTGGCAACGTCGTTGTGGGCGCGCCGGTTGCGGGCATGCCAGTCGGCGACGCGGCAGCGCGGTGAGCAGTAGCGGCGGTTGGGGTTGCGGGTGGTGACGGTGATCGGGGTGCCGCAGTGGGCGCAGTCGCGGGTGGTCATGGCCGATCCTGGGGGTGCAGGGCGCGGCGCAGTGCGTCGCTGCGTTGCTGGTGGGCGCGCATCCTGTAGGACGGCCCGTCGATGGAGACCACAATGCCGGTGTGCAGCAGACGATCCAAGACGGCCGCGGCGAGCATCGGGTCGCCGAGGCGTTCGCCCCAGCCGGCGATGCCGGTGTGGGAGGTGATGATCGTGGAGGATTTGAGGTAGCGCCGCGAGATCACTTCGAACAGGGCGGTGTTGGCGTCGGGGTCGGGATGGGTGCGTGCATAGGCGAATTCGTCGATCACCAACAGTCGGGGGCCACAGAAGAACCGCATGCAGGTGGCCCACCGGCCTTCCAAAGAGGCTTTGCGGCAGCGTTTGGCCAGCTCGTCGGCGGTGGTGAAGTAGACACGGTGGCCGGCCTGGGCGGCGGCGCGGGCCAGCCCGATGGCCAGCATGGTCTTGCCGCTGCCGGGCGGGCCGACAAACACGACATTGCCGGCGTCGTCGAGGAACCGCAGGCTGGCCAGCTCTCGGATGAGTTTCTCGTCGACGCCGGGCTGGGCGGTGAAGTCAAACGCGTCCAGACTGGATTCGGTCGGCAGACAAGCGAATCGCAGCCGCGACGCCAGCCGGCGGGCTTGGGTGGTTTCGACTTCGACGGCTAGCAGCTGCTCGAGCACCGCGACCGTGGAGGCATCGTCTACCCGTGCGGCGTCCAGGATGCCGGGCAGCGCCTCGGCGGCGGCCGGCAGCTTCAAAAAGCTCAGATGCGCGCGCAGCCGCTGATAGGTGGCGGCCTCCCCGGCGGCGCTCATCGGGGCTCACCACCGTTCGCGCGGGGCCGCATCGGTCGGGTGGCGGCGGCGTAGCGGGCGAAATCGGCGACCACCTGCCGGCCTTGCAGTGCCTGGTCCTTGCCGCGGATACGGTCGGCCTCGGCCAGCGCCTCCGCCGACGGTGGGCGACGGTGTTTACGTCGACACGGAGGCCGATCGGCGAAGTTGGCCAGCACCACCTTCTCCAGCGCGGCCACATGCTCGGGCGCACATATCACCGCGCCGGCGCCGTCAGGGGCGCGGCGGTGCCGGGCCAGCACCACACCGGTGTCGGTGGCCACCTCTAGGGTGAGCTCACCGAGGCGGTGGCGCACCAGAACCCGCCGACCGGTGTGCCCAGGCGGCACCGAATAGCTGTTGCCGCGGAAAGAAATCCGTGCCTGATTGCTCACCGTGCGCGACACTTCCAGCGTGGCCGGATACGCCGACGGCACCGGGCGAAGGCCCTCCGCGTCGGCTAATGCCCCGACCGTGGTGGTGATCCCGCCGCGGAGGCGTCTACGCCCATCCAGGCGCACACACAGCCGGTCCAGCCCGGCCTGGGCCTGGTCCTGGGTCACCTCGTCGCCCAGGGTGCGCCACCAGCGTTGGGTGATCACCCCGGCCGCCTTTTCCACTGCGCCCTTACGCCAGGCGTGATAGGCCGGACACACATCGATTCCGACCGCGTAATACCGGGCGATCGGCCCGAACGACACCTGCAGCCGCCCGGTCTGGGGCTGCGCCACCGTGGACATCCGATCAAAGCGCCACCGCCGTGTTAGCCCGCCCAGCCGGCGGGTGACCGCATCTAGGCCCTCCACCAAATGCGGCTGATCGGTCGACTCGGCCAACCAGCCCCGCCAGCGCCCCGAGTGCGGTAGCGCCCCGATCAACACATAGGCCGCCTTACCCCACCCCCAACCGGCCGGTGGATCGGGCAACTCCACCCAGTCCCATTGGGTTTCGGCACCAGGCGGATGCTCGATCACCGCCCGGTCGATCGTGTTGGCTTGTTTGCACGCCGGGCACACCGGGCGCAGCGCACGCTCGCGGATCGCGCGGGTGAACGACGGATACGAACCCGTATAGCCCAGCGCGGTGACCTCGTCGAACAACGTGGTCGCCCACAGATGCGGATCGGCCGTCAGCCGCAGCCGACAATATTCGGCGAACTCGGCGAACGGGTCCACCGCCGAGCGGGCCCGCACCCCCGGGGTGTGTTCCCCAGACAGATACCGGCGCACCGTCGACCGGGTCACTCCCAAATGCCGGGCGATCGCGCTGACCGTCCAGCCCTGACTACGTAATGCCTGTGCTTCCACAACCAACTCCCATGCGAGCATCGAGGCGCGGCCCCTTCCAGCAACTTCCGGACTCTGACACCCGGGAGCCTGGAAGGGGTCCGCCCACAACCAGCGGATCTCAAACGGCGAGTCGCCTAGGGGTGGTCA
>JAFAID010000423.1 GCA_019236925.1 Mycobacterium sp. | reverse complement strand
GGCAACCCACCGGCACCACCACATCGGCTGGATATAGCGCAGAATGACTAACGATGACTGTTGGCAAAGCAACGAAAAACGGCGAAGTGCCGTCGTCGCCGCGCCCCACCCTGCGTGAGGCCGTCGCACGGCTGGCGCCCGGAACCGCGCTGCGCGACGGCCTGGAACGCATCCTGCGCGGCCGGACCGGTGCCCTCATCGTGCTCGGCTACGACGACAGCGTTGAGACGATCTGCGACGGCGGTTTCTCGCTCGACATCCGCTATGCACCGACCAGACTGCGGGAGCTGTGCAAGATGGACGGCGCGGTGGTGCTGTCCACCGACGGCAGCCGGATCCTGCGGGCCAACGTGCAGCTGGTGCCGGACCCGTCGATTCCTACCGACGAGTCCGGTACCCGGCACCGCTCGGCCGAGCGGTCCGCCATCCAGACTGGCTACCCGGTGATCTCGGTCAGCCATTCGATGAGCATCGTGACCGTTTACCTCGGCGGCGAACGTCATGTGCTGGCCGACTCGGCCACCATCCTGTCGCGGGCGAACCAGGCCATCGCGACGCTCGAGCGCTACAAGATGCGACTCGACGAGGTCAGCGGGCAGCTGGCGCGGGCCGAGATCGAGGATTTCGTCACCCTGCGCGATGTGATGACGGTGGTACAGCGGCTCGAGCTGGTCCGCCGGATCGGTCTGGCGATCGACTACGAGGTCGTAGAGCTGGGCACCGATGGACGTCAGTTGCGGCTTCAGCTGGAAGAATTGCTCGGCGGCAACGACATCGCGCGCGAGCTGATCGTGCGCGACTACCACGCCAACCCCGAGCCGTTGTCCAAGGAGGAGGTCGGGGCCATCCTCAACGAGCTAGATGAGCTGTCCGACACCGAGTTGCTCGACTTCACGGCGCTGGCAAAGGTTTTCGGATTTCCGTCGACGGACGAGGCTCAGGATTCGGCGATGAGCTCACGCGGTTATCGCGCGATGGCCGGTATCCCCCGGCTGCAATTCGCGCACGCCGACCGGCTGGTCCGGGAGTTCGGGTCGCTGCAGGGTCTGCTGGCGGCCAGTGCCAGCGATCTGGAGGCGGTCGAAGGGATCGGCGCGATTTGGGCGCGGCAGGTGCGCGAGGGGCTCTCGCATCTCGCCGAGTCGACCATCGCCGATCCGCTCGGCTGAAAGCTGGTTAGCGGCCGGGGCCGGGCGGCGGACCAGGCGGTGGCCCGACGGGTATCGGGCCGGGCACCCCGGGTGCCGGCGGCGGAGGCACGGCTCCCGGTGGTGGCGGCGGCGCCAAGATGAACGGGACCGCGGCCGAGCGCAGGTTTCCCAGCTGCACGACGAGGTTGTAGGTGCCGGGTCCGATCGGCGGCCGGGGCAGCGGACAGTGCGGCGCCGACCCCATGCCGGTCCAGGTGACGGCGGTGGTTACCTGCTCGCCAGGCGCGAAGGTCTTGACCAGCGTCTCGTTGGAAGGCGCGCAGTCCAGGTTGGACCACAACCGCTTGTTATCCAGCGAATAGACGTAGGCCGCCAGAACGGCCGCACCGACGTCACGCTTGCAGGCCACCAGCCCGATATTGGTCACGACCATGGTGAATTTCGGCTGGTCGCCGATGACGAACTGGGGCGCGTTGGTCAGGCCCAGCACCGCCAGTGTCGAGTCGGGGCAGTCATCACCTTCCTTGAGCACCGGCGGCGGCTGCACGGCTGCCGTCGGTGTCTCGGCCGGCTGTTCCGGGTTTTGTCCCGCCGGCGGCACCACCGGGGACTTGACCTCGGGGGCCGCCCCGGGTGCGGCCCCGGGTTTCTGCGCGGCCGCGGCGCCAGGCTTGCTTGCGGTGGTATTGGCGCCGGCGCTGCTGCTCAGGACCGCAACGATGGTCGCGATTACGATGCCGACCGCGACGACCGCAATGCCCAACGCTAATCCCCGGCGTCGCCAGTAGATCTCCGGCGGTAGCGGGCCCCGCGGTTCCAGATCCAGCACATTCACACGGTAAGCCCAGGTCACATCGACAGGTCCGACCCGACCCGGCGTGTCGCCCAGTTAGCTGAGGTCCGCACTTGCGGCGCGCCGAGCCGCCGGGCCGCTCAGCATTTCCGAGCTGACGGTGAAAAGCCACATCGGCCGCATCTTCGTCAAGCTGGATCTACGCGACCGCGCGGCGGCCATCGTCTACGCCTACCACCACGGCGTTCTCACACCGCGGTATCCGGCCTAGGATGCGTGGCCGACCTTTTCCCCGACCTCGCCGATGATGTCGCGCAGCACCACGCGCCCCTCGGCAAGTTGATAGGTGGCCCCCACAATCGCCAGGTCTCCGGCAGCGACCGCTTCGGCGATGGCTGCCGAGCGCTCCATCAGCTGTGCGGCGGTTTCGACGACATGGCGCGCCTCGAACTCGTCGGGGCGCTTCAGGCCTTCGCGGCGACCCAACAGGATCGACGGGGCTACCCGCTCGACCACGTCGCGCACATACCCGCCCGGCAGCGCGCCTTCGTCGAGCGCGGCCAACGTGGCCTTCACCGCACCGCAGCTGTCATGGCCAAGAACCACGATCACCGACACGCCGAGCGCCGTCACCGCGAACTCGAGTGAGCCCAATACCGCGGAGTCGATCACGTGCCCGGCCGTCCGGACCACGAACATGTCGCCCAAACCCTGGTCGAAGATCAGCTCGGCGGCCACCCGGCTGTCTCCGCAGCCGAACAACGCGGCGGTGGGCTTCTGACCTTTGGTCAGGCTTGCCCGGTGCTCGACACTTTGGCTGGGGTGTGCGGGCTGGCCGGCGACGAACCGCTCGTTACCCTCTTTGAGTGATTTCCATGCGGTTATCGGATCGGTATTAGGCATGGCGCATATTCTGCCGCAGTCACCCATGGAGCTCCCCCCAACGCCGAGTGAACTTCTCGACTGGTACGACCGGTCGCGACGCGACCTGCCGTGGCGGGAACCCGATGTCACCGCATGGCAAATCCTGGTCAGCGAGTTCATGTTGCAGCAGACGCCGGTGTCGCGGGTGCTGCCGATCTGGCGCGACTGGGTCGTGCGCTGGCCGACGGCCTCCGCGACGGCAGCGGCTAGCGCCGCGGACGTCGTCCGCGCTTGGGGCAAGCTGGGCTATCCGCGGCGGGCCAAACGCCTGCACGAGTGTGCGACCGTGATCGCCGGCGACCACGGTGACGTGGTTCCCGATGACGTCGACATCCTGCTGACACTGCCTGGGGTTGGCAGCTACACCGCCCGCGCGGTGGCGTGCTTCGCCTACCATCAGCCGGTGCCGGTGGTGGACACCAATGTGCGCCGGGTGGTGGCCCGCGTTGTGCACGGCCGAGCCGACGCTGCTGCGGCGTCGACAGTCCGCGATCACGCCGACGTGTCCGCGTTACTGCCTAAAGATGGTTCAGCGCACCGATTTTCGGCGGCGCTGATGGAACTGGGTGCCATCGTCTGCACCGCGCGGACCCCGCGGTGTGGGCTGTGCCCACTGAGCGCCTGCCAATGGCGGCAGGCCGGCTACCCTCCGGCGCAGGGTCCGGCGCGACGCCCGCAGGCCTACACCGGAACAGACCGCCAGGTTCGCGGTCGGCTGCTGGATGTGCTGCGCGACAACGAATTCCCGGTTACCCGTGCCGAGCTCGACGTCGCCTGGCTCACGGATGACGAGCAGCGCGAACGTGCGCTGAATTCACTGCTTGCCGATGGCCTGGTGACACAGACGATCGACGGTCGGTTCGCGTTGGCCGGTGAAGCTGGCTGAAGACGGCTAAGACGCAGCCAAAAACGATTCCACCGCCTGCCGGTAAACCTGCGGCGCCTCGTCGTGAACCAAGTGGCCTGCCCCGGGCACATGCAAATATCCTGCGCGGTAGCCGGTTTCGCTCATCGATTGCATCTGGCCGGTCGGCGTGACCGAATTGCCGGCCTCGATCAGCAGCACAGGTGATCGCACCGCCTGCCACTGCGCCCAGTAATCCCGGGTGCCCCATTCTGCTGCGATCTCGATCCACCTCGAGGTGTGACCGTGCAGCCGCCAACCCGTCGAAGTCCGGTCGAACGCCTCCAGAAAGTACTGGCCTGCGACTAGTCCGAACTCGGCGAATACCTGGTCGGCAGAGTCGAATTCGACAGGAAGATTATGCAGCCACGGCTCCCACGGTCCGGTGGTGCGGCCCCGGAAGTCCGGCGCCATGTCTTCGACCACCAGCGCCGAGACCAGGTCAGGACGTTCGGCGGCCAAGCACCAGGAGTGCAACCCGCCCATCGAATGTCCGACCAATCGTGCCGGCGCACCCAGCGCGGCGACCGCATCACCGAGGTCGGCCACAAAGCGTTCGGTACTGACCGGGTAGGGATCGACCACGTCACGACCGCGGTGCCAGGGCGCGTCGTAGGTGTAGACAGCGCCCAGCCCGGTCAGCCACGGCAGTTGACGCGGCCAGGTGCTTCCACGGCCCATCAGTCCGTGCACCAAAACGACCGGGTCACCTCGTCCACCACGGTGGGTCAGCAGATCGGCCGCCATGCACCTATCTTGCGTGGGCTGCAGGAGGATTGTCCGCCTTCTCCGCGGGCCGCCCGCGGCCCGCATCGGCGCCGGACGGCCGGCCATTAGGCGGCACGGTAGCCTAACGGCATGCCAGTGGTGAAGATCAACGCAATCGAGGTGCCCGCGGACGCGGGCCCCGAACTGGAGAAGCGGTTCGCTCACCGCGCGCACGCGGTCGAGAACTCGCCGGGCTTTCTCGGCTTTCAGCTGCTTCGCCCGGTCAAGGGCGAAGACCGCTACTTCGTGGTGACGCACTGGGAGTCCGAAGAGGCATTCCAGGCGTGGGCTAACGGGCCGGCGATCGAGGCCCACGCCGGCCACCGGGCCAACCCCGTGGCGACCGGTGCGTCGCTGCTGGAGTTCGAGGTTGTGTTGGACGTTGCCGGCTCCGGCCAGAAGGCGTAACCCGCGCCAGGTCCGGCATCGTGTCGCGGCACTGACAGCCGCCGCCGCGCTGATCGGTGCCCTGGCCCCGGGTTGCGCTGCCCCGCCCACTCCGTCCGCCAATGCAGCGGGCGCCGGCCGGCAGATCGACATGAGGACCCCGGCCGGTCTGCGGGCCCAGCAGACACTGGACATGCTCAACTCTGACTGGCCTATCGGCCCGATCGGAGTCGCCACCCTCGCCACGGCCGACATGGTCAAGCCGATCGAGGCCAGCATGGAATCACTCTGGTGGGACCGCCCGTTCACCCTGAGCGGGGTCGACATCAAAGCCGGTGCAGCAACACTGCAGCTGATCACGTCTTACGGTGGGCGGCAGGACATCCGGATACACACCGGCGACGACACATTGGTGGATGGATTCGACGTCACCACACAAGCGCCGACGATTTCCTCGTGGCATGACATCGATACCGTATTGGGCATGACCGACGCCCGCTATTCCTGGCAGGTCGCCAAGGTCAACGACGGGCAATGTGATCGGGTGGCCGGTACCAACACCGCACAGTCACTCCCGTTGGCGTCGATATTCAAGTTGTACGTGCTGTATGCCGTGGCGGACGCGGTCAAGGCCGGAACGGTGTCCTGGGACGACCAGCTGACCGTCACCGAAAAGGGCAAGGCGGTCGGTTCAGGAATGGAATTGCCGGTGGGAGCACATATTTCGGTGCGGACCGCTGCCGAGAAGATGATCGCCACCAGCGACAACATGGCCACCGACATGCTGATCGGGAAGATCGGTACCCAGGCCGTCGAGACCGCGCTGGCCGAGACAGGGCATCACGACCCGGCCGCGATGACGCCCTTCCCG
This sequence comes from Mycobacterium sp., assembly GCA_019236925.1. GTDB lineage: Bacteria > Actinomycetota > Actinomycetes > Mycobacteriales > Mycobacteriaceae > Mycobacterium. Next base: position 1,941 of record JAFAID010000423.1, on the reverse strand, counting down.
ACCATGTACGAGTTGTTCTCCATCGCTTGGGGGAAGCCGGATGTGCGGGAGCAGTGGAAGCAGGCTACCCCGCAGGCGCGGGAGCAATTGCTGCAGCAGGCTAATTCCCATGTCTACCAACCGGATCCGATGCGCGCCCACGTGCCTGCCTCAGGCTACGGCGCGGAATGGTATGGCAGCGCCGAGGACATCTGTCGGGTGCATGTGGCGCTGCAGGCCGGCGGCGTGGGCAAAGCCGCCCCCGTCAAGCAGATCTTGGCGGCCGCTCCGGGTATCAACCTCGATCCGCATGAATGGCCCTACCTCGGCGCGAAAGCCGGTGGTCTGCCAGGCGACTTGACGTTCAGCTGGTATGCGGTCGATCGAACAGGACAGCCCTGGGAGGTGAGCTTCCAGCTGAATTGGCCGCGCGATCACGGGCGCAGCGTGACCGGTTGGATGCTACAGATTGCCAAACAGGTCTTCGCGCTGCTGCCCGCGCAGCGCTGAGTCACACGACGAATGACCAGTTAAGACACGAAACTTCTCTCGAAGCGTGCCTTAACTGGCCACTCGGCGGCGACTATTGCGCGGTCGTCCGCGGGCCGCCGGCCGCATGGGCCCCGGCTTTGGCCAGATCCGGTTCGGTGGGCTCGGCCGGCTTACGGGTACCGGTGAAGGTGAACGCCGCATCCTCGCCGGAGCCCTCGCCGTCCCAGTTGTCCACGTCCACGGTGACAATCTGGCCCGGGCCGACCTCCTCGAACAGGATCTTCTCGGACAGCTGGTCCTCGATCTCGCGCTGGATGGTGCGTCGCAGCGGGCGAGCGCCCAGCACCGGGTCGAAGCCGCGCTTGGCCAGCAACGACTTGGCTTTGTCGGTGAGCTTCATCGCCATGTCTTTGCTCTTGAGCTGCTTTTCGACCCGGCTGATCATCAGGTCCACCATCTGGACGATTTGCTCGGTTGTGAGCTGGTGGAAGACGATGACATCGTCGATGCGGTTGAGGAACTCCGGGCGGAAGTGCTTCTTCAGCTCGTCGTTGACCTTCTGCTTCATCCGCTCGTAGTCGTTCTCACCACCGCCCTTGGTGAAGCCCAGACCCACCGGCTTGGAGATGTCGGCGGTGCCGAGATTGGACGTGAAGATCAGCACGGTGTTTTTGAAGTCCACCGTGCGGCCCTGCCCGTCGGTCAGCCGGCCGTCCTCGAGCACCTGCAACAGGCTGTTGTAGATCTCCTGGTGCGCCTTCTCGATCTCGTCGAACAGCACCACGGAGAACGGCTTGCGCCGCACCTTCTCGGTGAGCTGGCCGCCCTCTTCGTAGCCGACGTATCCCGGCGGGGCGCCGAACAGCCGCGACGCGGTGAACCGGTCGTGGAATTCGCCCATGTCGATCTGGATGAGCGCGTCGTCGTCACCGAACAAGAAGTTGGCCAGCGCCCTGGACAGCTCGGTCTTACCCACCCCGGACGGGCCGGCGAAGATGAACGAACCGGACGGGCGCTTGGGATCCTTCAACCCGGCGCGGGTGCGGCGGATCGCCTTGGAGACGGCCTTGACGGCATCGTCTTGGCCGATGATCCGCTTGTGGACCTCGTCTTCCATGCGCAGCAGCCGGGTTGTCTCGGCCTCGGTGAGCTTGACCACCGGGATGCCGGTCCAGTTGCCCAGCACCTCGGCGATCTCGTTGTCGTCGACCTCGGCGACCACATCCATATCGCCTGACCGCCATTGCTTTTCGCGCTCGGCGCGTTGCGCGACGAGTTGCTTTTCGCGGTCGCGCAGGCTGGCCGCCTTCTCGAAGTCCTGGGCGTCGATCGCCGATTCCTTCTCGCGGCGGGCCTCGGAGATCTTCTCGTCGAACTCACGCAGGTCCGGCGGCGCGGTCATGCGGCGGATCCGCATCCGGGCGCCCGCCTCGTCGATCAGGTCGATGGCCTTGTCGGGCAGGAACCGGT
>JAFAID010000406.1 GCA_019236925.1 Mycobacterium sp. | reverse complement strand
ACTCCCAGCCTGTGGCCGATGACTGTCGCGATGTCACGCACCGCGTCGCCCTCGTCGGCCACGGCGTGCCAGGCGGTCCCGGCCGGCGCCTTCTCCAAGGCTAGCCGGAACAGCACGGCCGCGTCGAGCGCGTGCACGGCCGGCCAGCGTTGCGTGCCGTCGCCCGGGTATATGGAGACCCCACTATGGCGCGCGGCCATGGCGAGCGCTCCGGCGAATCCGCCCTTGCCCTGGTTGTGAACCGTGCGGGGCAGGCGTACGGCCGCGCTCCGGACCCCACGCGAGGCCAGCTCGAGCACCGAGGTGACCGCGCGGCTGCGGCCCCCGACCGGCCCGGCGAACGGCTGTGGATCGGCCTCGGTGGAGCTACGGCCCTGCGCCGGCGGTGTGCCCGAGCAGGTGACGAACGGACGGCCACTGTCGACGAGTTCCTCGCCGAGAACAGCAAGAGCAGTGCTCTCCTATGGCACGGTGGGAACCAGGAGCACGCGAGCGGCTCGTCCTCGCCGCTGTCGACCTGTTCACCGAGCAGGGCTACGACGCCACGACGGTCGCGCAGATCGCCGAGCGCGCTGGTGTTACGAAGAGCACCTTCTTCCGGTACTTCCCCGACAAGCGCGAACTCCTGGTGGCCGGACAGCAGACGCTGAGTCAGCTGCTGACCGAGGGGATCGCTGAAGCACCGGATACCGCGACCCCGCTCGAAGCGGTAGCGGCAGGCCTCGAGCGCGCGTCGGGAGCGATGGGCCCGATGAACCGCGAGCTCGCCCCCCGCGTGAACGCGGCGGTCGCCGCCAACGTCGAGCTGCAGGAGCGCGACGCCCTCAAGAGGGTGGGTCTCGCGGCCGCGATGACCGGCGCCCTCCTGGCCCGTGGTGTGCCAGAGCCCATCGCCCACCTCGCTGCCGAGCTTGGCGTCCTCGCGTTCAAGCAGGGCTACACCCAGTGGTTGCAGGCGCACGATGACGCCACCCTGGCGCCGTACACCGTTGCGGCCCTCGACGAGCTTCGAAAAGCGAGTCAATCGCTCACTTGAGCAGATCACCGGCGTCGCCAATTCGGTTGATTCTCAGAATTTCTCAGGCGACACGCGTATTCCGTAATTTGACATTGCTCCAACTGCGTTGCCACACAACCGACCCCAGTTGTTTACACGATTTAATGTCACGGCCACCTTTGACCAGTGGTCACCACCGATACTCGTATGTAATCCCCAGCAGTGAAACGGCGGTGATTGAGTCGTGGAACAACTCAGAACGCTCGATGCAGGTTTCCTCATGGCGGAGGATTCGGACCGAAATGTCAGTCTGGCGATCGGCGGGATCGCGATTGTCGACGGTTCCGTTCCCGATCACGACCAGTTTAAAGACACTCTGGCAGAACGGATTCAAGCAATACCGCGGTGCACGCAGATGCTGCGCACCCAACCCTTCGACGTCGGTGCTCCGCAGTGGGTCGACGATCCGGGATTCGACCTCAGCCGTCATGTGCGCCGGATAGCAGTTCCGCGCCCCGGCGAGGACGCCGAACTGTTCCGGGTTGTCGCCGATGTACTGGAGCGCCGCCTCGACCGCGACCGTCCGCTATGGGAGTGCTGGGTCATCGAGGGCCTGAAAGGCAATCGCTGGGCGATTCTGATGAAGATCCACCACTGCGTGGCCGATGGGATCTCGATGACTCGTATTCTCACCCGCCTATGCGATCACATCGACGGGGATGCTTTCGCCCGTCCCGCGGCGGCTAAACGGACCGCCGCGGCCCACCCACATCTGCAGCCGGTGCCCGACCCCAAACCGCTCAGCAACCCGCTGGATAACCTTTGGCGTGCGGCCACCAGCATCACGAATGCGGCCACTCGGACAGTCAGCGGCGTCGCAGAAATTGCCGCCGGCTTGCTCCGCCCGGTCGCCGGATCGTCGCTGGTAGGGCCGGTCACCGCGATGCGGTGCTATCGCGCCGTTCGCGTCCCGCTGGCCGAAGTCGAGCAGGTATGCCGAAAGTTCGACGTGACCGTCAACGATGTCGCGCTGACGGCGATCACCGAGGGGTTTCGCTCGGTCTTGCTGCATCGCGGCGAGGAGCCACGTGCGGACTCGCTGCGCACCCTGGTGCCGGTATCGGTGCGCTCTCCGGACGCATTCGACAAGCCGGGCAACCGCCTCTCGGTCATGCTGCCCTATCTTCCCGTGGAGCAGGACGACCCGATCCAGCAGCTGCGCATCGTCCACAGCCGGCTCAACCGCGCCAAGCAAGGCGGGCAGCGGCAAGCTGGCAACATGGCGGTGTCGATGACCAACTACATCCCGTTCATGTTCTCCTCGTGGGTAATTCGGTTCCTCACGCGTCTACCGCAACGCGGCATCGTGACGCTGGCGACCAATGTCCCCGGTCCCCGTCGCCAGTTGGAGATGATGGGCCGCAAGGTAGCGCGCCTGCTGCCGATTCCGCCGATCGCGTTACGGTTGCGCACGGGTGTCGCAGTGCTGAGCTACGCCGATGACCTGGTGTTCGGCATCACCGCCGATTACGACGCCGGAGCCGACGTCGACGAACTGGCCGACGGCATCAAGATTGCTGTGGCGCGCCTGGAGATGCTCAGCCAGGACTCGATCTTGCTGTTCGCCAACAAATCGGTCTGACTGACTAACCTGGCTACCGGCACCGTAACGGCACGCCGGGAAGGCAGGGCAGGCGAATTGTCGGTCACCATCGACCCGCGCCGCCACGACGCGGTGCTCTTCGACCTCGGCGACCTGGCCACCGACGAATCGTTGGTGAAGCGACTGCGCAACGCCGGTGTGGCCACCGACGACCACCGCCGGCCCCTCCTCGAGGCGGCCAACCGGTTGGCGGTGCGGCCGGGCCGGTGTGCCGTCGTCACGGCGACCGGGGACGGTGTCGCGGCCGCCCGCGCCGGCGGATTCGCGCTGGTCATCGCTGTCGCCACCACCGGACACGGCGATGAACTGATCAACCGCGGGGCCGACGCGGTGATCACGGATCTGCGCGACATCACGGTGCGCACCGGGGACCGCCGGATGTCCGAACTGCCCGACGGGCTGCGGGCCCTCGATGTCATCACCGGCCGGCACCCTGCGGTGTTCTTCGACTTCGACGGCACGCTCTCCGACATTGTGCAGAACCCCGGCGGTGCTCGGCTGGTCGAGGGCGCGGCCGAGGCGCTCACATCACTAACCGCGCAATGCCCCGTCGCGATCCTGAGCGGCCGCGACCTCGCCGACGTGCGCCAGCGGATCGGCCTGCCCGGCATCTGGTATGCGGGCAGTCATGGTTTCGAGCTGACCGGACCCGACGGCGCACACCACGAAAACGCCGAGGCGGCGGCAAGTATCCCGGTGCTCGGGCAGGTGGCCGCCGAGCTGGCCGACCAGCTCGGTCACATCCCGGGTGTCGTGGTGGAGCACAAGCGGTTTGGCGTTGCCGTGCACTACCGCAACGCCGAGCGTGACCGGGTCGGCGAGGTGACCGCAGCGGTACGACGCGCCGGTCAGCGCACCGCGCTTCGCGTCACCACGGGTCGCGAAGTCATCGAGCTACGTCCAAATGTCGACTGGGACAAGGGCAAGACGCTGCGCTGGGTGCTCGACCATATCCGCGACGACGAGCAGCGCGGTCCGCTATCACCGATCTATCTCGGCGACGACATCACCGACGAGGACGCGTTCGACGCAGTGCGCGACGACGGTATTGCGATCGTGGTGCGGCACTACGACGACGGCGATCGCGCCACCGCAGCCACCTACGCGCTGGACAGTCCCGAGCGAGCGCGGGACTTCACCGAGCAGCTGGCACGTCGGCTAGCTCGCTGATCACAAGATCGCTTG
>JAFAID010000175.1 GCA_019236925.1 Mycobacterium sp. | reverse complement strand
CGACCACGTGTTCGCCACGACGACGCCACTGCCGGTTGCCGGCTCAGTCGGCTACACCGTGCGGGTGCTGCCGCATCATCCGATGCTGGCTTCCGCGGCCGAGCTCGGTCTGGTCACGCTGGCCGGCCCAGCCTGACGTTGCGGGCCGGCTGTCAGGCTGAGCGTGCCTCCAGCGCGATTCGCAGCCGGGCAAGAGCCGCCCGCACGGCGGCGCCATCAGTCGTCGGCCAGAACGGCGGCAGGGACGCACGCAGGTAGCCGCCATAGCGGGCGGTAGCCATCCGGGAGTCCAGCACCGCGACCACCCCCCGATCGTCGACGCCACGCAGCAGCCGTCCGGCGCCCTGCGCCAGCAGCAGCGCGGCGTGGCTGGCGGCCACCGCCATGAAGCCGTTGCCGCCGCGCGCGGCCACCGCACGCTGCCGGGCGGACAGCAGCGGATCGTCGGGCCGCGGGAACGGAATGCGGTCGATGATCACCAACGATAACGACGGGCCGGGCACGTCGACGCCCTGCCACAATGACAGCGTGCCGAACAGCGACGTCGCCGCGTCGGCGCTGAACTGCTCGACGAGCGCGGCGGTGCTGTCGTCGCCCTGACACAACACCGGCGTCGAGAGTCGTTCGGCCATCGCCTCGGCGGCGGCGCGGGCGGCCCGCATCGACGAGAACAGCCCGAGCGTTCGCCCGCCCGCCGCGGTGACGAGCTCGGCGATCTCACTCAGCTGCTCGGCCGAGCCGGTGCCGTCGCGGCCGGGCGGGGGCAGATGGGCGGCCACGTAGAGGATGCCGGCTTTGGCGTGCTGGAACGGTGATCCGACATCGATTCCACGCCAACGCTTTTCGGCATCATCGCCCGTGTCGGCCAGACCCCAGGCGGTCGCCATCGCGTCGAAGGAGCCGCCGACGGTCAGCGTCGCCGACGTCAACACCGCGGTGGCGCCGGCGAATAACCGGTTGCGCAGCAGCCCGGCCACCGACAGCGGCGCCACCCGCAGCACGGCACGCGTCGAACCGCGGTTGTCTTCGTGGTCCAGCCAGACCACGTCGGTGCGGTCGGGGATCGCCGGCGCGAACGACGTCAGCATCCGCGATGCGGTGTCGCCGATTTCGGTGAGGCTGGCGACGGCCTCGGCGCGCGCCGAGGCGGCCTTGGTGTCGGCCGGTGACATGTCGATCGCAGAACGTGCCGCACTGGCCGCATCGCGCAACGCGGTGAGGTGCGTTGTCAGTTCGTCGTCGAGGTGGTCGATGCGGCCCGGGCTCGCGTCCTGGATTGCGGTGGTGAACCCGGCGGATGCTCGTTCCCAGCGCTGCATCAGTTCGGGTTCGACCAGCCTGGTGATTCGCCGCGAGGCGATGCCGAGCGCGGTCACCGTCAATTCGCCGCTGGCCACCGCGGTCACCTGGTCCACCAGATCGTGCGCCTCGTCGACGACCAGTAGCTGGTGTTCGGGCAGCACGGCCGAATCGGCGACGGCGTCGATGGCCAGCAGTGCGTGGTTGGTGACGACGATGTCGGCGCCGCCGGCTGTGGCGCGCGCGCGTTCGGCGAAGCACTCGGTGCCGAACGGGCAGCGCGCCATGCCGAGGCATTCCCGCGCCGACACGCTGACCTGCGACCAGGACCGGTCGGCGACGCCCGGCTTGACGTCGTCGCGGTCACCGGATTCTGTCGTCGACGCCCACGCGGTGAGCCGTTGCACGTCGCGACCCAGTGCGGTGGCCGCCTGCGGCTCGAACAGCTCGTCCTGCGGTTCGTCATCCGAAGTCGCCGCCGATCCGTTGTGAATCTTGTTCAGGCACAGGTAATTTTGGCGGCCCTTCAGCAACGCGAACCGCGGCGCGCGGGGCAGCGCATCGGTAAGAGCGTCCACCAGCTGGGGCAGATCGCGATTGACCAGTTGGCGCTGCAGGGCGATCGTCGCGGTGGACACCACGACCGGCGTGTTGTCGGACACCGCGCGCGCGATTGCCGGAACAAGGTAGGCCAACGACTTTCCGGTGCCGGTTCCCGCCTGCACCGCCAGGTGTTCTCCGGTGTCGAACGCGTGAGCAACCGCGGTGGCCATCTGCAGTTGGCCGCTGCGTTCGCTGCCGCCCAGCGCTGCCACGGCGTTGGCCAGCAGCTCGGGCACGGACACCGGCAACTCGTCGGGCGTGGCTACTCCTGATGGTCGATGGGCCGGCGTCGGGCCGGGATCTGTGTGGTGGGAATCGCCGGATCGCCGTGCGACAACATCAGACCCTCCCACGGCAAGCTTCGCAAGCCCGACGCCACCAGGTTGCGCGCCACGCCCAGAGCTTCTGTTCCCAGGTCGATCACCGCCTTGCCGTCGCGCACCAGCGGAGTCGTCACCACCCGGGACGGTTCACTGGTCTGCGGCGGATGCCCCGCGGGATGCACGATCTCCTCGGTGATCGTGCCGGTCGCACGAGACAGCCGCAGCGCCTGTTTGCGGCCGCCGTGCGACTCTTTGCGGGCGCTGCGCTTTTCGACGGGCTTGCCGTCCACTTCGACCAGCTTGTAGACCATGCTCGCCGTCGGCGCACCTGAACCGGTGACCAGCGAGGTGCCGACGCCGTAGCTGTCGACGGGTTCGGCACGCAGTCCGGCGATGGCGAATTCGTCCAGGTCACCGGAGACCACTATGCGGGTCTGCGTCGCTCCCAGTCGGTCGAGCTGCGCGCGCACCTGACGAGCCAGCACGCCCAAGTCTCCGGAGTCGATGCGCACCGCGCCAAGCCCGGTACCGGCGGCTGCCACCGCGTTGTCCACACCTGTCGTCACGTCGTAGGTGTCGACCAGCAGCGTGGTGCCGGCACCGAGTGTGGCGACCTGTGCCGCGAACGCGGCCGGCTCGTCGGGTTCGTCGCCGGTGTGTAGCAGGGTGAAAGCATGCGCGCTGGTGCCCTCCGTCGGCACACCGTAGCGACGGCGGGCCTCCAGGTTGGACGACGCGGCGAAGCCGGCTATGTAGGCCGCGCGGGCCGCGGCGACGGCGGCCCGCTCGTGGGTGCGGCGTGAGCCCATGTCGATCAACGGCCGCCCCTCGGCCGCGCTGACCATCCGGGCGGCTGCCGACGCAACGGCGCTGTCGTGATTGAAGATCGACAACGCCAGCGTCTCGAGCACCACGCACTCAGCGAAGCTGCCGTGTACCGAAACCACTGGCGACCCGGGGAAGTACAGCTCGCCCTCGGCATAACCGTCGACATCGCCGCTAAAGCGAAAGTCGCGCAGGTATGCCAAGGTGTCCCGGTCGAGGAATTCCGCCAGTGACTGGCATGCGACATCGTCGAACCTGAACTCGGGCAAAGCCTGCAAAAACCTGCCCGTTCCGGCGACTACCCCGTACCGGCGTCCGTCGGGCAGCCGGCGGGCGAACAGCTCGAACGTGGTCCGGCGATGCGCGGTGCCGTCGCGCAGCGCCGCTGCCAGCATGGTCAACTCGTACCTGTCGGTCAGCATGCCCGCGCAAACCGCGTCTTTCACACCGCAACGGTATCGGGTGAAGTGCTGCGGCTCGGTATCCTAGAACCCATGGTTGCGTCAGCCCCGACCAAACCGGGGACCACCGGTCAACGGGAAGCCGACTCGGTCGAGACCACGGCCGCTCCCTGGGTGACCATCGTGTGGGACGACCCGGTCAACCTGATGAACTACGTGACGTATGTCTTCCAGAAGCTGTTTGGCTACAGCGAGCCGCACGCCACCAAGCTGATGCTGCAGGTGCACAACGAAGGCAAAGCAGTGGTGTCGTCGGGCAGCCGAGAATCCATGGAGACCGACGTGTCCAAGCTGCATGCGGCCGGGTTGTGGGCCACCATGCAGCAGGACCGCTGAGATCGAGGGCATCCGGGTCCGCACGTGCGCAAGTGGAAGCGGGTTGAGACCGCCGACGGTCCCCGATTCCGGTCCGCGCTGGACTCGCATGAGGCGGCCCTGCTCAAAAATCTGGTGGGCTCGATGATCGGACTACTCGACGAGCGGGAATCGTCTTCGCCGCCAGACGAACTCGAGCAAATTACCGGTATGAAGACCGGTAGCTCGAAACCGCCGGACAATGTGACGCTGCAGCGGTTGCTGCCCGACTTCTCGAAGCCCGACGACGATGCGCCCGATGCTGCGGACACCCTGAATGCCGCTCTGCGCAGCCTGCACGAGCCGGAGATCATCGACGCCAAACGCTTTGCGGCACAAAAGCTATTGGCCACAGTGCCGGACGGCGGCGGTCGATTCGAGCTGACCGAGGACGCCGCGAACGCCTGGGTCGCAGCCGTCAACGACATCCGCCTGGCACTGGGCACCATGCTCGATATCCGCGCCGGCGGCCCCGATCGACTGCCCGACGACCATCCCTTGGCCTCGCACCTCGACGTCTATCAGTGGCTGACCTTCCTGCAGGAGTACCTGGTCCTGGCGCTGATGGGATCCCGATGAGCTCGATCACCGATGTCGGGGGCATCCTGGTCGGCCATTATCACCGGCTGGACCCCGAGGCGACAATGGGTGCCGGCTGGGCGCGCGGCGTCACCGTCGTTCTGACGCCGCCGGGCACGGTGGGCGCCGTCGATTGCCGCGGCGGTGCCCCTGGCAGCCGGGAGACCGATCTGCTGGACCCCGCCAACAGCGTGCGCTACGTGGACGCGGTGTTCATCGCCGGGGGCAGCGCCTACGGCTTGGCGGCCGCAGACGGAATCATGCGGTGGCTGGAGGAGCAGGACCGCGGCGTGGCGATGACCGGCGGGGTGGTACCGATCGTGCCGGGTGCGGTGATTTTCGATCTGGACGTCGGCGACTTCAGCCATCGGCCGACGGCTGAGTTCGGGTACGCCGCCTGTCGGACGGCGGGCGCCGAGGTCGCGGTGGGCACGGTCGGCGCCGGGGTGGGCGCGTGCGCCGGCGTGCTCAAAGGCGGTGTGGGGACTGCGTCGACGACGCTGCCGTCCGGGGTGACCGTCGGGGCGCTGGTGGCGGTGAACTCGGCGGGCAATGTCATCGACCAGGCCACCGGCCTACCGTGGCTGACCTACCTGGTCGACGAGCTCGGTCTGACCACGCCACCCGATGAGCAGATCGCTGCGCTGGCGAAGCTCGAATCCCCGTTGAGCTCGCTGAATACGACGATCGCGGTGGTCGCGACCGATGCCGCGCTGGGCCCGGCCGCCTGCCAACAGGTCGCGAGAACCGCCCACGACGGGCTCGCCCGCAGCATCCGGCCGGCGCATACCCCGGTGGATGGCGACATGGTGTTCGCCCTGGCCACCGGCGCCGTCGAGGTTGCGCCGCCGGCCGACACCCCGGCCGCCTTTTCGCCGGAGACGGCGCTGGCTACCGCCGTGGGCGCCGCGGCGGCTGACTGCGTGGCCCGGGCGGTGCTGGTCGGTTTGATCGCCGCCGAGTCGGTGGCCGGAATACCGACCTACCGGGACCTGTTGCCCGGAGCATTCCGATGACCACAAGGCAATTGGTGACATGCTGCTGATTCGTGCCGACCTGGTGGATGCGATGGTCGCGCACGCCCGCGCCGACCACCCCGACGAAGCTTGCGGCGTGTTGCCCGGTCCGGAGGGATCGGACCGTCCGCAGCGGCATATCGCGATGGTCAACGCCGAACGCTCGCCGACGTTCTATCGCTTCGACGCCCAAGAACAACTCAAGGTGTGGCGAGCGATGGACGCGGCCGACGAGGTGCCGGTGGTCATCTATCACTCGCACACCGCGACGGAGGCCTACCCCAGCCGCACCGATGTGGGTCTGGCCGCCGAACCTGACGCGCATTACGTGCTGGTGTCGACCCGCGATCCCGGCCACGACGAAGTCCGCAGTTACCGGATCGTCGACGGCGTCGTCACCGAAGAGCCCGTCAACATCGTCGAGCGTTATGAGGAGCACCCATGAGCGTCACCGTCTCGATACCGACCATCCTGCGCCCACACACCGGCGGCGAAAAACGCGTCGACGCCAGCGGCGCGACACTACAAGCCGTCATCAGCGACCTGGAAGCCAACTACTCCGGAATCTCCGAGCGTCTGGTCGACAACGGCAAGCTGCACCGCTTCGTCAACATTTACGTCAACGACGAGGACGTGCGGTTCTCCGGTGGGCTGGACACCGCGATCACCGACGGCGATTCGGTCACCATCTTGCCCGCCGTCGCTGGTGGATAAGCGGGCCGCATGACCCGATACGACTCGCTGCTCGCCGCGTTGGGCAACACACCGCTGGTGGGGCTGCAGCGGTTGTCGCCCCAGTGGGACGACGAGGCGGCGGGCCCGCATGTGCGGTTGTGGGCCAAACTCGAGGACCGCAATCCGACCGGCTCGATCAAAGACCGGCCGGCGCTGCGGATGATCGAGCAAGCCGAGGCCGAAGGCAAGCTGACGCCTGGCGCGACGATCCTCGAGCCCACCAGCGGCAACACCGGTATCTCGCTGGCGATGGCAGCGCGGTTGAAGGGCTACCAGCTGACCTGCGTGATGCCGGAGAACACCTCGGTCGAACGTCGCCAACTGCTTGAGCTCTACGGTGCGCAGATCATTTTCTCGCCCGCCGAGGGCGGCTCGAATGCCGCGGTGGCCAGGGCCAAGGAGTTCGCGGCGGCCAACCCATCGTGGGTGATGCTCTACCAGTACGGCAACCCAGCCAACACCGAATCGCACTACCGCGGCACCGGCCCCGAGCTGCTGAAAGATCTGCCCGAGATCACCCATTTCGTCGCCGGGCTGGGCACGACGGGGACGTTGATGGGCACCGGGCGGTTTCTGCGTGAGCGGGTGCCCGACGTCCGGATCGTCGCCGCCGAACCCCGCTACGGCGAGGGCGTCTATGCGCTGCGCAACCTCGACGAGGGCTTTGTGCCTGAGCTGTATGACCCGACGGTGTTGACCACCCGCTACTCCGTCGGCGCCGCCGACGCGGTCCGTCGCACCCGCGAGCTGGTTGAAGCCGAAGGCATCTTCGCGGGGATTTCCACCGGCGCGGTGCTGCACGCAGCGCTGGGGGTCGCGGCGAAGTCGGTCAAGGCGGGCGAGCGCGCCGACATTGCCTTCGTGGTGGCCGACGCCGGGTGGAAGTACCTGTCCACCGGCGCCTACGCCGGTAGCGTGGAGGAAGCCGAGGAAGCTTTGGAAGGGCAGTTATGGGCATGACCAACCAGGCCCACACACCGGCGCGGCAACCTAAGAAACGCTCCGCGTGGGTGGTCGGGGGCGCCACGATCGTCAGCTTCGTGGCGCTGCTTTACATGGTCGAGCTGTTCGACCAGCTCTACGGCCACCAGTGGGATCTCAACGGCATCCGGCCGCTGGAGGCTGACGGTCTGTGGGGCATTCTGTTCGCTCCGTTGCTGCACGCGAACTGGGCACATCTGATGGCCAACACCGGGCCCGCGCTGGTGCTGGGTTTTCTGGTCACGCTGGCCGGGCTGTCCCGCTTCGTGTGGGCGACGGCGATCGTGTGGATCGTCGGCGGCTTCGGCACCTGGCTGATCGGCAACATGGGATCGCCCTGTGGCGAGACCGATCACATCGGCGCCTCGGGGCTGATCTTCGGCTGGCTGACCTTCTTGCTGGTGTTCGGGTTCTTCACTCGCTCTGGCTGGCAGATCGCCATCGGGATCGTGGTACTGCTCGCCTACGGCGGTGTGCTCTGGGGGGCGGTGCCGGTGCTCAACGTCTGCGGAGGCGTGTCCTGGCAGGGACACCTCTGCGGGGGCCTTGCCGGTGTGCTCGCTGCCTACCTGTTGTCCAGCCCCGAACGCAAAGCCCGCGAGCGACGCCGTGCCTCGCGGCGGTCAGCGGCATGAGTGACGCACTAGCGCCGATCGGGGTGTTCGACTCCGGCGTCGGCGGGTTAACGGTGGCGCGGGCCATCATCGATCAACTGCCCGACGAGGACATCATCTACGTCGGCGACACCGGCAACGGTCCCTACGGCCCGCTCACGATTCCCGAGATTCGCGGGCATGCGCTGGCCATCGGCGACGACCTCGTCGACCGCGGTGTCAAGGCGTTGGTGATCGCCTGCAATTCGGCATCCTCGGCCTGCGTGCATGACGCGCGCGAGCGCTACGACGTGCCCGTCGTCGAAGTGATCCTGCCCGCGGTACGCCGCGCGGTCGCCGCAACCCGCAACGGCCGCATCGGCGTGATCGGCACCCAGGCCACCGTCGCATCGGGTGCCTACCAGGACGCGTTCGCCGCCGCCCGCGACACCCAGATCACCGCGGTGGCCTGCCCGCGGTTCGTCGATTTCGTCGAGCGCGGCATCACCAGCGGCCGCCAGGTGCTCGGATTGGCCGAGGGTTACCTCGAGCCGTTGCAGCGTGCCGATGTCGACACCCTGGTGCTGGGCTGCACCCACTACCCGCTGCTTTCCGGACTGATCCAGCTGGCAATGGGCGAGCCCGTCACGCTGGTCTCCAGCGCCGAGGAGACGGCGAAGGAGCTGGTCCGGGTGCTCACCGAGCTCGATTTACTACACCCGCACCCCGATCGTCCTGGCGCGTCCGGGCCCCGTCGGGTGTTCGAAGCCACCGGTGACCCCGAGGCGTTTCTCACCCTTGCCGCGCGGTTTTTGGGACCGGCGATCACGGGCGTCCACCCCGTCCACCGTCACGTCGCGGCACCCAGCTGAGTTCTCGCATACGAAAGCGGGGATGTTTTCGCCAACATGGTCCTGGGCATGGCACAGTAGTGACCGTGCGAATCACCGTGCTGGGCTGCTCCGGGAGCGTTGTCGGCCCGGATTCGCCGGCATCGGGTTACCTGCTGAGGGCGCCGGACACCCTGCCGCTGGTTATCGACTTCGGTGGAGGCGTCCTCGGTGCGCTGCAACGCCACGCCGATCCGGGTTCGGTCCACGTGCTGTTGTCGCACCTGCACGCCGACCACTGCTTGGACCTCCCGGGATTGTTCGTCTGGCGCCGCTATCACCCGTCGCCGCCCGCCGGTAAGGCGTTGATGTACGGCCCGAGCGACACCTGGTCGCGGCTTGGTGCGGCGTCCTCGCCCTACGGCGGCGAGATTGACGATTTCTCTGACATTTTCGATATTCACCATTGGGTCGACGGTGAGCCCGTGGAAATTGGCGCGGTGACGGTATTGCCGAGAGTGGTGTGCCATCCGACCGAGTCGTTCGGCCTGCGGATCACCAATCGCGCCGGGGCGTCCTTGGTGTACAGCGGTGACACCGGCATTTGCGACGCGGTCATCGAGCTGGCCCGCGGCGCCGACGTGTTCCTCTGTGAAGCGTCCTGGACGCACTCGCCCGACCGTCCGCCCAACCTGCATCTGTCGGGCACCGAAGCCGGGCGGATCGCGACCGCGGCCGGGGTGGGGGAGCTGTTGCTCACCCACATCCCGCCATGGACTTCCCGCGAGGACGTGATCAGCGAGGCGAAAGCCGAATTCGGCGGCCCAGTGCACGCAGTGGTCTGCGGCGAGACGTTCAACGTCGGCCGCTCCTGACCGGGTAACCGCCCGCTAGGGCTAGGGTTGGCGGCGTGTCTAAACGAGAAGACGGCCGCCTCGACGACGAGCTTCGACCGGTTGTCATCACCCGCGGGTTCACCTCGCACCCGGCGGGTTCGGTGGTGATCGAATTCGGCCAAACCAAAGTCATGTGTACGGCAAGCGTCACCGAGGGCGTGCCCCGTTGGCGCAAGGGATCAGGCTTGGGATGGCTCACCGCCGAATACGCGATGCTGCCGTCGGCTACGCACACTCGCAGTGACCGCGAATCGGTAAGGGGCCGCCTGTCTGGCCGCACGCAGGAGATCAGCCGACTGGTCGGCAGATCGCTGCGCGCCTGCATCGACCTTGCGGCGTTGGGGGAGAACACGATTGCGATCGACTGCGATGTGTTGCAGGCCGACGGCGGCACCCGCACCGCGGCGGTCACCGGAGCTTACGTTGCGCTCGCCGATGCGGTGACCTACCTGTCGGCGGCCGGCAAGCTGTCCGATCCGCGGCCGCTGTCGTGTGCGATCGCCGCGGTGAGCGTCGGCGTGGTCGACGGTCGGGTGCGGGTGGACCTGCCCTACGAGGAAGACGCCCGCGCCGAGGTCGACATGAACGTCGTCGCCACCGACACCGGGACCCTGGTCGAGGTCCAGGGGACCGGCGAGGGTGCGACGTTCCCGCGGTCGACACTCGATAAGCTGCTCGACGCCGCGCAGGGGGCCTGCGAGAAGCTCTTCGTTGCGCAGCAGGAGGCGTTGGCCTTGCCGTATCCGGGTGTGCTGCCGGACGGACCCGCTCCGCAGAAGGCGTTCGGAAGCTGACGCGCCGCGGCGATGCAGTGGGGGCACCACCAAGCCGCGCAGCGGCGAGGGGGACGCAGCGATGAGGAGGAGCGGCGCTGATGGCCGAGCTGCTGGTCGCCAGTCGCAACCGCAAGAAATTGGCTGAGCTGCGCCGGGTGTTGGATGCGGCTGCGCTGACGGGCCTGACGTTGGTGTCACTCGACGACGTGCCACCCTTCGACGAAGCGCTGGAAACCGGCGCGACTTTCGAGGACAACGCGTTGGCGAAGGCCCGCGACGGGTTCGCCGCGACGGGGCTGCCGACCGTCGCCGACGACTCCGGGTTGGAGGTCGT
>JAFAID010000159.1 GCA_019236925.1 Mycobacterium sp. | reverse complement strand
ATCCTTCATCGCCACCGCCATGTCGGCGCCCAACTCGTTGGTCTGCGCGATCGTGGCCAACCGGTCATAGGCCGTCTCGGTCAGCGGGGCGTGTTGCGGATAAAGGAAATACGCATACCCACGTTCGCGGCTGCGGCCCACCCGGCCGCGTAGCTGGTGCAGCTGGGCCAGCCCGAAGGTGTCGGCACGCTCGACGATCAGGGTGTTGGCGTTGGAGATGTCCAGGCCGGTCTCGACGATCGTGGTGCATACCAGGATGTCGAATTCGCGGTTCCAGAACCCTTCGACGGTGGTTTCCAGCAGGTCCTCGTGCATCTGTCCGTGCGCGACGGCGACCTTGGCCTCCGGCACCATTTCCCGCACCCGCGCCGCCGCCTGGTCGATCGAGCTGACCCGGTTGTGCACGTAGAAAGCCTGCCCGTCGCGCAGCAGCTCCCTGCGCAGCGCCGCCGCAGCCTGCTTGTCGTCGTGCGGCCCGACGTAGGTCAGCACCGGGTAACGCTCTTCGGGCGGAGTCAGGATCGTCGACATCTCGCGGATCCCGGCCAAGCTCATCTCCAGCGTGCGCGGGATCGGGGTGGCGCTCATTGTCAGCACGTCGACGTGAGTCCGCAGCGACTTGATGTGCTCTTTGTGCTCGACGCCGAAGCGTTGTTCCTCGTCGACGACCACCAAGCCGAGGTCCTTCCACCGCACCCCGGTCTGCAGCAGTCGATGGGTGCCGATCACGACGTCGACGCTGCCGTCGGCCAGGCCGTCGATCACGGCGCGCGATTCGGCGGCGTCGGTGAACCGGGACAGGCCCTTGATCCGGACCGGGAAGCCGGCCATCCGCTCGGTGAAGGTCTGCAGATGCTGGTCCGCCAGCAGCGTGGTGGGCACCAGGACAGCGACCTGCTTGCCGTCCTGAACGGCCTTGAACGCCGCCCGGACCGCGATCTCGGTCTTGCCGTAGCCGACGTCACCGCAGATCACCCGATCCATCGGCACCGGTTTCTCCATGTCCGCCTTGACTTCGGTGATCGCGGTGAGCTGGTCCGCGGTTTCGGTGAAGCCGAACGCGTCCTCCATTTCGGCCTGCCACGGGGTGTCCGGCCCGAACGCGTGTCCCGCGGAGGCCTGCCGCTTGGCGTACAGCGAGACCAGCTCGCCGGCGATCTCCCTGACCGCTTTGCGGGCCTTCGTCTTGGTGTTCGTCCAGTCGCTGCCGCCGAGCCGGCTCAGCGCCGGCGCCTGCCCGCCCACGTAGCGCGACAACTGGTCCAGCGAATCCATTGGCACATAAAGCTTGTCGGTTTCGTTCTGGCCTCGTTTGGTCGACGCGTACTCCAGCACCAGATACTCGCGGCGCGCTCCGCCGACGGTGCGCTCGGTCATCTCCACGAATCGCCCGATGCCGTGCTGGTCGTGAACCACCAGGTCGCCCGCGGTCAGCGCCAGCGGGTCGACAGTGTTGCGGCGTTTGGCGGCCAGCCGCTTGCCGTCCGTGGCCGTCACCCGGTTGCCGGTCAGATCGGTCTCGGTGATGATCACCAGCGCCGCACCCGGTAGGACGACACCATCGTGCAGCGGACCTTTGAGCACCCCGACCACGCCGGCTTTGGGTTCCGCTCCCGGCTCCAACATCGCTGCGGGCGTATCGGATTCGGCCAGCTGCTCGACCACGCGGTGTGCGGTTCCGGTCCCGGGCGCGACGACGGCAGCGACGCCGCCAGTCGATATGTGCGCGCGCAGCATCGCGAAGATCTCGTCGATGTCGCGCTGATGGCCGCGAGCCGACGGCGCCGCACGGATGTCCAGCTCGATCGCCGACTCGTCGGAAAGCTGGCTGAGCGTCCACCACGGGCGGCCGGACTCCCGAGTGGCGGCGCTCACCTCGTCGAGTTCGCGGAATCCCGATCCACCGAGCTGCTCGACGTCGATCGGCGAATCACCGCCCAACGCCGCCACCGACCAGGACGCCTCGAGGAACTCGCGGCCGGTCTTGATCAGGTCAGCCGCGCGGGTCCGGACCTTTTCCGGGTCGCAGACCAGCACCGGCGTGCCGTCGGCCAGCTGATTGGTCAGCAGGGACAAGTCGTCGGGCCTCAGTACCGGCAGCAACGCCTCCATGCCGTCGACCGGGATGCCCTCGGCGAGTTTGGCCAGCATGTCGGCGACGCTGCCGGTGACTCCGTGGTCGGGGCGCGGCTGCTGCCCGGCCAGCACGGCCGCGCGGGCCCGCACCTCGTCGGTCAGCAGCAGCTCCCGGCAGGCGACCGCGACCAGGGTGTCGACGCTGATCTCCGGAATCGACCGCTGGTCGGCTACCGAGAACATCCGCATCTCCGCGACCTCGTCGCCCCAGAACTCCACCCGCACCGGATGTTCAGCGGTCGGGGCGAAAATGTCGAGGATGCCGCCACGGACAGCGAACTCGCCGCGCCGACCGACCATGTCCACCCGGGTGTAGGCCAGCTCGACCAGCCGTGCTATCACCCCTTCGAACCCCCCGTCGGCGCCGGTGTCCTCGCCGACGGCCAGGGCCAGCGGCTCCAGCACCCCCAGCTGCGGGGCCATCGGCTGCAGCAACGAGCGGACCGCGGTGACCACCACCCGCAACGGCGGGCCCAGCCGGGCGTCCTCGGGATGGGCCAGCCGGCGCAGCAGCATCAATCGGGCGCCGACAGTGTCGACACCGGGTGAAAGCCGCTCGTGGGGCAGCGTTTCCCAGGACGGGAACATCGCGACCGAGTCACCGAACACACCGCGAAGTTCTGCGGTCAGGTCATCGGCTTCACGGCCGGTGGCGGTGACAACCAGCAACGGACCCTGGCGGGTCAGCGCGCTGGTGACGAAAAGTCGGGCGCCGGCAGGTCCGACCAGCGCCAATTCGTCGGGTCGATCAGCGGCGAGGTCGACGAGTCGCTGCAGTGTGGGCGCGCGCAACGCCAACTCCACCAGCCCCGCGATCGGGGTAACTACACATTCCGGCCCCGGTGCGGTCATGATGCCGCCCATTGTATGGGGCCGAAGTTCGGGGCCGAAGGCCGTCAAATTCAGGCCCGGCTCCGTCAAGGAACCGTAAGGGCAGCGGCTTCCGACCAAACCGTGCGGACGCTGGAGTCATGACAATGACGTTGCCGGAAATCCTGCCTTCCATAGGCTATGCGGCTCCCCCGCGCTTCCATCCGGCGATCTGGCCGCTTACCGCCCATTCCGACGACGAGGGTCGGCTCTGCGTCGGCGCCGTGCCCCTCACCGATGTCGCCGACGAGTTCCGCACCCCGACCTACGTGATCGACGAGGCCGACTTCCGGTCTCGCGCCCGCCGTTATCGCGCGGCCTTGCGTCACGCCGAGGTCGTCTACGCCGGCAAGTCGCTGCTGACCATCGCGGTAGCCCGCTGGGCGCGCGAAGAGGGCCTTGGCGTCGACATCTGCTCGGTCGGTGAGCTGACCACCGCCATCATGGCCGGCGTGCAACCGGCCCGCATCATCATGCACGGCAACGCGAAATCGCCTGACGAATTGCGCGCCGCGGTGCGCGTCGGGGTCGGGCGGATCGTGCTGGATTCCTGCAGCGAAATCGTCGACCTTGCCGGTCTGGCCATGCGGCGGCAGCGGGTGCTCATCCGAGTGACCCCGGACATCGACATTCATGGCCACCGGGCCGTCACCACGGGGATCAGTGACCAGAAGTTCGGGTTCACCCTTGACGGCGGGCATGCCGCCGACGCGGTGGCGCGAGTGCTGGCGCACCCCGACCTCGACCTGATCGGGTTGCATTGTCATATCGGCTCGCAGGTCACCGATGCCGCGCTCTACGGCGAAGCGATTCGTCGAATGATCACCGTTATGGCCGACATTCGCGCCCGGCATGGCGTCATCTTGACCGAGCTGAACATCGGTGGCGGGCACGGGATTCCGTATCTGGCCGGCGACCCGGAGCTCAGCATCGACGAGCTGGCACGGGTGATCGACGATGCGCTGGACGCGGCGTGTGCCGCCGAACGCTTCCCTCGGCCGGTCATCGTGGTCGAGCCGGGGCGGGCCATCAGCGCGCGTGCCGGTGTCACGCTGTATCAGGTGTGCGGCATCAAGACACAACCGGGCGGGCGGACCTTCGTCGCCGTCGACGGCGGAATGAGCGACAACCCGCGAGTGTCGTTGTATGACGCGAAATATACTGTCGCGCTTGCTAACCGGCATTCTCTGGCACCGAGGCAGCGGGTCACGGTGGCGGGACGGCACTGCGAAGCAGGCGACGAGATCGCGCGAGACGTTGAACTTCCGATGGACCTGCATCAGGGCGACCTGCTCGCGGTGGCCTGCACCGGCGCCTACCACCACAGCATGGCGTCGAACTACAACATGATCTGCCGGCCGCCGCTGGTGGCGGTGGCCGACGGCCGGGCGCGTGAACTGGTTCGCCGCGAAACCACCGCCGACCTGTTGTCACGCGACCGCGGATAGGGCTCACTCGTCCTGCAGGTGCGGATCGGCTTCCAGATGGGTCAGGCCATTCCACATCAGGTTGACCAGATGCGCGGCCACGACTTCCTTCTTGGGTTCCCGGGTATCGAGCCACCACTGCGCGGTCATCGACACCGAGCCGACCAACGCCTGGGCATACAGCGGCGCCAGACCGGGGTCCAGGCCCCGACGCGCGAAGTCGCCGGCCAGGATCGAGCTCACCTGGCTGACAGCGTCGTTGAGCAGGCTGGAATAGGTGCCCGAACTGATGGCCGCCGGCGAGTCGCGAATCATGATGCGAAAGCCGTCGGTGCGTTCCTCGACGTAGGTCAGCAATGCCAGCGCCACCCGCTCGACGCGCACCCGCGACCGGTTGTTGGTCAGCGACGACGTGATTCCATCCAGCAAAGCCGACATCTCCCGGTCGACGACGACCGCGTACAGCCCTTCCTTGCCGCCGAAGTGCTCGTAGACGACTGGCTTGGACACG
Organism: Mycobacterium sp.; assembly: GCA_019236925.1. Lineage (GTDB taxonomy): Bacteria > Actinomycetota > Actinomycetes > Mycobacteriales > Mycobacteriaceae > Mycobacterium. The sequence goes on along the minus strand of JAFAID010000159.1, from coordinate 10,378 downwards.
TTGGCGCGCAGCGCGATCTCCTCGATCGAGGTGCCCTCGTAGCCGCGCTCGGCAAACAGCGATCGGGCGATATCGATGAGCTGATGCCGCCGCTCGCTGCCGGTCATCCTGGCGCGCGGCGCGCGCACCTCTTTCTCCGGCGCTGCCACGCCCATTAGAGTACCGGCCTGCATGGTCATCTAGAGTGGACGCGGTCCTTTGGCTAACCGTTCGTCGTATCGATCCGTCGTGGTGTAATCGGCAGCACATCAGATTTTGGTTCTGAGAGTTCAGGTTCGAGTCCTGGCGACGGAGCTGCGACACGAACTCAACCGCGTGCCAGGCGAAAAGAAGCGGTCGATCCGCCCGTCATCAGCGAAACGGTCGACGAGGGCGGCAAAGGATGTCATTCCCTTCTTCCGCGCGCGACCAGGCAAAAGCGTAATAGTGATGGCATGCCAGATACCCATGCCGTCACAAACCAGGTTCCGCCGCTGGAGCGAACTCTGCTATCTGCGGACCTCATCGTGGACCGATGAGTGTTCGGATACCGAATCCTGGGCGTTGGAGAAGTCCAGTGGTATGAAACGCCGTGCCAGCAGCGACTCCATGGCCCGGCTATCAAGCGGGCGTGATAGCAGAAAGCCTTGCGCCCGGTAGCAATGTAGATCGAGCAGTGTCCTCGCCGCGGCTGGAGTCTCAACACCCTCGGCGATGACGTCCAGGCTGAAAGCATGCGCCAAGGACATAATCGACTCCACGATCGCCTGATCACCCGCATGAGTGCCAAGCTCCCGAACGAACTCTCTGTCGATCTTGAGTGCGTCAACGGGCAGAGACTTCAAATATGCCAAGGCACTGTAGCCGGTGCCGAAATCGTCTATGGCGATCTGTACTCCGACATCTTTTAATCCCGCAAGTGTCTTGTGCGTGGCGTCGACATCTTGGACGACGACGCTTTCAGTAATCTCGAGACAGACGGCGCTGGCGTCCAGTCCGAATGCGTCGAGGGTGGCGGCGACCACGTCGACAGTGCCCTCCGCAACAAGCTGAATAGGCGATACGTTGATACGTAACACCGCATCACGTCCCACACCTCGCGAGCGCCAAGTCGTGAATTGCTCGCAGGCTGAGCGCATTACCAGGCGGCCGAGTCTGCCCGCCAGATTGATCGATTCGACCACCCCGATGAACGACTCAGGCATTAACAGCCCTCGGGTTGGGTGTCGCCAACGGATCAGCGCCTCGGCCCCGAGGACTTGACCGGTGCGCATGTCAAACTCGGGCAGGTAATGCAGCACTAAGGCGCCGCTGCCGCGATGGATGTCCCCTTCTAGCTGCAGTTCGATGTCGTTACGAATAGCGTGCTTTTCGGACATCTCCGGGCTGAAACGTGCGACCTTACGCCCGCCCGAGCTTTTGGCAGACAGAGCGGCATGATCTGCCCGGCGCAGTAAGTCCGAAGTGCTGTCGCGACCCGGCACGCCAACAGCGACGCCGATACTGACAGAACGGCTGAGCATTTCGCCGTCGATCTCAACCTGCTGCCGAACTCGGTTCTGCAGCCGCTGAGCGAAAGTCTCGGCGCCTTCGACGTCCATCGGTTCGGTCGGCACGACGACAAACTCGTCGCCAGTGAAGCGGCAAATGACCGAGGGAATGTCACCAGCTTCGCACAGGAGGTCGGCGAAGGCCTTGAGGAAACGGTCAGCAGTGCTATGACCAAGGTGGTCGTTGATTACCTTCAAACGGTCTACATCAAGGTATAGCACCGAGACTGGGCCTGGCTTGCCCTCAGCCAGTCGTCCGTCGAGGTGCGAGATCACTGCCCTTCGGTTCAGCAGACCGGTGAGGTCATCATGTTCAACCAAATACTGGAGCTGCTCTTCGGCGACAATGCGGGCCTGCAGTTGAGCGAACAGCGTGGCGATCGCTTGCAGCGCACTCAGCTCCTCGGGTAACCATTCGCGGTCTCCGAACTTGATGAATCCCAATGTGCCGGTGGTTACGTGCCCGGAAAGCAGCGGCACGCATGCGAGGGAGACAGCAGGAATGCCCCTACCTTCCTCGATACGGCTTTGGTAGTCAGCGTTAGCAGTGTCGGGGCACAGAACATCTGGCGCCTTGAGGTTTTCGGCCCTCGCGAAGACTGGGTCGGCGCCATCGAAATACAGCACACCGATCGGGTCGGGCTCGGGAACATTCTCGCGTGGCGGCCATTCTGCGATGAGCACCGTCGCGTGGATCGTATGGTCGTTGTGGCGCAGAAATCCGAAGTCGACACCCAAGTGGCTAACCAGATTGCGGACAACCCGTTGGCTGGCCGAGGCAGAGTTGCCCGCGGTGGCCGCCATCAATTCCGCAGCCGCCGCGGTGACCAGATCGTCCAGCACACCGGCTATTCCCATACGGTAGCCGGTGGTGGCCCTACAGCAAACAGGCGCGACCGAAACTGCGACGGCTCTGCACCGAAGCAGCGTCATCTACAGCGAATCGCAGCACCAGGGCGGGGTACGCGTCGACCGGCATGCGGACAAGTTGCCGGAACTTGTGGGCGCTTATTGCGGCGCGATCGCTGGCTGCAAGGACGCCGGCATCACCATCAGGACGATGGGCTGCGACGGCGCAAACGCTTGCAGGCCGTTCCGTGCGGTTCGCTGATCGGCAATGTAATCGAAGCGTCACATCGATTCCTCCCGCAGACGCCAGCATCCTGTATGCACTCTCGTTTCTCGACCGAGACGCCTACGTGATCTGCTCTGCTCCGAAGGATGTCCAATCGGCGCAGCTGAGAAAATCCTTGGTAACACTGTGAGGACGACAACGCCGACTGAAGAACGCAAACCCGGCCGTGCGATTGCCCAAGCCAACGCTGGAAGGAACGTTTTCACCAGCGTCAACTCCACTGCAGCGGGGTCAACAAAATTTCTTGGGGAGGTTTCGTAGAGAACCTTGCGGTTTAGTTCCCTAACCTTTGACTGAGGCGTACCTTAGATCTACCTTAGAAGAGCACAGGCACCTGATTAATTAGACAACGCGATAATTACTCCACCAGACGTGACCGCCCCGCGGGACCACATACAGCACATACGTCGGAGGACACCGTGCCGCACAACCTGGTCCTCATCACGTCCATTGCTAACCAACTGTTGGAAGCGACCGCAGCTACCGCTACTCAGGCGAGCGAACGAGTGCTAGCACAGCTCGTCGACCACTTCGATCTCGACTACAGCTTCCTGCGCCGCAGCGACCACGACATCGGGGCCTCGGTGTTGGTCGCCGAGTGGCCACCGCGGCCCGACGTCCCGGATCCTGATCCCTTGGCCGTTGTTTCCTTCATCAGTGACCACCCTGCCTTCGCGATATGCGAAAACGGCAAGAATTCGGTGGTGGTTCCGCCCGGTGAGAAAAATGGTCTTTATCTCGGCCCCTTCACTGGACACCGTCGCGCCGGCGCCCCGCTGGTGGGCGCGGCACCGCTGGTATCGGGGGAGCTGACCGCCGGGGTGCTCGGCTTCGTGAAATGCGGTGGCCGGAAGTGGAAGCCGGAAGTGATACACACGCTTGAGGCGGTCGCGTCCCTGTTTGCTCAGCTCCAGGTCCGTCTGTCCGCCGAACAAAAGCTTCGCTATCTCGCAGAGCATGACGATCTGACCGGTCTGCGCAATCGTCGCGCCCTGGTGGCCCACCTTTCCGACCGGCTCACCGCAGGACGGCCCGGACCCGTCGCGATTTTGTATTTCGACCTCGACCGCCTGAAGGCCATCAACGACTGTCTCGGCCATAGCGCTGGCGACTGGTTCATCAAGCTATTTGCCGACCGGCTTCGTGAGTGCTCCGGAAGCCCGAGCATGGCCGCTCGGATCGGCGGGGACGAGTTTGTCGTCGTTCCGGATCGAGCTATGCCAATCGACTCCGCACTATCACTCGCTAACCAGCTTCTGACGATGGTGTGTGATCGGGTGGTGATCAGTGGCCATAAGATCGCTCGGACAGTCAGCATTGGGGTGGCTGCTGGTGTGCCGGGACGTGATGACAGCGCCGACTTACTACGCCGTGCCGACGAAGCGGTCCTGACGGCCAAGCGCGCGGGCGGCAACCAGGTCGTGGTATCCGACGACCTTTCGATCACAAGGCTGTTCCGCAACGAGATTGAACTCCATCTTCAAGGCGACATCGACCGCGAAGCGCTGTTGTTGCACTATTTGCCCGAGGTCGACTTGTTGACTGGCGCCGTAGTGGCCGCTGAGGCGCTCGTGCGTTGGCGCCACCCGACGCGGGGGCTGCTGCTACCGGATTCGTTCATCGGCATAGCCGAATCGATAAACCTCGCCGATGAGCTTGGCCGATGGGTCCTACGAAACGCCTGTGCCGATTTCAGCCGGTGGCGGTCGCGGGGTGTGGGGGAAGAAGCGACACTGCGCGTCAATGTGTCGCCCCTTCAGCTGGCCGGCCGAGGTTTCGTCGGCACGGTCGCCGAGACCATCGAGGAGTTCGGCATTGATGCCGGATCGCTGTGCCTCGAGATCACCGAGCGCGCAGTAGTGCACGACATTCAAAGCACAGGGCGAACCCTCGCGGAGTTGAAGGAGGTCGGGATCCAGATCGCCATCGATGACTTCGGCACCGGTTACGCTGTCCTGTCGCATTTGAAGTCACTTCCAGTCGATACGCTCAAGATCGACGCGGGATTTGTGCGTGACCTCGGCTCCAACGCCAACGATCTCGCGATTATCCGCGCGATCATCGGACTGGCTAAAGCGTTCAGCCTCCAACTGGTGGCCGAGGGTGTCGAAACCCCCTCTGCCGCAATAACTCTGTTGCAACATGGATGCCAACGGGCGCAGGGGTTTTTATTCTCGCGGCCTATCCCCAGCAGCGGCATGGAGTCGCTATTGTCCGCGCGCCGGATGTCCATGCCGTTCCTCGCTGACAGCGAGGCTTTGGCGGAGGCAGAGGCAGTAATCTAGCTCAGCACGGCCTCGCGCGATATTCGCCGCTGCATATCCTTCTGGCTATCTCCCGTGTTGCAAGTGAGCTGCGTCCAAACAGGTTGCTGTAAAGCAGCTTTGATGCTTACGCTGGCCAAGTCAACGACTCAGCACCTCGCTGAGCACCTTCCACAGGCCATCGACGGTGCAGTCGACGGTGAATCGCTCGCTATAGTGGCGTGCTGCCGCGGCTCCGAGCAGTGTCGCAGTAAAGGGATCGGCCAAGTCGTCGAATGCGGCGGCGAGCCCGGCGACGTCGTCAATACCGATTGGTGGACAGCCCGGCGGCTGGTATTCGGGAAGGCCACCGACCGTGGAAACGATAGGCATGACGCCCAGTTGCATCGACAGGACCTGCGCGCCGCTTTGCGAGCCGCGTCGATAGTGAGCGATCGAACCCTTCGCAGCCGCCACCGTCGCCGCGATGTCGGAATAGCGGTACGTGCCGGGACGCCATCGAACGTATTCGGGCAGGGACCGGAGGATAAGGGGCCCGTCGCCGATCAACACCAGCTCGTCGCCGCGCCAGCCGCCGCCGTCGACATGCCGCTGCCAGGCCTCAAGTACCACGTCGATGTTTTTGTAGGGCTGTAGCCGCCCGAGCAACAGGAAGTCACGCCGCCCCGCGGGATCCACCAGCGGAGGAACCAAAGTCGGATCAAGATCACTGGTCAGCGGCAGCACATGCACGCCCGTGCCAATCACGTCACGCCGGGTGGCGGCGGCGACCGCCGCATAGTTACTGTAGGTTATGGTGGCCGCTGCGCTGGCGCCCCAGCGGTTGAATACCGCACGCTCGTAGGCCGGCCGCTGTTTGACGCCATCGTGAGGGCGCTCGTCGTGCACTAACTGAATGCGTGGAGCGCGCCCGGCGAATGTGATCCAGCGCGGGTCGCGGACCAGCTCAGCGATCACCACGTCGGGTCGATAAGCACGCAGTTGGCGCAAGGCCGCCAGCGTGGCCGGCCAGGTTGAAGCGCTGCGAAACCGCGTGTCGAGCACCAGTTCGTAGTCCCGGGCTGCGTCGGATTCCGGGTGTTGGTCGGAGGTCACCAGCAGCACGTCGGCGCCCCGCTGGCGCAGCGCTTCGACCTGCACCCGCGCCAGCGGACGCACCCGAGGCGAAAGCCAAAGTACGCGCGGGGAATTCATAGCAGTGCGCCTATATCAGTTCTCAGAGCCTCAACGGTCTGATCCCGCAAAGCCTGCGGCTCGATACCGCACGGCTCGGCTGTCACTGTGTCGTCGTGGACGAGCTGGGCACGGCCGCAGCAGGTGCACAGGTCCCTCGCCAGCGCATGAGACAACTCCGCCAGGCGGACCGGTTCGGTTCTCGATGGAAAGTGTTCTGCCGCTGCCGCTTTACTCAGGCCGAGAACTCGAGATAGGTCAGCGTCACCACACTCTCGCCAGGTGCTCACCGCAGGATCGCCCCATCGCTCTTGGATACCAACGTGGTCGGGCTTCGCAGGTCCGGAGGAAAGATAAGTTGGCCGCCCCATTCGGCGATATAGCCAAGTTGGTCGGTCAGTTCGGCTTCCAGGTCCCAGGGCAGCGCCAGAACCACGTCTGGGCGATCCTTGGCGATGAGCCTTGGATCGTGAATCGGGATGCGCGTACCAGGCGTGAAACGGCCATGTTTGTATGGATTGCGGTCGACGATGTACTCGAGCAGATCGCTTCGGATCCCGCAGTAGTTCAGCAGAGTGTTGCCCTTGCCCGGCGCACCGTAGCCGACAACTCGCTTCCCGTCAGCGCGGCACTGAAGCAAGAACCGTAACACGTTGTGGCGCAGCGCCTCGGTGCGCGGGCGCAGCTGTAGATAGCCAAACACGCGATGCAATCCCGCAGCTTTCTCCTTGTGCAGCACTTCCATCACGCGTTGGCTAGACGGTGCGGCGATTCGTGTGGGACGAGCCCAGATACGAAGCGAGCCACCGTGCGTCGGCAGAAGCTCGACGTCCACAACAGCCAGCCCCGCAGTGGCGAGCGCACGAGTTGCCGAGAGGAGCGTGTAGTACTGAAAGTGTTCGTGGTCGATCGTGTCGAACTGGACGCAACTTACCAGCTTTAACGCATGGTGTACCTCGATGCTCAGCCAACCGTCGTCGGCGAGTAGCATGCGCAAGGATCGGATAAGGCCGCGTAGATCCGGGGTCTGGGCGTAAACATTGTTCGCTACGACCAACTTTGCCGGGCCGTATTTGGTGCGGACTTTGCGTGCCAATGACTCGTCCAGAAACGCCGAGACCGTCGGCACACCGCGCCCGCGGGCGGTGGCGCCAACATTTGCCGACGGCTCGATTCCCAGACAGGGAATGCCGGCCGCGACGACATGTTGCAGGAGATAGCCATCGTTGCTGGCGACTTCGATCACAAAAGATTCGGTTGAAAGGCCGAGCCGCTGGACAGCTTCGTCGACAAAGGTCTTGGTGTGCTGCACCCAACTGTCCGAAAAGGAGGAAAAATCAGCGTGTCCGGTCAACGTGTCGTCCGGTGTGATGAGTGCCGGTATCTGCAGGAGCAGGCAGTCCTCGCACAGCCGAAGGTGTAGCGGGAACGTGAGCTCAGGTAAATCGAGTTCGCCTGCGGTAAGAAGCTTTTCGCGCGGCGGAGTTGCGCCGAGGTCCAAAACGCTCAACAGTCGGTTCGAGTCACACAGTCGACAACGCATCTAGCAGTCCCGACTCTCGCTACGCTACGCACATTCCCGAAGCCGATTCCCGCACTGCCATGATCGCGTCGACGTGGCCGTCGGTCATGGCCTTCACCGTGTAGCGCTGGCGCATGCGGTCGAAGCCGCGCAGTCCCACCGGCGACAGCACGATGGGTTCTGCTGCGAGCGAGGTTAGCCCAGACCGCGGCGGGGGCACACCGCGGTCCGGGGGCTTCAAATAAGCTGGACGCAATTCACGGATCATGCAATCACCTGCTTTCCGCGCATCGAGGCCACTGTCGACCATTCCAAGGGGCCAATTACCATGCTGAACAACACATAAGCCCCAGCGGCAAGGGTCTGAATCGGGAGCTATCCGCCGAGTGAGCTAGCCAATACAACTTGGTACCGGTGCCTTCGGCCATGAACCCGCATCCGGCCGCCGGGACCCGCAACCGACTAACCTCCTGCGCCGTTCCGGCCAGCAGCTTGTCGACGTCTATCATCATGATGCAGCGCTCCTAACCGATTTCGGCAGCGGAGAGTTGGCATCCTTTTCGGAATTGACGCTGACTGGCAGTGGCCATTTGATCCCGAATTGCGGGTCGTGCCAGCGCAATCCCTGCTCTCCGGAGGGCTCATAGCGACCGCTGCCTTGGGGTTCGATGTCGACAATCGTCACCTCGGCGACGCCAGTGGGTGAGTACTTCACTTGAGCTCTCCTTTCGAGAGTGCCCACGGCTGTGGAATCTCTACTGTCCTTTGGGTTTTTGACGGTGGCGCACCGGCGCCTCGCTAGTTGACTGAGTAATTGGCGCCGGAGTCGAGTAGGCCCAACTCCACAGTGAAGGCTTCGGCGTAGCGAGCGCGGCACTGCACGCCACGGACTCGCATCAAGCCGAGGAACGCCTCGTCGTCAAACCAGCCGCGGCCCGATTGAGACGGATAGCAGTGGGCGATCAACGTTGTCTTCTTGTGTGCCGTTTCGGTTGGAATTGGTAGATACAGTGTCGGATTCAGCAAATCCGACTCCCATTTGAGAATCTCGTAGCCGAGCACAAGATGGTCGGAGAACTCGGTGGGGATCAGGTCGGCGACTAGGCCGTGATCCTGGTGGTGGTCGCTGCGCTGCGGACCCAACACCATGTCCGGTTGACAGTCGCGGCGAAACTGCGCGAGATGTTGTCTCACCATTTCCGAGTGGTCGGCGAGCCCGCCGTGCGGTAGATCGGCAACCGTCAACCGGACGTCCATTGGCGGGCATATTGCCGCGAATGCGTTCTTCTCCTCGACCTCCCGGTCAGTGCCGCCACCGGTTAATACCAGTGCGTGAACGACGACATCGGGGTTGTGACGGCCAATTTCGATCAATGTCGCGCCAGCGCCGATGGCGATCTCATCACAGTGGGCTCCGATGACAGCAACAGAATCGAGGCTGACCGGCGTCATCGCGATCATGCGGATCGTTCCCTGTATTCGGGCGGGTCCAACACCAGCATGTCCCAGTAGCTGAGGTTGAAGTCCTCGACGTTGGCCGCAAAGTAACCGGGGCACAGAATGGACGCCTTGTGGCCACAGCTAGTTGGGGGGAAGGGCGAGGCAGGTAGGCGAGCCAAACCAGTGATCGGCATAACTGGCATTATACATACGTTCAGGATTGACTTAACACCGATAGCCGACTGAAAGTATTCTAACAAGGACCGTGGGCGGCACGGCCAAGGGGGTGCTTACCGCGGATTAAAGATCTACTTGCACTGACGTCCTAAACAGACCTCACAAGGGGCGAGAGCACATGCCTCGCACGCAGATGCATTCAAGGCGACCACGCCTTGGTCACTCTATCGTGTCGCTGCCGCTTCGGCTACGCGAGGAGAAGCGGGGCACGAAAATGCGGCAGACCGTTCGAGCTACGTGCTCGATCCCGCTTCCCTAACAGAGGCGCGGGATCGCCAGGTGATCTGACAGATCACGCCCAGCTGGAGCCGACCGCGCTGTCGGTGGAGTTCATGTTGTTCCCCGCCGTTTGCACCTTTTGGCCGTGCTGGTTGGCCTGCTCGTAGATCACCTGAAAATTGCGGCCCAACTCAGTGATGAACTGCTGACAGGCCACCGAACCGGCACCGCCCCAAAAATCGCCGGCGGCAAGCACATCGCGGATGATGGCCTGATGCTCGGCCTCCAACGAGGCGGCCTGGGCGCGGATCAGCGCGCCGTGGGCATCCACGTCGCCGAACTGGTAAGTGATACTCATCTTCGTTCCCCTAACGCGAAAAGCGGCTAACTGCTCAGGATCTGCTGGGAGGCCTGCTCTTGCTGCTCGTAGTTGTTGGCATCGCGGATCAGCCCGTCGCGCACCCCGTGCAGCATGTTGACGATGTTGCGAAACGCCTGATTCATCTGGCCCATGGTGTCATAGGACGTCATCTGGGCCGTGCCACTCCAGCCGGCACCGGCAATGTTTTGGCTCGATGCCCACATCCTGCGGGCCTCATCCTCCACGGTCTGGGCGTGCACATCGAAACGGCCCGCCATCGCCCGCATCTGATCCGGGTCGGTCATAAAACGCGTAGGCATATCTCTGTCTCCTTAACTCGAAATCGTCAGTTGTGACGAACGGTGAACAGCCGGACAAGTTATGCGCTCGGATAACCGCCGACCCAAAACACTCGGATGAGCCTCCTTCCCTTATCCGGCATATACCGGCGGTTGCACCACGTTGGGACGGAAACCGAACTTGGGTGTATAAGCCCCA
>JAFAID010000062.1 GCA_019236925.1 Mycobacterium sp. | reverse complement strand
TCGAGAACGTCGGCGACGAACCGGTACGCATGCTCGAGCTGTTCCGCAGCGACCATTTCGCCGACGTCTCACTCAACCAGTGGCTGGGGCTGACCCCGGCCGCAGTCGTCGCGGCAACCCTTAACGTCAGCCGCGAAACGGTTGCTGGCATGCGCAAGGACAAGCCGCTGATCATGGCGTAGCGCGAGCGGGCCGATTCCGATGTTGTCGCCCGGCGTGAGGGGTGGTACTCCGACGCTCGCCGACTACATGAGCGCTCAACTCGCAGGTGGGTACCGCAAGGAACTGGCTGCGTTTGCCGGACCAACGTGAGTCGCCTGAGTTTTCCAAGGCCCTCGGCGGCCAGGCTATGGCTACCCAGAGGTGAGGCAGCGGGCGGACGCCATTGCCCTTGAATGCCAGCTGTGGACTTCGACGTCGTGAACGCTGGCGTCCTTTATCAGCTGACGACCAACCCTCATTGCGGGCCTTCCTTTCAGCCGCAATCGCTTGGGTCGATTGACTCGCCTGCAACGGTTTTTACCGACCTGATCGCGCAGAAGCAGGGTCGCTATGGCACTCCGGACGAGATCGCCTCAGCCGCAGCATTCTTCGCCTCCGACCAGTCCGGCTTCTGCACCGGCAGCAGCCTGGTCCTCGACGGGGGATTTGTCAGCTCCCTCGTCTAAACGGCTTCCTCGGTGGACCGCGAAGGTGCCGCCGAACCCCCAGCATTCGAAGTACCGCTCGAAATCGGCGATCTGATGCCGCTGGCTTTTTCCAGCAGCCCTCGCGGTTTGGAAAACCAGGGATCGTTGGGGCGCTCACTCATTGCCTGCTCTCCCAATATCGCGAATGGCCGAGCAGCTGACATGAAGCGCGACGTCGTGCGGGAACCGCGCCCATGAGAACTCTTCGACTTTGACGACGCCGCAAAGGAATTCGGGTAGGTCCCACGCGTGGGCGCTCACCCGCCGACACTGTGATGTGCTCCTCGGCGGACGTGAACTTGTGGCGGATGTGATGGACGCAGCTTCCAGACGGTGCGACGACATAGTCGGTAGTCGGCGAAGTTGCGAACACAAAGTTCCTCGGTGGTTCTGGGCTCGGTGCGCGCACCGCTGTTGGCCATCGGATGCCCACAGCAGGTCTGATCAAAGGGATAGTCGATCTGAACGCCGAGCTTCTCCTGCAGCTCCAGGACTTTGTTCGCTGTGACAACATCTGGGTGGCGATCTTGTCGCGAGACACAACGACTGGCAGAATTGACCGGATCGTGGGCGCGCAACGACCACGGGCGAGAAGGGGTTTGCAGATGTCTGAGGAAAAACGGGGCCAGGCTGCACTGTTCGATGCGTTGACGACCAAGGGCACTGCCTTCACGGTGGACGAGCGGCGCAGGCTCGGTCTGTTGGGCCTGCTGCCGACCGTGGTGAAGACCCTCGATGAACAGGCCGACCACTGCTGGCATGAGTTCTCGACTCGCCACGACGATCTCGACAAACACATCTATCTGCGGGCGTTGCAGGACCGCAACGAAACGCTGTTCTACCGGGTGTTGCGCGACCACATCCCCGACGCCCTGCCGATCGTTTACACGCCCACAGTCGGCGAGGCCTGCCAGCGGTTCGGCGAGATCTACCGGCGGCCCCGCGGATTGTTCATCTCCTACCCCGACCGCGACCGGCTCGACGAGGTGCTGCGCAACCGGCCCCAACGCGATGTCGACGTGATTGTGGTGACCGACGGGCAGCGGATCCTCGGTCTGGGTGACCAGGGCATCGGCGGGATGGGCATCCCGATCGGCAAGCTGTCGCTGTATACCCTCATCGGGGGCATCGATCCTGCCCGCACTCTTCCCATCGTGCTTGACGTGGGCACCGACAACGCCGAGCGGCTCGACAACCCGGAGTACCTTGGCTGGCGGCACCGACGAATCGACGACGACGACTATTACGCGTTCATCGACAAGTTCGTCGCCACAGTCCACGAGCAACTGCCCAATGTGTTGTTGCAGTGGGAAGACTTCGCCACCGCGCATGCGCTGCCGATCCTGGCCCGTTACCGCGACAAGCTGTTGACCTTTAATGACGACATCCAGGGCACCGCCGCAGTGACCGTCGGTGCGCTGCACGGGGCCGCGAAAGTAGCCGGCCGCCCATTGTCGCAGCAACAGATCGTCATGCTCGGCGCGGGCTCGGCCGGCATTGGCGTGGTGGACATGATCTGCCAGCAGATGGTCAGCGAGGGACTGTCCGAACAGGCGGCCCGGGAGCGAATCTGGGTGGTCGACGTGGTCGGCTTGCTCACCGACGACCGCAGCGACCTGTCGCAGGCACAGCGCAAATTCGCCCAGCCCGCCCAGCGGGTGACGGGCTGGGGCCTGTCGGGGCCGGCTTCACTCGCCGACGTTGTACACAACGTCGACGTCGGTGTCTTGTTGGGGCTGTCCACCGCCACCGGTGCCTTCACCGAAGACATCGTGCGCGAGCTCGCCAGCAAGGCCAAGCGGCCGATCATCTTCCCACTGTCCAACCCGACAAGCCGCGCCGAGGCGCGTCCGGTCGACCTCGACAAGTGGACCGACGGGCGCGCGCTCATCGCCACCGGCTCACCGTTTGCACCCCTGCGGCACAACGGCGTCGAACGGCCCATCGCCCAATGCAACAACGTCTACATCTTCCCCGCGATGGGACTTGCCGTAACCGCCGCGCAGGCGACCCGGGTCACCGACGAGATGATGCGAGTTGCCGCCGCGACCCTCGGCGACGCGTCGCCCGCTATCGCCGACGCCAACCAGCCGCTGCTGCCAGCGTTGTCGGACGTGCCCGATGTGGCGCTGCGCATTGCCCACGCCGTCGCCGGCCAAGCCGTCGACGACGGTGTGGCCCCCAAACGCAGCGACGACGAACTCACCGAACGCATCACGCAGGTCCGCTGGATCCCTGACTATCCGCCAGTGTCGGCGTGAAAAACGTCGCGAACCCGCACGGGGACAGCAGCTATGACAGCAGCCGAAGCACCGCAGATTCAGAACATCCCGATCGGCCTCGATGCATCGGGCACCAGGCGTGAGACGGATTCGATGGGCGCGATCGACGTTCCCGCCGATCGCTATTGGGGCGCACAGACGCAGCGGTCGCTGATCCATTTCGCCATCGGCACCGATCGCATGCCCAAAGAGGTGTATCACGCCTACGGGTATGTCAAAAAGGCTGCGGCTCGCGTCAATGCCGGCGACGGCCGCCTACCGGGCTGGAAACTCGACGTGATCTCGAAGGTCTGCGACGAAGTTATCACCGGCAAGCTCGATGACCACTTCCCGCTGTATGTGTGGCAGACCGGGTCGGGCACCCAGTCGAACATGAATGTCAATGAGGTAATCAGCAACCGGTGCATCCAACTTTTGGGTGGCGAGCTGGGATCAAAAAATCCGATTCACCCTAACGACGACGTGAACATGGGCCAGTCATCCAATGACACCTTCCCTACGGCAATGCATATCGCCGCGGTGCTGGAAATCCAGGAGCGGCTGCTGCCGCGGGTGCGGTCGCTGCAGCAGGCCATCGCCGCTAAAGCCCGCCAGTGGAAGGACGTTGTCAAAATCGGACGCACCCACCTTGAAGACGCGGTCCCGCTTACGGTGGGTCAGGAATGGTCTGGGTGGGCGGCCCAACTCGGCACCGCCGCCGACCGCGTCGAGGTCGCCCAGGGTGAGCTCTACCGGCTGGCGGCCGGCGGTACCGCAGTGGGTACTGGATTGAACGCACCGCACAACTTCGGACCCCACATCGCCGGAGAAATCGCGGAACTTACCGGTAAGCCATTTGTCACCGCGCCCAATAAGTTCGAAGCACAAGGCGGCCTCGATGGGATCGTCGCGGCCGGTGCGGCATTGCGGGGAGTGGCGGTCACGCTGTTGAAGATCGCCAACGATATCCGCTGGCTGGCCTCGGGTCCTCGCTGCGGGATCAGTGAGTTGAAACTTCCCGCAAACGAGCCGGGAAGTTCAATCATGCCGGGCAAGGTCAACCCCACCCAATGCGAAGCCATGGTGATGGTGTGCATCCAGGTCATCGGTGATGACACCGCGGTCGGCTTCGCCGGGTCACAGGGCAATTTCGAACTCAACGCGATGCGACCCATCGTGATCAACAACTTTTTACATTCGGCGCGCATTCTCGGTGACGGCTGCGAAAAGCTGCAGACCTTCTGCATTGACGGAGCCGAGTTGAACCGGGAGCAGATCAGTGAGTACGTGAGCCGATCGCTGATGCTGGTCACCGCGCTTTCGCCGGTGATCGGTTACGACAAGGCATCGGCAATCGCTCACGACGCCGATCGCACCCGACGGACCTTGCGGGAGTCGGCGCTCGACTCAGGTTTTATCAGCGCGGAGGAATTTGACCGCATCGTCAATCCGTCGGAAATGGTCGGCCCGTTCTGAAGGAGGCCGAAGATGGTGGCCGTGTATGGCCACGAAAAGAAGTGGCTTGCCCGGCAAGAGTTCTCGAGCGGATTGAAGGGGATTACTGGTCGGCCGCTATCGCTTATGTTTTCTGTGGAGTCACCTCGTAGCAGCGTGCCGGACCACTTCGGATATATCCAAAAGTCAGTCAGAATGGAGATGAAAAAATGGCGGAGACGATGAAAGCCGCAGTCGTGCACGAATTCGGCCAGCCGCTGCGAATCGAGGAAGTCCCGATCCCGGCGCCGGGACCCGGCGAGGTGCTGATCAAAGTGATGGCCAACGGAATATGTCATACCGATCTGCATACGGTGAACGGTGATTGGGGGTCAATCAAGCCCACACTGCCGCGGATACCCGGTCATGAAGGCGCCGGCGTTGTCGCGGCGGTGGGTCCCGGTGTTAAGGAATTCAAGGAAGGCGACCGGGCGGGGGTGGCTTGGCTGCATGATGCGTGCGGGTGGTGCGAATATTGCCGTACCGGATGGGACGCCCTTTGCCGCAGCCAGCGGAACACCGGCTTTTCGGTCGACGGCAGTTTCGCCGAGTACGTCATCGGATCTGCTCCTTATGTTGGGCGATTGCCGGACCATGTCGACTTCCCTGCCATGGCACCCATGCTGTGTGCCGGTGTCACCACCTACAAGGCCATCAAGGAAACCGAAGCGAAACCCGGCGAGTGGCTGGTGATCTCGGGTGTCGGAGGGTTGGGGCAGCTCGGCGTCGAATATGCGAAGGCGATGGGTTTGCTCGTCGCGGCAGTCGACGTGACCGAGGACAAGCTGGCGCTGGCCCGCGCCTCGGGTGCTGACGTCACGGTGAATGCGAAGGCTCCGGACGCCGCAGCGCAGATCGTCAAAGCGACCGACGGTGGCGGCCATGGCGTGTTGGTGACAGCCGTTGTGCCATCGGCCTTCCGTCAGGCGCTCGATATGGTTCGCCGCCGGGGTACGCTGACCCTTGTCGGCTTGCCGCCGGGCGACTTCCCGATACCGATTGTCGACGTCGTCCTGAACCGGATCACGCTGCGTGGTTCGATCGTCGGCGGCCGGCAAGACCTCGCGGAGGCCATCGAGTTCGCCGGCAGGGGAAAAGTTCACTCTCATTATCACGAGGTGAAACTCGGGCAAGTCAACCAGGTGTTCAGCGATATGAAGGCCGGCAAACTCGACGGCCGGATGGTCATTACGTCTTTCTGAACCAGTTAAAATACCGGATTGGCCGGCACGGCATGCACTTGTCGGCCGGCCATATCACCCAAAGGAGACTTCGAAATGACATATACCGTCGGAACGTATCTCGCTACTCGGTTGTCACAGATCGGGCTCAAACATCACTTCGCCGTCGCCGGCGACTACAACCTGGAATTACTGGACCAGCTGCTGAAGAACAAAGACCTGGCGCAGGTCTACTGCTGTAATGAGCTGAATTGCGGTTTCAGCGCGGAGGGTTACGCACGCGCCAATGGCGCGGGGGCTGCCGTGGTCACATACAGCGTGGGTGGCCTCTCCGCCCTGGACGCCATCGCAGGCGCCTACGCCGAGAACCTGCCGGTGATCCTGATCTCGGGGGCACCAAACTCGAACGATCGGTCAACCGACCACCTGCTGCATCACACGCTGGCCACCCACGACTTCACTTATGTACTCGAGAACGCCCGCAAACTCACGTGTGCCGCGGAATCTATCACCTCGCCGGCCAGAGCCCCGGCCCAAATCGACTCCGCGATCCGCGCAGCACTGCAGCAGAGCAAACCCGTCTACCTCGAGATCGCCTGCAACA
>JAFAID010000511.1 GCA_019236925.1 Mycobacterium sp. | reverse complement strand
CCACGCGACTGGGCACTTGGCGTGGATGTCCTCGGTGATCTTCTCGAACTGGCTCCGGTATTCGGGAGTGTGCCGGTCGAAGTGATACCGGTTCTTCTTGCGATCGCTGTCGCTCACGATGTCGTCGACGCTCAAGGTGTGCTCTCCTCGATGTCTGGTGACGACCCGCTGCGCCCGGCTTCGCCGCGCTGGCGATCGTCACGGACGAAGATGGCTTGTTCCGGGCAGGACTGAGCGGCTTCTCGGACGGCGTCTTCCTGCTCGGGCGGAACGTCTTCCGAAACTGCCGACGAATGGCCTTCGATATCGTCAAGAACAAAAGAATCCGGCGCGATCATCGAGCACAGCGTGTGCCCCTGGCAGCGATCCGAATCAACCCGAACTTTCACAACTTTCCCCTACGTGCGGTAGTCGTACCACTTGAGGTATCCGCCCGCGTCCACGCGCAGCTGCATACCTGTCACATATCTGGCTTCGTCCGAGGCCAGCCACAGCACTGCATTGCTGATGTCCTCCGGCTCGACGTAAGGAATCTTCATCGCCTGCTGGACACCGAAAACCGGCTCGGCGTCGGCGCGAGTCGGGTTCTCCAGATCCGGCCGGAACGAACGGTACATCGGCTCGCTCTGCAGCATGTCGGTATTGGTGTTGGTCGGACGAACGACATTGGCGCGAATCCCGAAGGTCGAAAGCTCGGTGGCCAGGTCGTGCAGGTAGCTCGAGAGCGCACGCTTGGAGTGCACATAGGCCATCCCGCCGGGGTCCTTGCCGGGGCTGTCCATCAGCGCGGCGGTGGATCCGGTGGCGATGATCGACGCGCCCTCCCGAAGATGCGGCAGTGCAACCTGAATCGCGTTGATCGTCCCGATCAGGTTGGTGTTGATCACGTCGCACCAAGCCTGAAGTGGCGGCTGGCCTTTCATGCCGGCGACGCCGGCCGCAGTCACCACGATGTCAAGCTTGCCGAATTCGGCCAGGCCGGTGTCTAGTGCGGTACACAGTTGTGCGGCGTCTCGAACGTCAGCCTGCGCGATCACCACTTTTTGGCTGGTCTTCTCGATCAGGCGGGCGGTCTCGTCGAGATCCTCCGGCGTGGCCATCGGGTACCCGATGGTGTCGATGTCACAGCACAGGTCGACCGCGATGATGTCGGCGCCTTCTTCGGCCAACCGCACGGCGTGACTGCGGCCCTGGCCGCGTGCCGCACCCGTGACGAATGCGACTTTTCCTTCGACGCGTCCCAACAGATCGAGTCCTTTCAGGTGTTTCGGCCGCCGTTGACGCCAAGGATTTGACCGGTGATGTAGCCGGCTTCCTCGGACACCAGGAAGGCACACGCCGCGGCGATGTCTTCCGGCTTGCCTATCCGGCGCACCGGCGTTGCCGCGATGGTCTTCTCGATGTCGCCGAGATTGCCGCGTTCCTCCGCGGCACGCAGCATCGGGGTGTCGATGAAACCCGGTGGCACCGCGTTGACCGTGATCCCGTTCGGCCCGTACTCCAGCGCCAGCGACTTGGTCAGCCCGTTGACGGCGGATTTGGCCGCCACGTAGTGCGACATATAGGGAGCGCCGGAGTGGGTGCTCGAGGAGGAGATGTTGACGATGCGACCCCAGCCGGCCTCCAGCATGTCCGGCAGCACCGCCTGGATCATGTGGAAGACCCCGTTGAGGTTGACGTCGATCAGCCGCTGCCAATCCGCGAACTCGATGTGATTGAAGCGTTTGAACCCGTCCAGGCCGGCGGCGTTGACCAGAACGGTGACTGGGCCCAGTTGCTCACGGACGGCCGCGAGCGCGGCGTCCACCTGCGACCGGTCGGTCACGTCGGCGGTGAAGGCAAATTGCGTCTCGGACGGCTTGAGGTCGACGGTCGCGACTTGGTAGCCGTCTCTGCGGAGACGCTCGGCGATGGCCAAGCCGATTCCGGAACCGCCCCCGGTGACGACGGCCGTTGTCACGCGGGCACCCCGGCACAGAGGGTCTTGGGCACAAAGAATCTCCCTTCCAATTATGAGAACCTTACTCT
>JAFAID010000143.1 GCA_019236925.1 Mycobacterium sp. | reverse complement strand
CAGGGTGAAGCTGTAAGGCAGCCGGTAGGTGATCGGGCCGGCCGGAAAGCCGCCGCTATCGCGCGCTGTAATGCCGACAAGCATGCCCGCGAAGATGTGATTAAAAGAAAGACCGGTCAACTGGTCTATCACCGGTGGGGTGGTGGGCATTGCATTGGGCACCCAGGCGCGGATATCAAATCCCCCAAGAGCGCCAGGTGTGTTGGGTTGAGTCACGGGGATTGATGGGTCGAAGATCGAGCCGACCGCTGCGGAGGGTGCCAATTGCAGCAGCCCATCTTCCCCTTCAATATTGAGAAACGGCTGGTTTCCAGGTGACTGCGGGGCGCCGTAGTTATTGACCGCCCTGTTGACCAGGTCGACTACGGGGGGCTCGATGAGGATCGTGTATTCGGTCTTCTCTAGGTTGGTGAAGTCTGCGACCGCGATGCCTGAGAGCAAAACCAGCCAGGTCGGAATGGAAGTATCGCCGTTCGGAGAGACCGCCGGAATTATCAGCCCGTTCTGATTGATGAGTGTTACTTGATCCCCTGAGATTATCTGGGCCATCAGAGTCTCCTGTCGTGAAGTTGGGCTTGCGGCACCTATAGAACCCCTGCGATTTTCGGTCCGGCAATGGCACGGTCCGCTCAGCGGACCGCGGGTAGGGCCTTGCGCTTCTTCGGCGACCCGCTCCGCTGGGAGCCGCCCGGTGCCGACGGGCTGGGCAGCCCCCATCTGACCGGGTAGACCAATTCCATTGGGGGAGAGCCTATTTCGCGAAGGAGAGACCATTTTTTTCGGCCGCGTCAATTCCGCCCCCGGCCTAAGGACATACCGGCCGGAGATAGGCAACCGCTACGCTCAGTTTCGTGTACGACGCCCGCTGGCCCAAGTCGCCGACGAGGCCGCGACCGAAGAAGGGAGCAGTGATGATCCACTGGAGTTATGAGAGCCCGGGGGCGTTCAAGAGCGGCCAGGCCGTCGGCAGCGCCAGTCACGGTCAGTACTGGCGGGGCTGGGAGGGCGACCCGTCTGGCGCGACGTGGTTCGCCATCTACAAGCCGACGGGCGGAGCGCCGGTGGTGCTGATCGAAGGCGTCAAGGCGAGCCCGATGTACCAGCGATGCACCGAGCACGACCAGGAACAGCTTCGTCCGTGACGACGTTCGTGGCTCTGCGTGGCCGCTGAGGGCGGAAGCTGCTGCGGCGAGCCGTCTTGAGTCCGCGAAAAGTCCGCAAGAACCTTCAAACGCGACTGCGCTCCCCAACGCTAACGGGTGGTATCACCGCATTTCAGACCGGGTTTCCCCTACCTTACCGTGCCCCCCAAACGCTGTGACGTAGTTCTATCGGAACACCGAGGGATGGTTGTTAGTCCGGTAGTTTCGTGACGTGAACATGCCCGTGCACCAATCGGTGCGGCCCAGCCCGATCTTTCTGGCCATCGTCGCCCTGACGGTGTTCGGTGGGGTGCTGGCTTGGTGGGACGGCGCCGATCTGGGCGCGCTGGCCTATGCCGGAGTGTTCATCTTCGTGATCGCCGGCTGGACCGTTTCGTTGTGTCTGCACGAGTTCGGTCACGCGCTCACCGCGTGGCGATTCGGTGATCGTGACATCGCGGTGCGGGGCTACCTGAGCCTGGATCCGCGGCGCTACAGCAATCCGCTGCTATCGCTGGGTCTGCCGATGTTGTTCATCGCGCTGGGCGGCATCGGCTTGCCCGGCGCCGCGGTTTATCTGCGGACGTCGTTCATGACGGCCGCGCAGCGCACATTGGTGAGCCTCGCCGGGCCGGCGGCCAACTTGCTGCTGGCCGTGCTGCTGCTGGCCGCGACCCGGTTGGGTTTCGACCCGGCGCACCCGGTGTTGTGGGCCGGGGTGGCGTTTTTGGGCTTCCTCCAGGTCACCGCGGTACTGCTGAACCTGCTGCCGATCCCCGGCTTGGACGGCTACAGCGCGCTGGAGCCGCATCTGAGTCCGGAGACCCAGCGCGCGCTGGAACCGGCCAAGCAGTTCGGCTGGCTGATTCTGCTGGTGATCCTCATCGCGCCGCAGCTGAACCGGTGGTTTTTCGGGATGGTCTTCTGGTTCTACGAATTGTCCGGGGTGCCCAGAGACTTGGCGCTTGCCGGCATGCAGCTGACCCGGTTCTGGAACGCCTGGTTCTGACGCGACGCCGCCACGCCACCTTGCAATATATGCGTGAGTACGCATATATTGAGCCGCATGGGCGCAGGCCACGAGCACACCAACCCCGGCACACCAGTGCCCAGGATGGTTGCTGCCACGGCGCTGCTGGGCGGGTTCTTTGTCGTTGAACTGACTACCGCGCTGATGATCGGCTCGATGGCGCTGTTGGCCGACGCGGGCCACATCCTGACCGACGTGGCGGCCACATTCATGGGGCTGTGCGCTGTGGTGCTGGCCCAGCGCGGCAGCTCGTCTCCGGGACGCACCTACGGCTGGCACCGCGCGGAGGTGTTCACCGCGGTGGCCAACGCCGTCCTGCTGATCGGGGTGGCGACGATCATCCTCCGCGAAGCG
>JAFAID010000006.1 GCA_019236925.1 Mycobacterium sp. | reverse complement strand
ACTTATCCGACGACGAAGTGAGGGCTGAGTACTCGCGAGCTGATGTGTTCTGCATGCCAGGAACTGCTGAGCTGCAGAGCATTGCGACGCTGGAAGCCATGGCGTCTGGCCTGCCGGTAGTGGCGGCAGCGGCACGGGCATTGCCGTACCTCGTGAGGCCAGGTGTCAACGGAGCGTTGTTCCCGCCCGGTGATGTACGCGCATTGGCTGACGCACTGGAGTACGCCTTGGACGAGGACAATGCGAAAAGTCTGAGAGATGCCAGTCGCCTAACGGCGCAGCAGCATGACTTCAAATTAACGCTAGATGCTTTCGAACGCATATATCTTCACGCTACGCAGCGACTAAACGCACGTCACCGCACGCTGCATTATGGTTTACGGAACAGGAACAAAGCAGATTGAGCACCCAATGCAATTACGCTCAAGCCGAATGATCCATATAGAAAGACGCGACCGAATATGCCCAGTCTCGAAATCTGTTAGCTGGTGAAGGTTGGTGAGACACACTGCTGCCAGCTATAGCCGATACATACGGAACTAACAATGATGAGGCGATTCCCTCCCGTCACGCGGACGTTCCTCGGCTGTCAACCCGCGGCGCGGGGCCGCGGCGACGTGACGTGGTCGCTGCGCTGTAGCGCGGGAGCCGCCGAAACCAGCGGTGGACATCTAACCGGGGCTTCGCCCCAGCCCGACGAGGCGTGCCGCTGGTCAGCGTTGTTTTGGGGGCTCCGGTCGGCGGGTGAAGACCGTGACCGGCGGGCCGCCACGGTGTATGAACCGTCATAACGGTTGGTTGGCTAACTGGCCGTCCCATCTCCGTCCGGAGCCCATCATGAACGTAGCGCGATCTGTGGCCGATGTCTTGGCTGAGCATGTGGTCTTTGAGGTCGAATGCATCGACCGCATGTCCTGCAACGTCTACGTGCCGGGGTTGCAGTACGCGGCTGGCCTCGTGGCCTATGTGCATCAGCAGCTAGGGTTGCCGATTGCCTCGACCGCGCCGCTGGCCCGGATCACCGAGGCGTTCGATAAGGCGGTACGTCGGTTCGCCCGCGACCACGGGCTGGCTTGGGTCGATTTCGCTAAGGGGCAACGCAAAGACGACATCGCCCACGAGTACTTGGCCCGGTTCACTGGCATCGAGGGGGGTCCTGTTCGTGGGCCGCGCGCAGGAGAAAACCAGGCTGTTTCGCACCGAGAAACGCCGCGACGCCAACGGGGACGCCTACCCGTGGATCGTGCCAGCGACCGGGCTGGTCAACCACTTCTACTTCTACTGCGTCGATGACGACTTCGGCCCGTTCTTTATCAAGTTCTGCTCCTATTTCCCCTACACCGCCAAGCTGTGCCTCAACGGCAACCATTGGGCTCAGCGCCAGGCGGTCAAGGCCGGGATCGGGTTCACCGCGCTAGACAACGGTTTCGCCGCCGTCGACGACGTGGACCGGCTGCAGACGATCTGCGACAGTCTGGGTCCTGAGCAGATCGAAGCGCTGCTGCGCAAATGGCTGGCCATCCTGCCGCACCCGTTTTCCGCGGGCGATCGGGCCGCAGGCTACCGCTATGAGCTCTCGATCCTGCAGGCCGAGTTCTCGCTGACTCAGATGCTCGACAAACCGGTGGCGGGCCGGATGTTTTTCGAGCAGGTCATCCGCGACAACCTCGACATCGGCCGCCCCGACCAGGTCGCCTTGGTCTTCGATCGCCGCTTGATAGGCCGCGGACCGCGCCGCACACCCGGAGTGTTCCGTACCCGGGTGATCACCGAGTGTGTGGCCCCCAGCCTGCATGTGGACTACAAGCACACCCGCATCAAGCAATACCACAAGGAAGGAAAAGCGCTGCGCACCGAAACCACGATCAATGACACCACCGACTTTTCGATCGGCAAACGGCTGACCAACCTGCCCGCACTGCGGGAGATCGGCTTCTCCGCCAACCGACGTCTACTGCACGTCCAACGACTCGGCCACGACCCGATCACCGGCGCTGATGCGCTGCAGGCCATCACCGGCACAGTCACCACCGCCACCGGCGCCCGCATCCCCGGACTACGGCTGGCCGAGCGCCGCAGCCACGCACTGCTGCAGGCGCTATTGACGTTTGGCTACCGAACCAACGGATTCACCAACGCTGAACTGCGTAGGCTCACCGCCGAGTTGCGTGGACTGCCAACCGGGACGATCACCGCCGCACAAACCACGTATGACCTGCGCCGACTCAAAACCCGCGGCCTGATCACCCGCATCCCGCACACCCACCGCTACCAAATCAGCGACCACGGCCTGCATACCGCCCACTTTCTGACCTGCCTGCATGATCGATTCCTGCCCACCGGGCTAGCACACCTGGCCGACCGCACCGGCGCCCCACCACTGCAGCAAGCCTCTCGCGCCTACAACACTGCTCTCGAAAACCTCAGCAGCACAACATTACTCGCCGCATGAGGCAAATCACCTGACCCAAGACGTCAAACTTGACTCAAAAATCCGGCTTCGCCGGTGCTAGCTTCGCTAGCGACCAAGGTTCGCTAGTCGGTAGTTTCGGCCGACTTCTCCCCGGTCTTCTCGCCCCGCTGAGGCGAGGCGTCGGCCTGGCTGCGGGACAGCGCCACCATCGCCACCACCATCGCCGCGACCGAGAAAGCGAGTACAACCCGGGCGGCATTGTTATCAGTAATCGTTTCGCCCAGGATGGTGACGCCGAGCACCGACGCGACGAGGGGGTTGGAGACGGTGATCGCCGGCAATGATGCGGACAGCGGGCCGGCCCGGAACGCCGACTGTACCCAGGCCGTCGCGGAGATCGCCACCACCCCCGAGGCGTACAGCTCAGGCGTGCGCAGCAATGCCCCGATACCGTGACCAAACTGAGCGACCACGCCCTTGGTCAATACGTAGAACACCCCCCACAGGGAACCGGACAGCAGCCCCAGCAACATTGCGCTGACCGAACCCGAGAAGAACCGGGCGCCAATCGCACACACAACCACCGCCGGAACCATGATCGCGGCCACGACAGCCCACGCGTGAAGCGACGCCCGAGCATGCCCTTCCTGAGGGTTGCCAACCGTGACGACGCCCGCAACCGCAGCTACGAGCAGCACCGCCCAAGTGCCTTCCCAGCGGGTGATCCGGCGGTGATTCACAATGGCGCTGATGAGCAGCGCAAACAACAACGAGATTACCAACAGCGCCTGCACGAGGACCACCGAACCGAAATTCAGCGCCGCTGCCTGCAACGCGAACCCCGCCGCGCCTACCAGGCTGCCTGTCCACCACTGGCGGTCGCGCAGCAGCCGGCCGAACAGCTCGAATGTGCCAACCCGCTCGCCGGTGACGTCTTGGGCGGATTGTTGCTGGATGACCTCTCCGATGCCGATCATCAGGGCAGCTGCAAGGGCGAGCAGCGTCGCGAGGTATGTTCTGGCCACATGGACCTCCTGTGCAGTCACGGAGACCGTCCCGACGTGCGGTGTCGCGTAAATCCCCGGTAATCGGGTAATCGGTATTGGCAGAGCCCAAATCCAAATTAGGTAGTAGTACCGCCGAATGGGTCGAGCAATTGTCAATACCTGCGGATCAAGATCCTTTTATGCTGCCTCCTTTCCGGTCGTTTGGTCAGGGCGTTCGACGAGTTTGCCGTTCTCGAATGTTGCGCCGGCACGTACCAGCGCGACCAGATGCGGCGCGTTCACTGCGCGCCAGCGCGACTGTGCGGCCTCGATCAGCTTGCACGCCATGGCGATTCCCGTCGCTCGTGATCCGGGGCTCTTGGTAATCTTGCTCCGGTCGCGGACAGTCGCGAAGCGCCGGTCAGGTTCACCCACCGACCCAGCGTGCCCTCGTTCTGGCCGAGGCTCCCGAGCCACCTGCGATCGGCTTGCCCGTCTCGCGGACGATCCGGACCCCGCCCTCCCGAAACTCACGATCGAAATTTCGCGGTGCTAAGGGCCCACATCGCGCAGGAGCGATCACGATTCGTCGAGCGTGGGGACTATCGGTTCTGAGACCAGCAGCCGCACGGCCTGCACCCGGCTCGGCGGTGCGAGCGTGTCGGCGGGTGGCCACCCCGGCCAGCATCCGCTCCATCACTTGCGTCAGCATGTCGTCGACGGCGAAGTGGGTGTAGCTGGTCAGCGGCACCTCGT
>JAFAID010000005.1 GCA_019236925.1 Mycobacterium sp. | reverse complement strand
CGGCCTGCACATCATCGAGCGGGTGCCGCTGCCGGTGCGGGCCAACGCGGAGAACATCCGATACCTGATGACCAAGCGTGACCGGATGGGCCACGACCTGGTCGGTCTTGACGACTACGACGAGTCCATTCATTTGCATGGCGAATTCGGCGGCGCCCTATGAGCGGTGCCGGTGTACCCGACATCGCGTCGTTGGACGCTTCCGCAATCAAATTGGCAATCGTCGCAAGCACTTGGCACAAACAGATCTGCGACGCGTTGCTGGCCGGTGCCTGCAAAGTCGCCGACGATTGGGGCGTCAAGAATCCGACCGTGGTCAGGGTTCGCGGCGCGATCGAGATTCCGGTCGTCGCGCAGACCGTCGCTCGTGAGCACGATGCCGTCGTCGCGCTGGGTGTGGTGATCCGCGGGGAGACACCGCATTTCGACTACGTCTGCGACGCGGTAACCCAGGGACTGACCCGGGTCTCGTTGGACGAATCGACGCCTGTGGCCAACGGCGTGCTGACCACCAACAACGAAGAGCAGGCCCTCGACCGCGCGGGGCTGCCGGGCTCCGCTGAGGACAACGGCGCCCAGGCGACGGCTGCGGCATTGAGCACCGCGCTGACCCTGCGCGATCTGCGCGGAAAGCCGTGATCGCAAAGCCGAACCGGGACAGCTGGGATGCGCAAATCCGTCCCCACGTGACGCCCTATTTCGCCTACGCGGCGGCGTTCGTGATCGCGGCCGCACACATCGTGGTGGGCCTGCTGCTCAAGATCAAGTCGAGCGGCGTGATCTTCCAGACCGCCGACCAGGTGGCGATGGCGGGGCTGGGCCTCGTGATTGCCGGGCTCGTGCTGCTGTTCGCCCGGCCTCGGCTGCGGGTTGGGGCTGCCGGACTGTCGGTGCGCAACCTGCTGAGCGACCGGCTGGTGCCGTGGTCGGACGTGGTCGGTGTGTCGTTTCCCGCCGGGGCGCGCTGGGCGCGCATCGATCTGCCCGACGACGAGTACATCCCGTTGATGGCGATCCAATCCGTCGACAAGGACCGCGCGGTGGAAGCCATGGACACCGTTCGGGCGTTGCTGACGCGATACCGGCCCGACCTGCCGTCGCACTGAACGGCGGTCCCGCTGTCGATCGCACGGCTGGTTTGAATCGTCCGGCTCCTCAGCGAGCCGTTCCGGCCCGCATCGTGACCGGACTAGCCTTAGAAACGTGCCTGATCCCGCGACTTACCGGCCCGCGCCCGGGTCCATCCCGGTCGAGCCCGGCGTGTACCGGTTCCGGGACCAGCACGGACGGGTGATTTACGTCGGCAAGGCCAAAAGCCTGCGCAGCCGGCTGACCTCCTACTTCGCCGATGTCGCCAGCCTGCACCCGCGAACTCGGCAGATGGTGACCACCGCCGCCAAGGTCGAGTGGACGGTGGTCAACACCGAGGTCGAGGCGCTGCAGCTGGAATACAACTGGATCAAGGAGTTCGACCCGCGGTTCAACGTCCGCTATCGCGACGACAAGTCCTACCCGGTGCTGGCGGTCACCCTCAACGAGGAATTCCCGCGGTTGATGGTCTACCGCGGCCCGCGCCGAAAAGGCGTGCGCTATTTCGGGCCGTACTCGCATGCCTGGGCTATCCGGGAGACTCTGGACCTGCTCACCCGCGTCTTTCCCGCCCGCACATGTTCAGCCGGAGTCTTCAAGCGGCACAAGCAAATCGACCGACCCTGTCTACTCGGCTATATCGACAAGTGCTCGGCGCCGTGCATCGGGAGGGTCAGCGCCGAGCAGCATCGCCAGATCGTGCTGGATTTCTGCGACTTTCTGTCCGGCAAAACCGACCGGTATGCCCGCAACCTGGAGCAGCAGATGAATGCTGCAGCCGAGCAACTCGATTTCGAGCGAGCGGCGCGGCTGCGCGACGACCTCTCGGCGTTGAAGCGGGCCCTGGAGAAGCAAGCCGTGGTGCTCGGCGACGGCACCGACGCCGACGTGGTGGCATTCGCCGACGACGACCTGGAAGCGGCGGTCCAGGTGTTCCATGTCCGCGGCGGCCGGGTCCGCGGCCAGCGTGGCTGGATCGTCGAAAAACCCGGCGATCCCGGCGAATCCGACGAGGCGCGGTTGGTCGAGCAGTTCTTGACTCAGTTCTACGCCGATCAGGCCGAACTCGATGGCGCCGCAGACGAATCCGCTAACCCGGTGCCGCGCGAAGTGCTGGTGCCCTGCCTGCCGTCCAATGCCGACGAGTTGACCACCTGGCTGTCGGGGCTGCGTGGTTCGCGGGTGAGATTGCGGGTACCCCGGCGGGGCGACAAGCGGGCACTGGCCGAAACCGTGCAGCGCAACGCCAAAGAGGCGCTGCAACAGCACAAACTGAAGCGGGCCGGCGACTTCACCGCCAGATCTGCTGCGCTGCAAAATATTCAGGAAGCGCTGGGCCTGGCCGACGCGCCGTTGCGGATTGAATGTGTGGATATCAGCCACGTCCAGGGCACCGACGTGGTGGGCTCACTGGTGGTGTTCGAGGACGGGCTGCCGCGCAAGTCCGATTACCGCCATTTCGCGATCCGGGAAGCCGCGGGCCGCGGTCACTCCGACGACGTGGCGTCGATCGCCGAGGTGACGCGGCGCCGGTTCATGCGGCACCTGCAGGACCAAGAGGATCCGAAAGTCTTGTCGCCCGAGGGGAAGTCGCGTCGGTTCGCCTATCCGCCCAACCTGTACGTCGTTGACGGCGGCGCTCCGCAGGTCAACGTCGCCAGCGCAGTCCTCGACGAACTGGGAATCACCGACGTCGCGGTGATCGGCTTGGCCAAGCGGTTGGAGGAGGTCTGGGTGCCGTCTGAGCCCGACCCGATCATCTTGCTGCGCAACAGCGAGGGTCTTTACCTGCTGCAGCGAGTACGCGACGAGGCGCACCGCTTTGCCATCAACTACCACCGCAGCAAGCGGTCCAAGCGGATGACTTCCTCAGCGCTGGATGCGGTGCCTGGCTTGGGCGAGCATCGCCGCAAGGCGCTGGTGACCCATTTCGGGTCGCTGGCCCGCCTCAGCGAGGCCACGGTCGACGAGATCACATCTGTCCCGGGTATCGGGGTGGCGACGGCGACCGCGGTGCTCGACGCGCTGCGAGGTGGCGCCGGCGGATCGGACGCGGCGGCCGAGGACAGGGTTGCCGAACGGGCATCAGGATGACGGGACAGGGGGTGACCTCTCTGACGGCTGAAGCCGCCAGCTTCTTTTCATGCCGCGTGGGCATGATGGGCCAGTCCGGCCCGCAGGATGTTGCGTGCGGCGTGTTCGTCTGCCGGGGCGGTGTGACCGCAGCGTTGGCAGGCGAATTCCGCTTGCGTGACGCGGTTCGCGCGTGCTGCGTGCCCGCAGCGCTCACACCTGTCGGAGGTGTGCCGGGGGTCGATCTCAAGCCAAGCCCGCCCAGCCTCTTCCGCTTTGGCGCGCAGTATCGAGACGAATTG
>JAFAID010000656.1 GCA_019236925.1 Mycobacterium sp. | reverse complement strand
ACATCCGCCGCGAGGCCGCGCGCGCCAAATACGGTGAGCTCGTTGACCAATAGCCGGGTGACCGCGGCTGTCGAGCGTGCCCTCGACGACCGTCAGCGGGAAGCCACCGAGGAGGTCGAACGCATCCTTGCCGCCGCCGTTCGGGTGATGGAGCGGGTGGCGCCCGAGCCGCCACGGGTCAGCGACATCGTCGCCGAGGCCGGCTCGTCGAACAAAGCGTTCTACCGATACTTCGCCGGTAAAGACGACGTCATCCTGGCGGTGATGGAGCGCGGTGTCGCGATCGTCGTCTCCTATCTACACCATCAGATGGCCAAGGAACCCACGCCGTCTGGCAAGCTGCGGCGCTGGATCGAGGGCGCCCTCGCGCAGGTCGCCGACCCACACCTGATCGGTATGAGCAGGGCTGCGGCCGGGCAGATTTCGGCCACCGCCAACTGGCGTGCGGCCGACGACGAGATCATGCGGCCCATGCGCGACTTGCTGACCGAACCGATCGCAGGATTGGGCAGCACCGATGTCCGCCGCGATGCCGACACCGTCTTTCATTGCACGGCGGCGGCCATGCGGCGGCATCTGGATTCGGGCGATCGGCCCGGCCCCGACGACATCGATCACTTGGTGCGGTTTTGTTTACGCGGGCTGGGGGCCCGCTGATGCGCGCCGTCGTCTGCCGCGCTTACGGTCCCCCAGAGGATCTGGTTGTCGACGATGTCGCCGATCCGACGCCGGGTCCGGGCCAGCTGCTGGTGCGGGTACACACCGCGGCCGTCAACTTCCCCGATGTGCTGCTGATCGCCGGCAAGTACCAGATCAAGATTCCGGTCCCGTTCACACCGGGCAGCGAACTCGCCGGCGAGGTGGTTGCCGCCGGCGACCATGCGCAGTTTCGGCCAGGCGACCGGGTGTACGGCACCACCCCGACTGGTGCTTTCGCCGAGCTGGCGCTGCTCGACGCGCACCAGGTGTCAGCGATTCCCGACGGCGCCGACTTCGCCCCCGCGGCGGCGTTCGGCGTGACCTACCGCACCGCGTATCACGCATTGCGATCGGTTGCCCAAGTCGCAGAAGGGGATTGGGTGGTGATCCTCGGAGCGGCCGGAGGTGTTGGGCAGGCCGCGCTCGACCTGGCAGTCGGCATGAAGGCCCGGGTTCTGGCCGCGGCGTCGACCGAGGACAAACTCGACATCTGCCGGCAGCGCGGAGCGGCGGCGACCGTCGCCTACGACCGAGACGACCTGAAATCGGCCATCCGCGAGCTCACCGGTGGCGGCGCTCGCGTCGTCCTCGATCCGGTCGGAGGACGCTACGCGGAGCCGGCGCTGCGGGGTCTGGCCCGGGGCGGAACGTTCATCACCCTCGGCTACGCCGCGGGCACAATTCCCGCCATTCCACTCAATCTGGTTCTGCTCAAAGACATCACCGTCCGCGGCATGGAGATCCGCACCTTCACCGCCGATCACCCCGACGACGCCGCGCGCGACATCCGGGAGCTACAGCAGATGTTCGCCGACGGCCGGATCCAGCCCTACATAGGTGCCCGGTTCCCGTTGGCTGACGCCGCGACGGCGTTACGGCACGTTGCCGAGCGCAAGGCGGTCGGCAAGGTGATCATCGACGTCGCTTAGCACATGCAATCTGCCCACCTAAGAGCGAAAACTGATGTCGCACACGCTGTAATCGCTCAGAGGTGGGCAAACTGCCACACCCTTCTACCGGCAACTCATGGGGCTGATGTGACGCCCGCTGCTCGTCACGGCGTGACGATGTTGAACGCCGGATCGGGCCGGTCGAGGACGCCGAGGAACTGCTGCAGGGCCGCCTGGTCGCCGGAGATCTCCAGCCCCGGCGAGTCGAAATCGCCCATCGCCACCATGAGCAGACGAAACGCATTGTCCAGCTTGACAGTAACGTCCGCAGTGGCGGAATCGGCGGGCACTTGGCGGTGCACTAGCACGCCGTTACGCAGCGCGAGCCGATAATTAGTGCTCACGTCGGTCAAGGTGATGTCGATGGCGAGATCCAAATCCCAAGCGTGGGGCCCGTTGACGCTGATGGCCAGGCCGTCGAAGATCTGCTCCGGCGTCAGCTGCGACATCAAGGTCGGCGAGTTGAATTGGGCCGCGGTGCCGAAGTTGCCGTCGCGCAACTCGACCGCACCGCACAGGAAGAAGTTGCGCCAGGTCGCATTCTCGGCGCCATAGGCCAACTGCTCGAAGGTGGCGGCGAGCAGGCTGCGGGCGGCAGCATGCGTGCTGTCGGCGAACACTGCGTGATCGAGAAGCGTTGCAGCCCAACGGAAATCACCGGAGTCAAAGGCCTGCTGAGCGAGCTCCACAACGCGGTCGATCCCGCCGAAGGCGTCGACGTACCGGGTGGCCAGCGCTTCTGGTGGATGGGGCCACAGCCGCGCCGGGTTGCCGTCGAACCAGCCCATGTAGCGCTGATAGACTGCTTTGACGTTGTGGTTGACCGAGCCGTAATAGCCGTGGGTGTGCCAGGCCTTCTCCAGCGCGGGCGGCAGCTGGAAGTGTTCGGCGATCTCGATGCCGGTGTAGCCCTGATTCAGCAGCCGCAGAGTCT
>JAFAID010000587.1 GCA_019236925.1 Mycobacterium sp. | reverse complement strand
GCGAACGTCGACTGGTCGCGTTTGTCGTCGGTTAAGTAGAGCGCATCAAGCCAGCCGGATCAGCCCGTAGTCGTAGGCGTGCCGACGGTAGACCACCGACGGCCGGTCGGTCTGCTTGTCGTAAAAGAGGAAGAAGTCGTGGCCGACAAGCTCCATCTCATACAGCGCGTCGTCCACCGACATCGGCTTGGCCGGATGTTCCTTGGTGCGCACCACCCGGCCCGGCTCGTGGTGACCGTCAGCGCCGTCTTGTTCGGTCGCGCCGTTAGTCTCGGTCTCGAAAGCCGGTTCGGGCGGGATGACGGCGGTCGCGGCGGCCAATGAGACCGGGGTCTTGTCGCCGTAGTGGACTTTGCGGCGATCCTTGACGCGCCGCAGCCGGCTTTCCAGCCTGGCGACCGCGGATTCGAATGCGGCATAGAAGGTGTTTGCGCACGCTTCGCCACGGACAACCGGCCCACGGCCGCGAGCAGTGATCTCGACATGCTGGCAGGACTTGCGTTGGCGGCGGTTGCGTTCGTGGTCGAGCTCGACGTCGAACAGGTAGACGGTCCGGTCGAATCTCTCCAGGCGAGCGAGTTTTTGCGAGACGTAGATGCGGAAGTGGTCGGGAATCTCGACGTTGCGGCCCTTGACTACGACCTCCGCGTGCAGTGTCGGTTCGTCCGGCCCGTCGGCTGGTGCCGGTAGTTCGGCGACAAGCTGATCAAATTCCACGGTTTGTCTTGACATTCTTGACAACTCGTTTCTCTCGCGTTGCACGCACCAGGCGTGCCCGGCTTCCAATACACGCGCCGACGGGGTGATGGTCGTGCCGTGGCCGCCCGCCGGTGCAAGATGTCGAGAACTCACCCCCTGCCGTCTTCGGTGTCGTGGCGCCTCGCTCTATCTCAGCTGCGCCACCTCGAGGCGTTTCGCGGTGCTTGATCCCGACGGTAGACCGAATTCAGGTGGAAGTTCCAGTGTTTTGACCTAGCTGTTGCGAGTTCTTCATCAATGCTCACGCGGCTGCTAGCGCGAGCACAGCGGCGACCCGCGCTCCCGCGGTTTGCAGGACGCGCACCGATTCACGGGCGGTCGCGCCGGTGGTGATGATGTCGTCGACGAGCAGGACTTCACCATCGGCGGGAACGCGTCGCCTGGTCAGCAGCACCCGCCCGGCGATATTGCGCTCACGAGCCGAGCTGCCGAGGCCGGCCGAATCGCGGGCCAGCGCCTTCATCCGCAGCGCCCGGACCACGGTGATGTGCGGGTGGGCGCCGGTTGCCAGCGTCGCGATGCGGGTGACGGGATCGCCGCCGCGGCGGCGCGCCGCCCAGCTGCGGGTCGGCGCGGGCACGATCGTCAGTGGGACGTCGAGCAGACCCCACAGGAGTAGCCGGTGCACGCCGAGTGCCAGCACCCCGGCCAGCGGCGCGGTCAGGTCGATGCGGCCGCGGTCTTTCATCGCGACGATCGCCTGCCGGCGCGCACCCGCATAGCGGCCGAGCGCGAAGACCGGGACTTGCGCGTCAATGCGTGGCGTCACCACGCGTGGCGCGTCGGGACTCATCGACAGCTCTTTCGCACAGGCCTCGCACCAGCGGGTCGATGGCGCCGCGCAGCCGCCGCATTCCAGCGGAAGGACGAGATCGAGCACACGTGCAGTGTGACGACGGGGGGTGACATCTTGAAATAGTCGACGACACGCAGGCCGACCGTGGCTAGGGTTCGACCTTAAGACGGTGAAAAGGAGGCCGCCGTGCCGATATTCATAGTCGAGCGCACCTTCGCCGACGAACTGGAACCCAGCCTCGAGGCCGCGGACGGAATCAATCGGATCAACGATGAGGAGGGCGTTCGCTGGATGTATTCGTTCCTGTCAGCGGACAAGCGTAAGACCTACTGCCTATACGAGGCCACGTCGCCGGAGGCCATAAGAACCGCGGCCACCCGCGCCGGTCTCCCTGCCGATGTCATCGTCGAGGTGACGGATCGCATCACGCCGGACGGTGCTCTGACCGATATCTGATCGCTAACCGAGCAGCTCGTGATCGGCGGCATACATCGCCGCCTGCGTACGGTTCGCGGCGCCGGTCTTGATCAGGATGCTGCGCACATGGTTGGCCGCCGTGTTGGTGCTGATATAGAGGCGTTCGCCAATCGCCCGATTGCTCAGCCCTTCGGCCAGCAGCCGCAGCACTTCTACCTCACGGTCCGTCAGACCGTCCGGCCCCTGGAGATCCATCGCCAGCAACGAATCCACCAGGTCGATAACCCTGGCCTG
Organism: Mycobacterium sp.; assembly: GCA_019236925.1. Lineage (GTDB taxonomy): Bacteria > Actinomycetota > Actinomycetes > Mycobacteriales > Mycobacteriaceae > Mycobacterium. The sequence goes on along the minus strand of JAFAID010000587.1, from coordinate 3,933 downwards.
ACCGATCGGCGCGGCAGTGGCGCGGGCCTCATCGGCCAGCCGCCGGGCATCCTCGGTGCGACCGCATGATGCGGCAAACTGCGCTGTCCGGGCGAGCGTCTCGGTGATATGAACCACCGAACCCATCCGCCGGTCCATCTCGATCGCCGCCGCGAAATGCCGCTGCGCCGTTGGGCTGTCACGGCCGAGTGCGGCGATCCGGGCCAGATATCGGTCGGCACTGCCGAACAGTGCGACGAACTGGCCGGCCACCAAGTTCTTGCCCTCATATCGGGCAACGTACGGGCGCAGTGCCTGGACCGCTTCACGGTTGCCCAGCTCCAGCGCGGCCTCGACCATGAACACTAGCTCCATCGGCCACTGCGCCTCGTCAGTGCGGTCGCCGAGATTGCGGTTGAGCAGCTGATTCAGTGCGCGGTCCATGCCACGTTCGCAGTTGAGCTCGGTATACAACGCAAGTAGACCGGGCACCCAGCGTCCGGCGAAAGTCTCACTGCCGTCGACGAATCCGGCGAATCTTTTCAGGTCTGAAGTTTCGCGGCGGATCATGAACATCTGGACCCCATTGGAGCCCTCGGTGCCGTCTGCCCCGAACAAATCGCCTGTGCGCAAGGCGATGTCGGCCCATCGTTCGGCGGCGGCGAAATCGCCGCGCAGGTAGGCCAGCCCTTGCTCGACGCAGGCGCCGACGAACCCGAAAACGGGTTGGCCGCAAGCTTGGGCCGCGCGCCGCATGTCGGCGGCCGCCGCGGCCACGTCATCCGGCCGCCCGGCCAGATAGCCGACCACGGCGCGGAAATGCGATCCCACCCCTAGCGACTCGTAGTCGCGGCGTGCCAGCGCCATGCGCGAGGCCTCGGCGGATCGCTCCGATTGGATTTCGCACATTTCCGGTGTCAGGCCCTGCCACAGACTCGTCTTCAGGGTGTGCAGCAGTACCGCCGAATCGTCGGCGATGCGAGCCCGGTCGATGGCGTTGTTGCCGATTTCGCGGGCACGAGCCGCCTCGCCGGTAAAAGCCAGCGCGCGTCCGAAACTGCCGAGGGCCTGCACATAGTGTGGGTCGTCATTACTCAACCCGCAGGACTCCAGTGCCGATGCCAACAGGTCGGCCGCCTTCGAATCGGCCTGTCCGCAACGCCAATTCGCGTCCTCGTAGCCGATGGCCGCCTCTAACCGGATGATCGGGTCATCCATCGTGCTGGTGCGTTCGTAAATGGCCCGCGCCGGGGCGAAATCGCCGGCCCGCACGTGGTTGGCGGCTGCATCGAGGTCCAGCCGTGCCCGATCCGGGAGGCTCATCTCGGGAAGCGACGCCGCCCGCTCGAACCATCTCGCCGCATCCTCATAAGCCATGCTCTGTTCGGCCATCCGGGCCGCCTGACGCGCGTATCGCAATGCCTGCTCGTGGTAGCCCAGCACGTACGCCCGCAGATAGTGGTTTGCCAGCCGGGGCACAACCGATGGGTCCGCGCGCCCCTCGAGCGCTTCGGCGGCCCGCGCGTGCATGATCCGCAGCCGAGACGCCGCCAACCCGCCGAGGACGGCCTCGCGGGTCAGCGCGTGCACGAACGAGAACTCGCCATCGGAGTCTTGAACGGCCCGGACCAGCCCGACGGCCTCGGCAGAATCGATGGCTGCCAGCGTCGCGGTTAGATCGGTCTCACAGGTCGCGATCAGCGCGGGTAGGTCAAACGCCTGACCCAGCACCGCTGCCTGCTCAATGACCCCTCGGATGCCGGCACCCAGTCCGCCAAGGCGGCGGGCAATGGCATCTCCGATCGATGCCGGGACGGTGTGTTGCACACTCAAGGTGGCCAGCCCGCCCCGCATTTCCAGGTCATTGACCAGCTCGGTCAAGAAGAACGGATTGCCGCCGGTCTTGTCTCGCAGCAAGGCAGCGGCCGTGCGCGCCGACGCCGGAGCCAGCTGCTGGGTTCGGCTGACGAACTCGGCGATCGCCTCGGTGTCCAGGCCCGCGAGATCCAGGCGCCGAACGCCGTCGAACCGGTGTAGTTCGGCCAGCCGGGTGGTGAGCTCGTCGGAGCGGTCCGGCGGGGTCGTGCGGAAGGTAGCCACCACCAGCATGCGGACGTCAGCGCAGCCGATCAGCACGTGTTCGAGCATCGCGAGGGTGGGCAGCTGCGCCCAATGCAGGTCGTCGAGGATCAACGCAATCGGGCGATCGATGGCTAGCCGCCGCAGGAAGCCGGTCAACGCGTCGAAAAGCGCCTGCCGGGCCGTGACGACGTCCGTAGCGGGGACGGTATCGGGCAGATGCCGATCCACTTGGGTCGAGAGCCGCCGCAGCTGCGGCCCCGCGTCGCCCAGCAAGTCCGTCATCGAACCCGGCGGACCGGCGGTCAGCAGCCGATCAAGTGCCTCGGCGAACGGTGCGTACGGGACGTCCGCTTCGGCCGTTGAACCCCCCGCAAGTACCGCGACGCCGTGGTCAGCCAGCGTTCCGGCTACCTCGGCGGCCAGACGCGTCTTACCCGCTCCGGGTTCACCACCGATGAACACCGCCTGACGGTTGCCGCTCTCGACCCGTTCCCAGGCCTGCTCGAACGCCGCCAGCTCCGCGGCGCGACCCACGAGCGGGCCGCGGCGACGTGCCATCAGTTCCGCTGGTAGCGGTGGCGGCACCCACTGCGCCATGGAATCAACGTAACCGCGCCGGTTTGGCCGGTCGATAGTCAGTTCTGACTATCGTTAAGTGCCTCGGAAATGCTTCGTTGTGGTCATGACGCGCGGCCTCCTCGCCTCGTAGCGTCGCGATATCACAACCCTCGAAGCAACTTCAGGAGGTGCGGACAATGAGCCTGACAACCGCAACCGACGAACTACGCGGCCGATTCGGGGCAGAGGTCATCCTGCCCGACGACCCTGGATACGACGAGGCTCGGGCGCTCCACAACGCCATGATCGACAAGCGGCCTGCGGTGATCGTGCGCTGCGGCTCCGCCGCCGACATCGCCGGCGCTCTCGAATTCGCGCGGACGTCGAACCTCGCAGTCGCCGTCCGTGGGGGCGGCCACAACGGACCGGGTTTCGGTTCCGTTGAGGGCGGCCTTGTCATCGACCTGTCGCCGATGAACCGCATCGACGTGGATGCCGATCGGCGCACCGCGCGGGTCCAAGGCGGCGCGACATGGGGTCAAGTGGACGCCGCGACGCACGCGCACGGCCTGGCGGCACCGTCCGGCATCATTTCCTCGACCGGGGTCGGCGGCCTCACCCTCGGTGGCGGCCACGGATATCTGTCCCGCAAGCATGGTCTGACCATCGACAATCTGTTGGCGGCCGAGCTCGTGCTGGCCGACGGTCGGGTGGTGACGGCGTCGGAATCCGAACACCAGGACCTGTTCTGGGCGCTGCGCGGCGGCGGCGGAAACTTCGGCGTGGTCACCTCGTTTACCTTCCGCCTGCATCCAGTGCATACGGTGATCTGCGGTCCCACGGCGTGGCCCTCATCGGCCACCGCGGACATTTTGAAGTGGTACAGGGATTTCCTGCCGGCACAAGACGAGGATCTGTACGGGTTCTTCGCGAGCATGACCGTCCCACCGGTGGCACCGTTCCCTGAGGCCTTCCACATGCATAAAGCGTGTGCGGTGGTCTGGTGCTACACGGGCGATCCCGCGCGGGCTGATGAGGTTTTCGCGCCCATCCGGCAGATGGAGCCGGCCTTCGATGGTATCGGTGCGGCCCCGTTCCCCGCACTGCAGTCCACCTTCGATGGCCTGTATCCGAAAGGGCTGCAATGGTATTGGCGCGGCGACTTCATCCGGACCGTGCCCGACGAAGCGGTCGAAGCCCATGCCCGCTTCACCGAGGAATTGCCGACCATGCACTCCACGATGCACTTGTACCCGATCGACGGTGCGGTCCATGGTGTTGAGCAAGCCGAAACCGCTTGGGCGTACCGGGATG
>JAFAID010000616.1 GCA_019236925.1 Mycobacterium sp. | reverse complement strand
TAGCCGGATCGCGCCGATGAACAGCAGCGGCACGAAGAACATGCCGATCAGGCCGGTCCACACCTTTCCCTTGAGCACGACCAGCACGGCCAGCGGCAATGTCAGCACCATCGCGAAGACCACGCCGGCCCGCAACAGCACCGAGTGGGTGGTGTCGTGCCACAGGTTGATGAAGAACAAAAACGGGTGCAGCCCTAGGACCAGCAGTCCACCCACCGCCATTGCGGCGAAGACCGCGTCGACCGAGGTCCGCCCGTCTTCCTCCCAGTAGACGTCGGACAGGTGCAGGATCAACGCGTACTCGTCGAGCACCAGCGCGGCTCCGATGCCGAACATGATGGCGCTCGCGGTGTGTTCGAGTTGGGTTCCGGTGACCGACAAGGCCACCAATGTCACGCCGGAGACCATCACCAGCAGCACTCCGATGACCACGTGGTGGATGTGCTTCTTTCCGATGCGAATGTTGCGTGGCTCCCACCAACGTGGCGGCACGCCACGGTCAGCCCGATGGCGGATATAGCGCACGAAGCTGCGGGTCACGAAAAAGGTGAAGATGAAGGCGACCAAACAGCACAGCAACGGCAGTCGACCGCGGCCGATAATGTCGTCTTCGAACCAACGGAGCACTCTAAGAAAACTACGCGCAATTGGCACCGACAGCCCTGCGCGACACCGGCTGACACCCGAGCACCGATAGGCTGTTAACCGACATGAGTACACGGCAGTCGCCCGACGTGGGCAGTTGGCGCGGGCGGATAGCCACGGCGCAGCCAGGTATCTGGCGAAGTGCCTGGTGGGCCTTGCTTCAGCTGGCAGGCCTCGCCGCATTGGGCTACGCGGGATGGCGGCTCGTCGGCCACACCCCGTACCGCATCGACATCGACGTCTACCGGATGGGCGGCCGGGCGTGGCTGGATGGCCGTCCGCTGTACGACGCCGGTGTGCAATTTCACACGCCGATCGGTTTGAACCTCCCGTTCACGTATCCCCCGCTCGCCGCCATCGTGTTTTGCCCCTTCGCCTGGTTGGGCATGCCGGCCGCCAGTGTGGCGATCACGCTGATCACGTTGGCGCTGCTGATCGTGTCCACGATGATCGTGCTGACCCGACTCGACGTGTGGGCCACCGCACGGGTGGTGCCCGGACCGGCCTGGCTGCGCCGATGGTGGTTGACGGCGCTGATCGTCGCGGCGGCGGCGATCTGGCTGGAGCCCATCAAGTCGAATTTCGCCTTCGGGCAGATCAACGTCGTACTGATGACGCTGGTTATCGCCGAGTGCGTGCCCCGCCGCACCCCGTGGCCACGTGGGCTGCTGTTGGGAGTGGGCATGGCGCTCAAACTCACTCCGGCGGTGTTCCTGCTGTACTTCCTGCTCAACCGCGACAAACGCGCCACGTTGACCGCACTGGCGTCCTGCCTGGCGGCGACGCTGGTGGGGTTTGTCCTGGCCTGGCACGACTCATGGCGGTACTGGACCGACACGGTCCACAACACCGATCGGATCGGCGCGGCGACGCTGAACACCAATCAGAATGTCGCCGGGGCGTTGGCGCGGCTGGGTCTCAGCGACCATGCACGGTTCCTGCCGTGGGTGGCCGCGTGCCTAGTCGTGCTGGCGCTGACGGTGTGGGCGGTGCGGCGGGTGCTGCGCGCCGGAGAGCCGACCCTGGCCGTGATCTGTGTTGCATTGTTCGGGCTGGTGGTTTCTCCGGTGTCCTGGTCGCACCACTGGGTCTGGATGCTGCCGACCGTGGTGGTGACGGCAGTGCTGGGCTGGCGGCGGCGCAACGCCGCGCTGGCCTTGGCAAGCGCCGCCGGGGTGGCGGTGATGGTGTGGACGCCGATCGATCTGATGCCCAAGCACCACGAGGTGACCGCCGCGTGGTGGCGTCAGCTCGTCGGGGTGTCCTACCTATGGTGGGCGCTGGCGACCATCGTCGCCGCCGGTGCCACGGTCGCCGTCAGCACCGCCACCGCTACTGCACCCCGGGCGTCGAGGACGCCGGCGCCGGTATCAGCCGTCGGCTGATCAGGACGGCGGAACGCTACCCCGCCGCCGTTTCCGGTATCCGCGACGACGATTGCCTCGCCGGTCCTGATCCGTTGCCGTTCTTGAGGGTGGCGGCGTAGATGTCGACGTATTCCTGACCGGAAAGCCCCATCAGCTCGTAGATGACCTCGTCGATGACGGCACGTTCGATGAAGCGGTTGCCCGCCAGCCCGTCAAATCGGGAGAAGTCCATCGGCTTGCCGAACCGGACGGTTACCCGGCCGAATCGCCACAGCTTCTTGCCGGGCGGATTGACGACGTTCGTGCCGATCATCGCCACCGGTATCACCGGAACTCCGGTTTCCAGAGCCAGACGCGACAACCCGGTCTTGCCCTTGTACAGCCTGCCGTCGGGTGAGCGGGTGCCCTCGGGATACATGCCGAGCAGCTTGCCCTGGCTCAGCAGCCGCTCAGCGGTATTCAAAGCCGCCTGCGCGGCGTCGGCGTCGCTGCGGTCGATTGGCACCTGGCCGACGGCGGTGAAAAACCAGCGACTGAACCAGCCCTTCAGACCGGTCCCGGTGAAATATTCAGACTTCGCCAGGTACGTGATCCGGCGCCGCACTACCAAGCACAGGTAGAAGCTGTCCATGACCGCCAGGTGATTGCTGGCCAGAATTACCGGACCGGACTGCGGGACATATTCCAGTCCTTCGACTTTCGGCCGACCAAGAATTGCAAGC
>JAFAID010000322.1 GCA_019236925.1 Mycobacterium sp. | reverse complement strand
AACGAACCTCGGTCCACCGCCTCGGCCGTCAACACTCGAAGGCCAATGCCGTTGTCGCCCAGCACTTTTTCAACCCGACGTGCGGTGTCGGTGGCTTCCGGGCGTCCGGTGTGAACCACCAGCAGGACGGTGCGCTCAAGCGTCATTGCGGACCGGCTTCCACGGCCGCGTGGACCGCGCATTGCAACTCATCAGCAGAAAATCCTCGATCGGTTTGGGCGCGCAGCCACAGGAAGTATTCGACGTTGCCTGACGGACCCGGTAGCGGGCTGGCGGTGACCCCGACGGTGTGCCATCCCAGGTCTTCGGCGCAGCGCGCGACGCCAAGTATCGAGCTCGCACGCAGGTCGGGATCGTGCACCACCCCGCCGGCGCCCACCTGACCCTTGCCCACCTCGAACTGCGGCTTCACCATGGGAACGATATCTGCGTTGTGCGCAGCGCATCCAGTCAGCGCGGGCAACACCGTGGTCAGCGAGATGAATGACAGGTCAGCGACCACGACCTCGACCGGGTCGCCGACCACCGCCGGTGTCAGCTCGCGCGCGTTGGTCCGCTCCACGACGACCACCCGAGGATCCGACCGCAGCGACCAGGCCAGCTGGCCGTAGCCCACGTCGACGGCGACGACTTCGCGTGCGCCGCGATCCAGCAAGACCTCGGTGAAGCCACCCGTCGACGCGCCGGCGTCCAGACAGCGCCGACCCTCGACGCTGATGCCGAATGTGTCGAGCGCACCGATGAGCTTGTGGGCTCCACGCGACACCCAGCCGCGCTCGGCGTCGTCGGCGACGCTCAACGCGGCGGTGGCCGTCACGGCAGTGGCCGGTTTGACCGCCGGCATGCCGTCAATGCTGACCTTGCCGGCGCCGATCAACTCCGCGGCCTGCTGCCGAGATCGAGCCAGTCCGCGCCGGACCAGCTCGACGTCAACACGGGTACGCCGCGGCACGGCGCACTCAGCCCTTCTCCGCCGACTCCAGCGCCTGCACCAGCATGTCGTGTGCTTCAGACAGGCGGCGTGCTAACTCTTCGAGATCGGCTTCCGCGGGCGCGTTCTCGACGTCGGCAGGATCGGGTAGCTCGGCGAGCACGGCGTCGATCCGAGCCCGGATTTCATCAGGATCGGTAGTCATGGCGTTCCCTACGCTATCGGATTCAGACCAGAGACCACCGCTGCAGGGCGTCGTGTGCGGTGTCGTCGCCGGCCTCGATGGTGACGGCGTGCGCGTCGCAGTTGCTGGCCCAGACGGCGTTGGCGACGGCGCGAACGATCGACAGGTCATCGGTCGCCGAGCCGTCGGCCGCCTCATGGTCGGGTTCGACGCTGACCGTTACCGACATGTCCCCGGTCTCGACGTGCCATGCCGGTTGCGGAGCCACCGCCAGCACGTCAGCGTCCTGGTGGAGCGAGCGTAGGTCGTAGCCGATGTAGGTGGCGCGCTGTTCAGGCACGGCGTGCACCGCGTCCCGCGCGGAATTGACGCCGCTGAGCACCATCAGGCTTGGCAGCCCGGCGGCGTTGGCGCCGGCGATATCGGTGTTCAGCCGGTCACCGACCACCAGCGGCGTGCGAAAGTCGCCGCGCGCCAAGGCATCTGTCATCAAAGTCGGTGAAGGCTTGCCCGCGACCTGGGGCTCGGCATCGGTCGCCGTTTTCAGTGCGGCCACCATGGAGCCGTTGCCGGGCAGCAGACCGCGTTCGGTGGGCAAGGTGGCGTCGACGTTGGCCGCCACCCACAGCGCTCCGGCGCGAATGGCCAACGCCGCCTCGGCGAGGTTGCTCCAGCCGGTTTCGGTGGAGTGGCCTTGGACCACGGCGTGCGGCTTGTCTTGGAATAGGCGTACCGGCCGTAGCCCGACAGCAGCGATTTCGTCGGCCAGCGAATCGGTGCCGACGACCAGTACCCGCGAATGGGGCGCCAGTTGAGCGGCCAACACGTGGGCGGCGCTTTGCGCGCTGGTGACAACATCATCGGCTGTCGCCTTGAGACCGATGTCACGCAGATGCGTGGCGACCTCATCGGCACTGCGCGAGGCGTTGTTGGTCACGAAGAGCTTGCGGCCGGATACGTTGTCCAACGACTCCGCGGCGCCCTCGGTCAGCGCATGGCCGCGAAACACCGTGCCGTCCAGATCGAGAAGTAGGCAATCGTATTGCTGGGCAAGCGTTCCCACGTCAGCCGAGCTCGCTCACTCGGTCTTCGGCGTCGGTGACCCCGTCGATGTCGGCGGCTGCGGCGCGCAGGAACCATTGCAGCGCCTCCTCGCTGCGGTCGAGCGCGAGCAGCGTCTCCGCATAGGCGTAGAACAGCCGGGCCGCGGTCGTCCCGATCCGGGCCGGGTCCAGCTGCGGTGTGGACAACACTTTCAGGGCCTGTTCGAGCTGACCGAGGTCCGCGCGGGCGCCGGCGGCGACGATCCGCAATTCGTCAGCTTCGTCGCCGCTGAGCTGGGCCGCCTCCGGTCCGCGCGCCAGCTCAAGCGCCCGTTCGGGCCGGCCGAGGCCGCGTTCGCAGTCGATGATCAGCGGAAGCAGCGGGGACTTGCTGCCCATCCTGCGGGCCGCGCGCAGTTCGGCGAGCGCCTGCGCCCAGTCACCACACTGGTAGGCCGCGATACCAACGGCTTCCCGGACGGCGGCGATACGGCCAGAGCGGGCCCGTGCGGCCCGCGCGTGGCTTAGCGCCGCTTCGGGATCGTCGTCGATCAGCTCGCCCGCGGCAACCAGATGGCGAGCAATGGCGTCGGCGGTGGCCCGATCCAAAGTGCTGAGCTCACGCCGGATCTCGGGCGCCAGTTGATTGGCTTCGATATCGGGCGGGATCTGTGGGGCGGCGCTGTCATCGTTGGTGGGCGGATGCTGGGGCTGTGCTCTGCGCGCACGTCCCGGGCCCGAAATTCGTTCGTGGGACCGCGGCATTCGCCTGGGTCGCGGCTCCCCGGTGCCGCCGCGTTTGTCCTCCATTTCCGAGACCACTCGTACCCTTCATCCGAATCACCTTGACGTCGTCGTACCAAAGGATACGGGCTTTGCACTGCCGCTAAAGGGCCTCGGCGGCGGCTCGCCCGGCGGCGCGTCCGGAGCAGATGCAGCCACCGAGGAAGGTGCCTTCCAGGGCGTTGTAGCCATGGACGCCGCCGCCGCCGAATCCGGCGGCTTCACCGACCGCATAGAGTCCGGGGATGAGTTGGCCGTCGTTTCCGAACGCACGCGACGACAACTCAGTCTGAATGCCGCCCAAGGTCTTTCGCGTCAGGATGTGCAGTTTGACGCCAATAAGTGGGCCGGCGGCGGGGTCGGTTAGCGGTAAGCGCCTGCCCAGGTTGTCAGGATGATCTGACATGGTCAATGCCGCGTTCTGTGTTGCGGCGGTGTGGGTTTCATTTGGCCGGCCGGCACGACAGCCTTCGCGTGTTGTGGTTCCTGGCGATGGCCCGCGGCGTCGTCCACGCCCGTCATACCGAGAGGGGCTGGCCCGGCGCCAGGACATGGACGGCGGTGTCGGGCGCGACGTCGTCGACGGCTTGTTGGTAGAGCTCGGGTCGATCTCGATCGAGTTTGAGCATCACCCGGTCGAGGATCGGCCCCCCGGTGAACGCGTAGTGGATCGGCACGGCCAGGCGTGGTCGCAACACGCTGGTCAGCTCGGCGGCCTCGAGGGCATCCATTACCACCTGCCGGTTGAATGCGGGGCGAATCCGTAACCCGTTGATGGGTAGCAACGCCAGATCCAGCTCGCCGAACCGCTGGGCGACCTCGTCGAGTTCGGCGATGCGTAGGGTGTCGGCGCCGAAGAACACCGATTCCCCGTCGGCCTGCAGGACGAACGTGACCTCGGGAACGCCGTGCTTGGCCGGCGCGGCGGTTACCCGTACCGGCCCAAGATGGGTGCTCCGCCAGGGCTCGAGCTCGACGACGTTGGGGAACCCGGCCGCACGTACGCGGCCCGCCAGACCACGCACGACGGCAAAGGGCACGTTCTTGTCGGGGTAGGCCGCGAACGCCCCCAAGTCGCAGTGGTCGTAATGGCGGTGGCTGATCACCACGCCTGACAGCGGCGGCAGATCCGCCGGATTAGCGATGGCGGCGGGCTCGCCGTGCAGATAGCCAAAAATTGGCCGCTGGCTGAACCAGGGGTCGGTCAGGGTGTACGCGCCACCGAAATCCAGCAGCACGGTGGCGTGGACAATACGCACCGCGGTGCAACCCATTTGAGGCCCTCCCATCTTACAAGACGGCTGTCTATATATAGACAAATGTAAGTAGACAACCGTCTGCTAAAATTGTCAACCATGCCGCAGCGCACCGCACGACGCACCCCCAACCGGCGCGGCGAGGGCTCGCGACTGCGCGAGGACCTGATCAGCGCCGCCAGCGAGTTGCTTGCCGAACTCGACAGCGAGGAGTCGCTGTCGTTGCGCGCGGTCGCTCGCCGGGTCAACATCGCCCCACAGAGCGTCTATTTGCACTTCCGCGACCGCACAACACTTGTCAGCGCTGTGCGTGAGGCCCGCTTGGCCGACTTGACCGCGACACTGGCCACCGCTGTCCAGCAGACCGAGCGATCGGCACTGCCCGAACCGAACAAGGCCCACGCCAGGGTGCGCTCGTTATGCGCGGCTTACTGCCGGTACGCGCAGGCCCATCCGGGGCACTACCGGGTTTTATTCGGCACCGCCGGCACACCCGGACGAGAACCGCCCCAGCTGGCCGCGATGCCCGCGCTTCGCCTGCTCGACGACGCGATGCGTGCCTGCCAGCCAGACCCGGTGCCCGGGCAGGCACCGCTACACGCCACGATTTGTCTATGGGCGGGACTGCACGGGCTTGTTACGCTGCGGCGCGCCCGGCCTAGCTTTCCCTGGCCTGAGTTAGACGAGCTGATCGATTGTTTGATTACCACCCATGTGGGCCGCTCGGTCGCCATCTAACAAAATCGAAGGGTCAGTTTGAGACAGAATTCGAACGCAATTCCAGTCTGCATTTAGGACGCAAAAAAGAGCACCGTGTGGGTGCCCTTTTTTGGCTCTACGCAGCCAAACGTGGTAGGCGGCCTCGCAGTGGTGTCGGGATTTGATGGTGCCAGGTGATCCCGCAGTGCATCAGCAGGCGTAGCTGATAGTTGTCGAAGTTTCGGAATCCATGGCCGACGCGCAGGATTTTCTTGATCAGCAGGTT
>JAFAID010000684.1 GCA_019236925.1 Mycobacterium sp. | reverse complement strand
GATTGGCCGATCCAGATCGGCAGGTACCGGTCACCGTTGGCCTCGCGCAGCAACAGCACCGGCTGGTTCTGCGGCTGCTCGACGCGAATGCCGACGACGCGAACTTCACCCATCTGTGTCTGCCCTCCGCACCTGCTGCCGTGTCCGTATCAGACCTGGCCCGACGTCGCGGTGGAAGACCAAGCCGCCGAACACAAGCTGTCGAACGAAGTCTAGTCCTTCAACGGTGGAGAACGTCGCGCACTGCTGACTTGATCAACGACGTGTGCAAGGTGATTGCCAGCGCGGCGACTTCCCGTGCCAGGTCGTCGGCGCGGTCACGGGCGCCGGTCTTGCCGGCCTTGACAAGCGGGCCGGCAATTTGCGCGATCAGGTCGGACTGCCGATCGGCCGCCGATCGGAATGCCCTCAGGTGGCGGGGTTCGACCCCGTACTCGGCGAGCGCCCGGGCGCACTGCAAGATCACCACCGCGTGCTCGTCGAAGAAACCCCCCGGCCCGGTGGTGATGACCCCGGCCTTGAGCAACGCCGTCAACAGCTCGGCGTCCACCCCCGAGCGCTCGAGCAGATCTTCACGGCTCAGCCGGATGCGGGTGGGCGCCATCGCTGCCGGGTCCGAGCCCGACTGACCCGGCTCCCCGCCCCCGACAGACACCAATCGCGGTACACCATAAGGCGATCCGGCGAGTGGCAGCTCGCCATCCGGCTGGGCGTCTAGCTGGGCTTTGATCACCTTCAGTGGCAGGTACTGATCCCGCTGGGCGGTCAGGATGAACCGCAGTCGTGCGCAGTCGTAAGCGGTGAACCGGCGATAGCCCGATGCCGCGCGCTGCGGCGTGACGAGACCCTCGGCCTCCAAGAAACGGATCTTGGAGATCGTCACGTCCGGGAAGTCTGGCCGTAGCAGGTCGAGGACCGCTCCGATCGACATCCCGGCCAGCCCGGGGGTCTCGGGCGCGGTCACTAGCTTCCGGGCCCTCCGTTGTCGTCGCCGAGCTTGGGCCCGGTCAGGAACACCAGGCGGAATTTTCCGATCTGAACCTCGTCGCCGTTTGCCAGGACGGCCGAATCGACCGGCTCCCGGTTGACGTAGGTGCCGTTGAGGCTGCCGACGTCCACGACTTGAAACTCACCGGATTCCAATCGGAACTCCGCGTGCCGCCGGCTGACGGTGACGTCGTCGAGGAAGATGTCGCTGTCGGGATGGCGACCGGCCGAGGTGGTCGGCTGGTCGAGTAGGAAGCGGGACCCGGCGTTGGGTCCTCGTTTGACGACCAGCAACGCCGAACCGACCGGCAATCCCTCGACGCCTGAGACCGCCGTCTCGGTACCCGCTTGAGCGGGAGCGTCCAGTTCATTGAGGAAGTCGGCGCGGAAGACCGATGTCGTCTCCACGGTGACTTCGTCAGAGGTCTGGTCGTTGTCCTTCTCCGTCACCCGCTGCTCCTCACTGGCCGCTGCTGCGTTCTCTGGTTGGGCCTGCTCGACCGGCTTCCCACCCGCCTTGACCGTCGATGTGTCGACCGTACCGTGCAAGGGACCCCAATGTGCCCTCCCCCGCCGGATAGGCGGATGCATCTCCCAAGCGCAGCTCATCGTCACCGGCGCAGGGAACGATAACAAGGGTCATTCGGCCAGTGTGGCGCGGTAGGCTTCGGCGTCCAGCAGCGCGGCGATGTCCTGCTCGAAGGACTCTCCGTCGACTTCGAGGTCGATCAACCAGCCCGCACCGTAGGGATCGGAATTGACCAACTGCGAGTTGCTATCCAGATCGCTGTTCACGGCAATGACTTTCGCCGAAACGGGTGCGAACAAATCCGACACCGATTTGGTCGACTCCACCTCGCCGAAGGACTCGCCCGCGGTCACGTCGCTACCCACATCGGGCAGCTGGACAAACACGACGTCGCCAAGCGCCGATTGTGCGAAGTCCGTGATCCCTACCCGAATGGTGTTGTCCCCGGTACGGCGAATCCACTCGTGTTCGGCGGTGTAGTGCAAATCAGGCGGAATTTCGCTCACGGTGTTCCTGTTCTTCGTCGGTTACTCACTTGACTGGCTGAGCGTATTGGCGCGGTTTTGGTTGTCGCAAGGCGGTGATGTCCACTTTGTCGCTTTGCTGGACCGACATGGTTCCACCGACGCGTTTGACGCTGTCCACGGCGCCGCCGGGAATGTTCATCGCCGCAGCGAGCGTCGGTGGATCACCAATGGCCAGAACCGAATACGGTGGCATCAGCGTTTTGCCGTCGACGGTCAGCGCGCCGGGAGCCCCGACGATCCAGGTGTCAACGCCTGCGCGCACCACCTGGTGACCGTCGCCGATCTGAATCGCCTCGGCTCCGGCCGCCCGCAACTCGTTGATCACGTCGAGCATCGCCTCGGGTGCCACACCTGGTCCGGGGTCCTCGATCCGGACCGTGACCCCCGGACCGGTGGCCCCGACGGCGCCGATCAGGATCGACAGCGCGGCGAGCCGAGCCTGGGCATTTTGGATGGCGGCCTGGTCGCTGCTGCCCGACGCCTGCAGCACCGACAACGTGCGCTGCAGCTCAGCGACTTCGGTGCTCACCGTCGCCTCACGCTGATGCAGTGAGTCCAGCAGCACCAGCAGATCCGCCGGACGGGCGGTATCCAGCGAGTCGCCGGAATTGTTCTGGTGGACCTGGGTCGCGATGGCGGCCCCAAGCAACAGGCACAGCAACACCGCCAGCGTGCCGAAGACCGTGCGGCCGCGCCGCAGCATGCCCAGAAATCCACCAGGCTGCAGCCCGCCGATGGCCGGGCGCGGCCGGTGCGGCTCCAGTTCATGGCGGCCGTGCTGCGCAGCGTCGTCAGCGCCGTGTTCAGGCTCCTGCGCCGCGGCCTCCTCGGTCTTGGGCTCAGACTCGTTGCCCTGCTGTGCGCCTTCGGAATTGGGGTCGCTCATGTCGGTCTCATGGTTGTTAAGCCCCGAATAGCCGGCGCCGCAGGGCGGCGGCGTTACCGAAGATACGGATACCGAGCACGACGATGATCGCTGTCGACAGCTGTGTGCCGACGCCCAACTGGTCGCCGACGTAGACGATCAGCGCGGCGACCAAAACATTGAAGACAAACGACACTACGAAAACTTTCGGGTCGAAAATCCGCTCCAGATAGGCCCGTAACCCGCCGAACACCGCGTCGAGCGCGGCGACGACAGCGATCGGCAAGTATGGCTGGATCACCTCCGGCACGCTGGGATGAAACACCAAGCCCAGCACGATCCCGACGACCAGCGCCGCAATACCGATCATCGGTGCTCTGCTCCCCTCACCTGCGCTTTCGACGCTGCGCGTCTTACCAGTGGAAATTTCAACACTAAGGCCCAATCTTTTTGGCGAACTTGACATCTCGGACCGCGCCCGCGGGGAGCGTGAGGCTGTCGCGGGCGCTGACGTCGACACCGACGCCGTACGACGCCTCCAAGAGCCGGAGTCGCCGCAGGCCGGGGCTGCTGTTGAAGACATCCTGCAAGGAATGCGGGGGTCCGATCGCGAGGACCGTATATGGGCTGCTGATCGGGTTATTGTCGACCAGAATCGCGCCGCCTGCCTGCCGGATGGTCACGTTCGGCCCGATCCGGACGCCGCCGACAGAGATCGCTTCAGCGCCGCTGGCCCACAACGAATTGACCAACAGCTGCAGATCCCGGTCGAGGATGATCTGCCGACTGCCGGCCACCCGCTGCTTGGACACGTCGGAGAGGTTGGGGCCCAGGCCGGGATCGGTCACCGTCACGCTCAGACCCGGGCCGATGACAGGGGTGCTCGCGGCGGCCAGGCTGAGCCGGTCGAGGTCCGCGAGCAGCCGCTGACCTTCGGCGTTGTCGGCCAACGCCCGCCGCTGGACGTCGTCACGTTGTGCCGTAAGCGCATTCCGGCGCGCCGTTAAGTCGCTTGTTGCCGCCTCCTCCGAGCGCACGCTGCCGGCCAGCACCCGTTGGGCCGCGCTGACCCCCGGCGCGACCAGCCGAGCCTGGGCAACGGCGGCGGCGAACACCGTGGTCACCAGCAACGCTGCCAACGCTTGCCAAACCCAGCTCACTGCACGGGCCCGGCCCGTCTGCGGCGCGCCGGAGCGGTCCCGCTTGGCGGCCGCGGCCGCGTAACCGGGATCCAAGTGTTCGGAAAGCAGGACGCGCAGCAACGACGGCACCGGAATGAACTGCGGTCGCCCCGCTTCGTGCGCGCTGAGGCCCGCGTACGGGTAGTAGCCGCCGAGCGCTTGGTTACCCATCGGCTTCTGCCCTACTCGCCACCGGCTTTTCGCGGCGAACGCGCACCGGCGGCATCCGACGCATCACCAACACCACCTGCACCGTGTACAACACGAACGACCACAGGTACATGTACAGGCCCCAGATCAAAAACGCCCAGCCGCAGGCCAGCACGACCCGACTCCACAACGCGTCCCATTGCCCCAGCAGAATCAGCGGGAAGGCCGAGAACAGGCTGAAAGTGGCCGCCTTGCCGACATAAAGCACGGGCAGTGCGGTGATCCCGCGGGTGCGCAGCAGGGGTAACTCCGCGGCCAGCAGCACATCGCGGGCCAGCAGGACGGCGATAATCCACCAGGGGATGAGGCCGCGCAGCCCGAAAACGATCGGAACGGTCACCATGTAGAGCCGGTCGACCGCCGGATCCAGCAACTCCCCCAATCTCGATGACTGGTTCATCAGTCGGGCGATCTTGCCATCGGCCCAGTCCGATGCGCCGCTGAACATCAAGATCGCCACCGCCCATGCATCGGCATGGGCCACCAGCATCAGGTAAACGAAGACCGGGATGAGCACCAGACGGATCGCGCTCAGCACATTGGGCACGGTCAGAAGCCGGTCGTGTTCAGGCCCCTGATTCATGAGCGCCGCTCCTCCTCATCGCTGCGCTCTGCATCGTCGTCGGCGCGGTTCACGGGCGCCGCTTCTCCTCATCGCTGCGCTCTGCATCGTCGCCGGCGCGGTGCATGAGCGCCGCTCCTCCTCATCGCTGCGCTCTGCATCGTCGCCGGCGCGGTTCACAAAGCGTGACCTTAGCTCGCTTCAGCCTCAGCGGAAGATGCCGGGCAGGCTCAGTGCGGAAAGCGAGTCGTCGGACAACGGGTTGTCGTGCACCATGTAAGTCCAGGTCGACGTCGGGCGGGCCAGCTTGGACAGGTCCACACCGGGCTCCTCCTCGATCGCCGGCGAGGTTTCGAACGTCTGCTGGGCCGCTTCGATCGCATCGGCGGCCAGGGACGCGAACGCGTCCACGGCCATCCGGTGAAATTCGTCCAGCGGGTTCTGCCGACCGAGGGCGCGCAGGTGGATGCTTTCCCGGATGTCGGCCAGGTAGGCCAGGTGGTCAGCCCAGCCGCGGTCGAGGTGATACAGCATGATCAGCCGGCAGATCGTTTCCAGACGGTCTTCCGACAGGTCCTCCGAAAGCTCCTCATAGCGGTCCGGCGCCAGCTTCGCGAGCTCCTCGCGAGCGGCGGCGGTGCTCAGCAGCGTGTTGCGCCGCTCGACGAGGATGGCCCGCTGCTGCGCGATCAACTGGTTGTAACGCCAGGTGTTCGCGTGTACGTCGAGCAGCCGGCCCTCGGCGACCCGCTGGGCGTGCTCCAGCAGCCCGGCCACCTTGGAGCTGACGATCCGGCCGTCCTCGTCGGTTTGCATCGGCAGCTTGTTGGGCTCGAGGTTGGCCGCGGCAACATCGTCTTCCCAGCTGGAGAAGAACACCGATGACCCCGGATCGCCCTGGCGGCCGGCGCGGCCGCGCAGCTGGTTGTCCAGCCGCTCGGTGTGGTGCCGGCCGGTCCCGATCACGTGCAACCCACCCAGCTCGACGACCTTCTCGTGATCGGCCTCGTCGGAGCCGCCGAGCCGAATGTCGGTGCCGCGCCCGGCCATCTGGGTCGACACGGTGACCGTCCCGAGCTTGCCGGCTTCGGCGATCACCCCGGCCTCTTCGGCGTCGTTTTTGGCGTTGAGCACCACCGCCGGCACGCCGCGACGCTGCAGCCGCTCGTGCAACTCTTCGGATTCGGCCACGTCGCGGGTGCCGACCAGCACCGGCTGTCCGGTCTCGTGCACCTCGATGATGTGGGCGATGATCGCATCGTTTTTCGCCGCAGCGGTGATGTAGACCCGGTCGGTTTCGTCCTCGCGGATGTTGGGAGTGTTCGGCGGGATCGGCGAAACGCCGAGCTTGTAGAACTGACGCAGCTGCTCGCCTGCGGCCAGCGCGGTTCCGGTCATGCCGCACACCGTCGGATACCGGTTGATCAGCGCCTGCACCGTGATGGTGTCCAGCACCTCGCCGGTCTCGGTGGTCTCGATGCCTTCCTTGGCCTCGACCGCTGCCTGCAGACCGTCCGGCCAGCGTTGCAGCTGGGCGATGCGGCCGCGGGAGGCGTTGATCAGGTGCACCGCGTCGTCGCGCACGATGTAGTGCACGTCGCGGTGCAGCAGGACATGCGCGTGTAGTGCGACGTTGACCTCGGTGAGCGTGGTGCCGACATGCTCTTCGGAGTACAAATCGATTCCGCCGAGCTCCTTTTCGACTTTGTGCGCCCCGACCTCGGTCAGGTGGACGTTGCGGCTATCGGAGTCGGTGTCGTAGTCCTCGCCGGCTTTCAGCTCACCCACCAGCCGAATGATCTCCAGCCGCGGCGTCTCCCGGTGCGTGGTTCCGGCCAGCACCAGCGGGACCAACGCCTCGTCGACCAGCACCGAGTCGGCCTCGTCGATCAGGGCCACGTCCGGGTTCGGCGACACCAGGTCGGCGACATTGGTGACCAGCTGATCGCGCAGCACGTCGAAGCCGATCTCGTTGACCGAGGCATAGGTGACATTGCACTCGTAGGCCGCGCGACGCTCCTCAGCGGTCGATTCAGCGGTGACCCACCCGACCGTCAGGCCCAGCGCCTCGAGCAGCGGACCCATCCACTCGGCGTCACGGCGGGCCAGATAGTCGTTGATGGTGACGACGTGAACGTGCCGACCACCCAACGCGTACCCGGCGGCGGCGATCGCTCCGGCCAGGGTTTTGCCCTCGCCAGTTGCCATTTCGATCACGTCGCCGGCGAGCATGCGCAATGCGGCGAGGAGCTGCACGTCGAATGGCCTTAGCCCAGTAGAGCGTTCGGCGGCTTCCCGCGCGATGGCGAGGAACTGTGGGATGTCGCCGGATTCGGCGAGGTCATCGAGGTCGAGAAGGCCGGCGGCTTTGCGCAGTTGATCGTCGTCGAGGTCCGCGGCTTTCTCGTCGTACTCCGACGAAGCGCTGGCCTGGGCCAGTGAACGGCTTTGGTTCTTCTCCGTGCTGGCGCCGAGCAGCTGCCAGAATCGGCTACTCAGGCGGCTCGATGGCCCGTTGGTTGTCTTTGGCACAGATCAACGGTACCGGCCGGCGACGATGCAGGGCGGGACGCCCTGAGGTGGGGGCACGCTCCCTCGCCGCTGTGCGGCTGGGGGGACCCCCACCCGCTTGCGGGGGCGAGTCGGCCAATGGAGTCGGAGGTGCGTCACGCCCGGTCGACGACGATGCGGGCCGTTGCGTGGCCCGAGGTGGGGGCACCTCCCGCTTGCGGGGGCAAGTCGACCCATCAGGCCAGCGTGGATCGGCGTGGATACGCGACCGCGGGATCGGTGAGCACGTTGACGACGGCGGGTAGGCCGCTGGCGAGGGCGCGTTTCAACGCGGGCCGAAGCTCGGCCGGCGTCGACACCAGTTCGCCGTGCCCACCCAACGCTCGCACTACCTCGTCGTAGCGGGTCTCTGGACGCAGTTCGGCCACTACCGAGTAGCCGTATAACGCTTCCATGGGGTGCTTTTCCAGGGCCCAAATCCCGTTGTTGCCGATCACCGAGACCACTGACACGTTGTGCCGGACCAACGTGTCCCATTCCATACCGCTGAATCCGAAGGCGCCGTCGCCTTGCAGCAAGACGACCTGGCGGTCGGGCCGAGCCAATTTGGCGGCCAGCGCGTAGCCAGGGCCCGACCCGAGGCAACCGAACGGGCCGCTGTCGAGCCACGCGCCAGGCACATAGCTGTCGATGACCCGGCCCGCGTAGGAGCCGAAATCACCGGCGTCGACGACGATGATCGCGTCGCGGTCCAGCAGTGGCGCCAGTTCGGCGTAGACCCGCATCGGATGCAGCGGGCTGCGGTCGTCGGCCAGGTCGGCATGTTCGCGGTCTCGGGCCGTGGTCTCGGCCGCGCGCAAATCAGCGACCCAGTCGTCATGACCGGCTGCCGTCGTTTCGCCCAGCGCGGTCAGGGTCGCCGACAGGTCACCGTAGAGACCTGCGGCGATCGGCCGCGGATGCTCACGGTCGGGTTGGGCTCGATCGGCCACAATCAGCTGAGTTTCTGGTCCGAACACTCCACCGAAGCCCAGCCGGAAGTCCATTGGCACTCCAACGACGATCGCAACGTCGGCCTCCGCCAACGCTTTTGAGCGCGCCCGCGAGAAAGCCAGCGGGTGGTCGGCTGGCACGGTGCCGCGGGCCATGCCGTTCATCAGCACCGGTATCCGTCGCTGCTCGGCCAGCCGCAGCAGCGCGGTTTCCGCGTGACCCCACCACACGTTGGTGCCCGCCATGATCACCGGACGCTGCGCGGCGGCCAACAGACCAGCCGCCCGCTCGAGCGTGTCGCCGTCGGCCAGTGGTGGTGCCGCCAGGTCGGTCAGCGCGCCGGGGCGTCCGTCGTCGGCGGCGACGGAAAAGACGTGGTCCATCGGAAAGTCGATGAACGCGACACCCGACGGCGCGCCGACCGTGGCCCGCAGCGCCTCGTCGACGAGCCCGTTGACGGCCTCGGCCGACGGCGCGGTGGCCGCGAATCGGGTCAGCGGCGCCACGAACGGAACGTGGTCGATCTCCTGCAGCGATCCCATCCCCCAGCGCAGTGCCGGCGCCCGGCCACCGAGAACCAGCAGCGGCGAGGAGTTCTGCTGCGCGGCGGCCATCGCGCTCATCCCGTTGGTCACGCCCGGACCGGCGGTCAGTGCGGCGACCCCCGGCTGGCGCGTCACCTTCGACCAGCCTTCGGCCGCGAAGGCGGCGGTCTGCTCGTGGCGGGTGTCGACCAGCCGGATGCCCTCGCTGCGGCACCCGTCGTAGATGGAGAACAAATGCCCGCCGGACAACGTGAAAACGGTGTCGATCCCGCTGGCCTTGAGCCGCCGGGCGACAAGCCGGCCCGCGTGGAAAATGGCCTCCGCGTCGGTGTCCATCCGCCGAGCGTACGACCGGGCTTCGGTCGCGAAGATGCCCGCCTCGCCCCCGTCAGCGTGGCGCGGTACCGCCTGAACCGGCCTGCTGCTGTAGCTTCGCGGGAAAGTTCGTCTGGCGCGCGTTTGACGCCCGCCGTCGACCGCAAGCCAACACCGGAGGAGCAGGGGCACCGTGGAGCTGTTCAAGCCATCCATCGACTGGGGTCACGCCCTGGTCGATTCACTGTCGTGGGTGGCGCTGGCATGGTTGATCAGCGCCGCGAGCGCGATCGCCGTGCTGGCGCTGCTGCGGTTCCTCACGCCGTGGGGTCGGCAATTCTGGCGCATCACCGGCGATTACTTCGTCGGCCGGCACAGCTTCCGGGCCTGGCTCTTGCTGGGGGTGCTGCTGTTGTCGGTCGTCATCTCGGTGCGCCTCAACGTGTTGTTCAGCTACCAGGCCAACGACCTGAGCTCCTCCGTGCAGACCGCCGTGCAGGGTATGGCCACCCACGACCACGCCGTGAAACAGTCTGGTGTACATGGCTTTTGGATGTCGCTGTGGATCTTCAGCATCATGGCGGTGCTGTTCATCGCTCGTTTTGTACTCGACATTTATCTGACACAGCGCTTTATTGTCGCGTGGCGGGTTTGGCTCACCGAACGGCTCACCGGCGACTGGCTGGAAGGGCGGGCGTATTACCGCGGACGGTTCATCGACAGCACCATCGATAACCCCGACCAGCGCATTCAGCAGGACATCGACGTGTTGACCGCCAATGTGGGAGCCACCCCCAACGTGCCGTCCAACGGCACCGGCAGCGTGCTGTTGTTCGGGGCGATCAACGCGATGCTGTCGGTGGTGTCGTTCACGGCGATTCTGTGGAATCTGTCCGGAACCCTGACGGTGTTCGGTGTCAGCCTGCCCAGGGCGATGTTCTGGATTCTCATCATCTACGTGTTGATCGCGACGATTGGCGGCTTCTGGATCGGGCGGCCGCTGATCAGGCTCAGCTTCCGCAACGAACAAACCAATGCCGCCTTCCGCTATGCGCT
>JAFAID010000593.1 GCA_019236925.1 Mycobacterium sp. | reverse complement strand
GGCCGGGCACTGCGCGACGACGGCAGCATCATCGAAGGCCTCTATGCGGCCGGCAATGTCAGCGCTCCGGTGATGGGACATACCTATCCCGGCCCGGGCGGCACCATCGGCCCCGCGATGACCTTCGGCTACGTGGCAGCTCTGCATCTTGCCGGAGAGAACTGACATGCCCATCGATCCGGACGTCGCACTGGCCGCGGAGCTCGATCCGATCGAATTCGCTTGGAGCAGCAGCGATGTGCAGCTCTACCACTTGGCATTGGGTGCGGGCGCCGCCCCGATGGACTCCCGTGAGCTGCGCTACCTGGTCGACGACACCCCGCAGGTGCTTCCGACGTTCGGCAACGTCGCGGCCACCTTCCACGCCACCAAGCCGCCGACCGTGCGGTTCCCCGGCATCGACATCGAGTTGAGCAAGGTCCTGCACGCCAGTGAACAGGTGAGTGCGCCGGCGCCGCTGCCGCCCTCCGGTGCCGCGAAAGCCGTCACCCGGTTCACCGACATCTGGGACAAGGGCAAGGCCGCGGTGATCTGGTCGGAGACCAGGGTGACCGCGCCGGACGGCACCCTGCTGTGGACGCAGCGACGGTCCATCTTCGCCCGCGGCGAGGGCGGGTTCGGTGGTGAGCGCGGGCCATCAACCGCTGCGTCCGCACCGGACCGGGCACCGGATCTGGAACTGGACATCGCGGTGCTGCCGCAGCAGGCGCTGCTGTACCGGCTCTGCGGCGACCGCAATCCGCTGCATTCCGATCCCGAATTCGCAGCCGCCGCAGGGTTTCCGCGACCCATCCTGCATGGCTTATGCACCTACGGCATGACCTGCAAGGCGCTCGTCGACGCGCTACTCGACGCTGACGTCGCCGCCGTCGCGTCCTACGGCGCACGCTTCACCGGCGTGGCCTACCCGGGCGAAACTCTGAAGGCCGCCGTCTGGAAGGAAGACGGCCGACTGCTGGCCAGCGTCGTAGCGCCCGCCCGCAAGAACGCCGTGGTGCTCACCGGTGTGGAGCTGATTCCGGCCTAGCCGTCTGCTCGAAACTGCGGCTGGCCGCGGTCTCGACGCCGAGCCTGCGTCTAGCCGCAGTTTCGCCGAGCCAGTGCCGCACGAACGCGTCTGACGACCTCTGCGGGCCGATCGCCCGCCACCACTCGGACAACGATCCACCCAAGGCGCTCAAGAGTTTCCAGCCTCCTGACGTCCCAGGTGTACTGCCGTCGATCGACGCGATGCTGTTCGCCGTCATACTCGACGGCAACCTTCACGTCCTCCCAGCCCATGTCGAGATACGCGACCGCACTGCCGAATTCGTCAAGCACCGGAATCTGGGTCTGCGGCCGAGGCAGACCCGCCTGAATCAACACGACGCGTAGCCACGACTCTTTCGGTGACTGTGCGCCAGGGTCGAAAAGTTCGATGGCTTGGCGTGCTCGCGCGATGCCTCGACGCCCCGGGTATCTGCGCGCCAACAGTTCAATATCTGCCGCTTTGATCTCGATTGCTCGTGTCAGCGCATCGATCCCAGCCACAGCCGTCATCGTCGGGTACCAGCAGCCGAGATCCAACGCCGTTCGCGCCGGCGAAGTAACTGGTATGCCGGCCACCAGTTCGATCTCGTCCGGCTCGATTCGGTCGCCATACGTTCGGATTCCCGCCGGGCGGCGCCAGTTGTCGTGGATCAATTCCACGACGTGTGCGTCATCGGCCCATTTGCTGCCGTGCAGAGCTGCCGCCGCAAAGCCTGCGACAACGCCTCTTCGTCCGGTCCAAAGCCATCCTGCTTCCGCGCGGACACGCGTGTCGACTTCGATATCCCGCGCGAGATATGTGTCCGGGTACAGCCGGCGAAATTGCGTAGCCAGTTGCGACTTGGTCAGCGTTCCCGCGGCGACGGCTTCGCTTCCGATGAACGGCTCCGCCATGGCGGCAGCGTCCCAGGCGCTTCTGCGATCGTCACTTCAGCCGTCCACAGGGCCCTTGTTTTCTAAGAAATTCTCAGGCACGGTTAGGCGGTACACCCTGTTCCGGAGAACGCCATGCAAGGCAAGACCCGCTGCCCGATCATCGCGCTGTTCGCCTGTGCGTCAATGGTTCTGATGTCGCCGGCCGCTCGCGCAGACGGCTTGGACGTCATCTTCGGCCCGATCGTCAACTCGATCGATCACGCGTTGGCGGGCGCGGACGCACTGTCAGGGGCCGCGAGCCTGGACCTGGGCGGCCTGGGCGGAGGCGCGCTGGATCAGTGGCTGACGCCGCCGACCGAGACCGTGGCCGGGGCCGCTAGCTCGGCCGAAGCCGCCACGACATCGTCATCGGACTCCGCGGCGGCCTTCGACGAAATGTTCTTGCAGGCCATTCACGCCGACGAGCAGAACTGGATCAACAGCCCCCTGGGCGAATCCATCGACAACTCGATCAACAAAGCCTTCGGCGAATACCTGATCGGCAACGGCGCCAACGGTATTGGTGGTGGCACGTTGGCCGAGGCCACCGGTGGTAACGGCGGACTGCTATTCGGTGACGGCGGTAATGGCGGCACCGACGCAGCGGGCCAGGGCGGTACCGGCGGTAACGGCGGCGCCGGCGGACTCGGCGGCTCCGATTACGGGGTAATCGGCGACGCCGGTCATGGCGGGGCAGGAGGAGCTGGCGGTGACGCGGGGGACGTCAGCGACAGCACCATCTACTCCGGCGACAACGGCGGCGCCGGTGGAGCCGGCGGTGGCGGCAACTATGCCGGGTTGGACGGTGCGGGCGGCGACGGTGGCGCGGGCGGCGACGGAGGTGACGCCGGGGCCGTCGCTGACAGCACCGTGCACAACGGTGACGCCGGCGGCGCGGGAGGAGCCGGCGGCGCCGCGCTTGAAGGCGGGCTAATCGGCAACGGCGGAGACGGCGGGACGGGTGGTGACGGCGGGGAC
>JAFAID010000363.1 GCA_019236925.1 Mycobacterium sp. | reverse complement strand
GGTGCAGTTGGCCGTCACGCCGAAACTGGGCACTCCCGTGCACGACGAGGCGACACTACGACGAGTCGTTGCCCACGTTCGTGACGCCGTGGGATGAGATGGGGCTTCGGCATAGCAACGGAACGGACCTGGTTGTTTTAGTGATCTTCGATCGGCCGCGGCTCACGAGCGGCCTTTGCGCCAGAGCGCTTCGAGGTCGCCGATCGACGGTTTACGGGCAGTTACCGCGGCGTACACCAAATCCCTGTAGTACCCGCGCGCCAAGCAGTGGCATCATCCGTGCGAATGAGCTGATTGTTGTGGGGCTTCCAGGGAGCGGTCGATTAACAACGATGCTCTGTTCGTGGCGGTGTTCTTGGCCTGCGTTGTCGAGGCGGTCGAGGCAGTAACCATTGTCCTGGCAGCGGGAACCAGCCGCGGCTGGCGCTCCACAATCATTGGAGTCGTGTCAGGCTTTGCCGTTCTAGGGATGGTCGTGGCGGTACTCGGACCGGCCCTGACCCTGGTCCCGCTGCAAGCGCTGCGCATGATCGTAGGCGGGCTGCTGCTGATCTTCGGGTTGCAGTGGCTCCGCAAGGCCATCTTGCGCGCCTCCGGCCTTAAGGCGTTGCACGACGAAGCCGGCATCTTCGCCGCCGAACTCGCTGCTGCCCAAGCCGCACCAGCCGACCGTCGGGGCATCATCGGCGACTGGTACGCCTTTACCCTGTCTTTCAAAGGCGTCGTGGTGGAAGGTCTTGAGGTCGCATTCATCGCGTTGACCTTTGGGGCGAACCAACACAACATACCGTTAGCTGTAGTAGCGGCCCTTACTGCCGTCCTCGTCATCACCGTCACCGGGATTGCGGTCCGCGCCCCGCTGGCCCGGGTTCCAGAGAACACCATGAAGTTCGTCGTCGGAGTCATACTGACCTCCTTTGGCATTTTTTGGGGCGGCGAAGGAGCCGGCGCACACTGGCCAGCCGGCGACATCGCGCTGCTTGTGATGATCGCCGCCGTCGCGCTGTTTAGCCTCGGACTCGTTGCTCTTCTGCGCCGGATCGAGGCGCAGACGACGCCATCCTCGGTCATCCCGCAGGAAGCACCGGCATGAAGCGCCGCATCTCGGCGTTCGTCGAATTCTGGTACGACTTTATTGTCGGCGACGATTGGCGCATCGCTGTCGGGGTAGTAACTGCGCTGGCGCTCACCTACGGCCTGAGTAACAGCATCATGGTCCCGTCATGGTGGGTGTTACCCGCCACCGTGTTGATCCTGCTCCCAGCGAGCCTGTGGCGGGTCGCCCGCCACAGGCGACCCGGACCAACGTCGTCCCTTATTTCGCTGACTGGGCAACCGCCTCAGGGCCGAACGTAGCGTTTGTTCCGCTGCTAAGCCGACTTCAGATGGCGCTGCGGCAGATTCACACCGTCTGGTCCACCAATACCGCGCCGTCGGGCCGGTCTCCGAGGGTGCACAGCGCAGTCGTCTGGCCCGCTGCTGTCACTCGGACCAGTTGCGCCAATTGGGCTGCCGCATCGCATTGCAGATAGTGATCGGCGGTCGGCAGTATCCAGTAGCGGTTACGCCCGGGCTTGTCCTTGAGAAATTTCTGCCACACGAAGTTGGCGACCCGGACGGGGGAGACGTTGTCGTGCACGCCCCAAACCAGGGTGGTGTTGATTTCGTTCGTGGAAAGCGCAGTGAGCCAATTGGTTTCATCGGCAGCGCGCTCATTGAGGTACTGAATCGTGTCCGGCAGCACCCCGATCCCGTCATTGTGCGCAAAGCACTTGGTTAGAGCCACGATCTCGGGATCAGTGGGCGTGCGCCGCGGCATGAACATGCTCGCCCCCATGCCGGCGGCAAGCATTTCCGGAGTCGTCGCGCCCGCTGTGTTCCGTGCGGTTTCAGGGTTGAGAAGCGCGGTCTGGAACGCGGTGAGGTTGGCCAACGGAAGATAGATGTTGGCGTTCGTCAAGATGACTTCGGTGGGCGCGTTTCCGTGATCCTGCGCCGCGAACATCGACAGCGCGATCATGCCGACGCTGGTGCCACGGTCATGGGTCAGCATCGTGTATCGCTCGAGCTGCCACACGTTGGTGATCGCGTGGATCAGCAGGCGCGCATCGTCGTACAGCGAATACACATACGGGGCGGGCGGCTTATCCGAGAGTCCGTAGCCGGGGAAGTCCAGCAGGAATATGTCGAACTCGTCGCCCAGCTCACGGGTCAGTGCGAAGTAGTCAATGCTTGCCGTCGGGAAGCCGTGTACGCACACCAATGCCGGTGCACCCGGTGTGCCGCAGCGGCGGCTGAAGACCGTGACTTCCGCTTCGTTGTTGGCGGCGGTTGTTGACCGCCAAGGGATTTCTGTTGCGCCGCTTCGCCACTCATCAAAGATGTCCATGGCTAGCCTCTCTGGACCGGAAGCACCACCCGGGAGGCGCCGAAGTGCAGTTCATGAGTCGATGGCTTGAGCTGGCTGCCGGTCACCGTCGCCTCACCGGTGCCGAGGTTACGGGTGTAGCGGGGATGGCTGCCGCCGGCGATCAGCACGCGAAGGCGTGATCCGGCGCGGAATCGGTGGGCGATCGCGTCGAGCTCGAGCCGGACGGAGTCGGTCGCGTCGGCTAGCCGTCGATAGCCGTCGCTGACATTTCGTGAACGGCCCTTCGCGTCGACTTCGCTGATCCGGACGAACACGTCGACATGGGGATTGTCGGAGCCGTGCGCCAATTCGGCGACCGGGTTGCCCTGGACGTACAGGTCGTCACCGAGCGGGTCGGTGGTGAAGCTGAGCACGTCGCTGCGGACGGTCAACGGGGTGTCGTCCCGGTATCCGCCGTCCGGGGACAGCAGTCGACCGCCAATGGTCGGTGTCGGGTCGGCCGGGTCATAGTGAAAGCTGACCGAGGACACGGCGGTCGGCGGCGTATCGGCCAGGCAGCCGCCGGGCTGCAGGTACAGCGCGTGCTCGGTGGTGGGCGGCGGCCAGTCGGTCGCCTCGCGCCAGCCCTCGCCGTTGACGAAGAACCGGACCCGGCCAGGGCGCGCCTTGGCCGGGCGACCGGCGAGGTGGGTGTCCAGCCAGTCCTGCGTTTCCCGGGCAATGGTGCGCAGACCCTGGACGAGCAGCTGCGCGTGAGTCCACGGGCCCATGGTCAGCGCGACGTCGACGCCCCGGTCCCGAAGGTGCCGATACTGATGCAGCGTCTGCGGCAGGAACAGGTCCTGCCAGCCGCTGAGCAACAGGACCGGCACCTGCACCCGGTCGAGCGCGGCGCTGGGGCGCAGCGACTCCCAGAACGGGTCGTCGGTGTCGGGATGCTCCAGCCACGATTCCCACCACGGCGCGCCCGCGCCGAGCAGCTTCCGGCCGGCCGCACCCAACGGCGCCTCAGCGGCCGCGCGCAGCACGCTTTTCTGCGCCCGCAGCTGCCGGATGCCGGCGCGGATCCGACCCGGATCTTCTTGGTGGGCGACCAGATCGCTCCAGCCGAGAACGTCGTTGACGGTGAACGCGCCGGTGCCCCACAGCGACGCGCTGAAGTCGTGTGGGCCCGCGATGATCACGGCCGCGGCCAACTCGGGCGACGGATCCCGCAGCAGCGCCCACTGGGTGAACCCCAGATAGGAAATCCCGATGGTGGCAAAGCGACCGGTGAACCATGGCTGCTGCCTTAACCACGCCACCGTGTCGGCGCCATCAGCTGCTTCGTGGACCATCGGCGTGAAGGTCCCGCCGGAGCCGAATGTCCCCCGCACGCTCTGCAGCACTACTCGGTAACCGCGGGCGGCGTACAGCGCGCCGAACATCAGCGGGAACGGAAACCCGCGGCCATACGGTCCGCGCATCAGCACGGTCCCGACGACTTCTCCAGCGGGCACGTAATGATCGGCCAGCAGTTCGACGCCGTCGCGCATCGGGATCGCCACCGTGCTCACCGTGTAGCGGGTGGTCGGCTCGGGCAGGCGCAACATCCGGCTGAGGGCACCGCCGGCCAGTCGTCCGGTCAGGGAGCGCAGCGCCGGCTTCCTGCGCCGGGCGGACGTGGTGGTCACGACATCAGGTTATGGCCGCACGAGCGGATGCGGGCTCAGAACTTGTAGTAACGCGATAGGTCGTTGGCCCGCTGCAGGTTGGTGGACGGGCAGTCGACCTCGGGGCTGGAGTAGACCGTCGAGTAGAACAGCGACTGCTGGATGAACCTGTTCTAGTCCTGCGGCCGAGCGTTAGTTGACGGGCCACTAGGCTGGGGAGTCGTGGCAACCCATGAGCCGACGACCGCAAGGCAGCCGACGCTGTGGGCGATTTCCGACTTGCACATCGGCCACATGGGCAACAAGCCCGTCACCGAATCGCTGTACCCGTCGTCGCCGGACGACTGGCTGATCGTTGCCGGCGACGTCGCTGAGCGCATCGACGAGATCCGATGGTCGCTGGACTTGCTGCGGCGCCGCTTCGCCAAAGTGATCTGGGTGCCGGGGAATCATGAGCTGTGGACCACCAACAAGGACCCCAAGCGGATCTTCGGGCGGGCCCGCTACGACTACCTGGTCAACATGTGCGACGAGATGGGCGTCGTGACCCCCGAGCACCCGTTTCCGGTGTGGACCGAGCGGGGCGGCCCGGCCACCATCGTGCCGCTGTTTCTGCTCTACGACTACACGTTCTTGCCGGCGGGTGCGACCACCAAAGCCGAGGGGCTCGCGATAGCGCGAGAACGCAACGTCGTTGCCACCGACGAGTTTCTGTTATCACCCGAGCCGTACGCCACCCGCGACGCCTGGTGCCGTGAGCGCCTGGTCGCCACCCGCAAGCGGCTCGAAGACCTCGACTGGATGACGCCGACGGTGCTGGTCAATCATTTCCCGATGGTGCGTGAACCCTGCGATTCGCTGTTCTACCCGGAGTTCTCGCTGTGGTGCGGAACCACGGAGACGGCCGACTGGCACACCCGCTACAACGCGATCTGTTCGGTCTACGGCCATCTGCACATTCCCCGCACCACCTGGTACGACGGGGTCCGCTTCGAAGAGGTCTCGGTGGGGTATCCACGCGAGTGGCGCCGGCGCAAGCCGTTCAGCTGGCTTCGCCAAGTGCTGCCCGATCCGCGGTACGCGCCCGGCTATCTCAACGCCTTCGGCGGTCATTTCGTCATCACCCCGGAGATGCGGGCGCAGGCGCAGCAGTTCCGAGAGCGCTTGCGTCAGCGGCAAACACGATGACGCTGGGCAAACTGATGTCGTCGGTGCTGCCCGGCGCGGGGGCGTCCGTCGAGAACCTGGCCTCTGCCGAGCTGTATGACGACCCGCCCGGGCTGGCGCCGATGCCCGAAGAGGAGCCGTTGATCGCGCGGTCAGTGGCCAAGCGGCGCAACGAATTCATCACCGTTCGCCACTGCGCTCGTGTGGCGTTGGGGGAGCTCGGATTTCCGCCGGTGCCGATCCTCAAGGGGGACAAGGGCGAACCATGCTGGCCCGACGGCGTGGTGGGCAGCCTCACCCACTGTGCGGGCTATCGCGGTGCGGTGGTCGGCCGCGGCGCGGCGGTACGCTCGGTGGGCGTCGACGCCGAGCCGCATGACGTGTTGCCGAACGGCGTGCTCGACGCCATCAGCCTAGGTGCGGAGCGCCGTGAAATTGAAGCGATGGCTGCGTTACCGACCGGTGTGCATTGGGACCGAATCCTGTTCTGCGCCAAGGAAGCAACGTACAAGGCGTGGTTCCCGCTGACGAAGCGCTGGCTGGGTTTCGAAGACGCGCACATCACGTTCGATGTCGACGGGTCGGGCTCCGGCGGCTCTTTCGAATCGGCGATCTTGATCGACGGCGCCGCGCTCTCGGGTCCGCCGCTGACGTCACTGGCCGGACGCTGGTCGGTCGAACGGGAATTGGTGCTGACAGCGATCGTCTTATGAACGCAGGCCTCGTCATCGTCGACAAACCGGCCGGCATGACGAGCCACGACGTGGTCGGGCGCTGTCGACGCATCTTCGGCACCCGGCGAGTCGGCCACGCCGGAACCCTTGACCCGATGGCAACTGGTGTGCTGGTGATCGGAGTCGACCGGGCCACCAAGATCCTGGGGTTGCTGACCGGCGCCTCGAAGTCATACGCGGCCACCA
The DNA here is from genome assembly GCA_019236925.1 of Mycobacterium sp. Lineage (GTDB taxonomy): Bacteria > Actinomycetota > Actinomycetes > Mycobacteriales > Mycobacteriaceae > Mycobacterium. The sequence continues at coordinate 9,765 of JAFAID010000363.1, read as the reverse complement.
TCCGACTCGGCCAAACTACCTCCACCGAGGACACGGAAGGTGAACTGCTGCAAGATGTTTCGGCGGAGCACTTGACTGAGGCAGCCATTTCCGCTGCGATCACGGGGTTGCGCGGCGACATCATGCAGGTGCCGTCGACGGTCAGCGCGGTCAAAGTCGGCGGCCAGCGGGCCTATCGCCTGGCCCGCGAGGGGCACACCGTTGAACTGGCCGCCCGGCCGGTGCGCATCGACCGGTTCGAGATGCTGGCCCTACGGCGGCACGGCCGGCTGATCGACCTTGATGTGGAGGTGGACTGTTCGTCGGGGACCTACATCCGCGCCCTGGCCCGCGATCTCGGCGGCGCGCTGGCGGTCGGCGGTCACCTGACCGCGCTGCGCCGCACCCGGGTCGGCCGGTTCGGTTTGGAGCAAGCACGCTTACTCGACGAACTGGCCGAGCGGCCGGAGCTGAGCTTCACCCTCGACGAGGCATGCCTGCAGATGTTTCCGCGCCGCCACCTCACCGCCGAAGAGGCCGATGCGGCGGCCAATGGCCGCATGCTGACGGCAGCCGGCATCGACGGCATCTACGCCGCTCATTACGCCGACGGTCGGGTTATCGCGTTGCTCTGCGACGACGGAGCGAGCACCAAGTCAGTCGTCGTAATCCGGCCCGCCACACTGTAATTCGATCACCGCGTCAGGGCCGTTCCTGCGTCGATTTGATGCCGTCCAGCGCCCGCTCGGCCTCGCCGACCTCGCTTAACATCACCGACGCCCCGACGTCGTCGAACGCGGTCTGCTGCAGATGAGTGAGCAGCGCGCTCACCAGTCGGCGGCCTCGCGCCGCATTGTCGGCAAGCGAACCCCAGTCGGGCGTGGCGAACCTCGACGACACGAAGGGCTCCCACACATCCTCGGCATAGGCGCGCAGGATCATGTCAGCGATCGACCGCTGGTGACCGCGGACGTCGACCAACGTGGCAACCAGCCGATCCAGCGAAACACCCACACCGGTGAGGCCTTCGATGAGTTCGAGCGCCTCCGCGTCGTTCACGGATACCGGGTCGCCGTCGGCGTCGGCGATCAGGCCCAGCTTGGCCAGCTGCGCTGCCGCGCCGGCGCCGAGTCGGCTGTCGAGTTCGGCTCGGCTGACCGTAATGGGACCGGCCGTGCTGAACGGGGCAAGCACCTCGGCCGCCAAGTGCCGGATGTCGTTCTCGCTGCCGGTGCCGGTGTCGATCATTCGCCGGATCAGGTCGAGCGGGAAGCCTTCGGAGTGCAGCTGCTGCACCCGCCTGATCCGCGCGACATGCTCGTCGGAGTAGATGCCGACACGTCCGCGGCGGGCGGGCGGCGGCAGCAAACCCTGGCGCTGCCACTCCCGGATGTTGCGCGAGGACATGGAAACGCACTGGGCAAGCTGGTCGATCGTCATCTCCATAAGACGCTGATCTTAACCCCATTGTCTGTTACAGAAATAATTGTTACGGTCACGCTTGCATCGGTTGATCGGATCCGGCGGGCGGATGGAGGAACCGTGACCCTCAAATACGACATCCGGTTGGCAACATCGGCGGCCAGGCCTGTCGCGGACAGCCTTTACATGAACATCACCACCGATCTGGGCGCCAAGCTCAAGCGCCGCGACTATCCCGGCATCCACGAAACGTCGTTCGACCCGTTCGATCCGGCGACCGCCGCCAACCCCTACCCCGGCTACGCCGACCTGCTGGCCGGCCCGCGGGTCCGGTACAACCGCAAACGCAACATCTTCATCCTCAGCCGGTATGACGACGTGCGCGCCGCGGCCCGCAACGACGCGATGCTGACCAACACCGAAGGGGTGACGCGGTCTCGCGGGAGGATCCCGGTGCTGCTCAACCTGGATCCGCCGCGGCACACCGAGTTACGGCGCAAGGTGCAGCCCGCGTTCGCGCGCGGAGCGCTGTCCGGATGGCAGGAGACGGTGGATCGGCTGGCGCGCGAATTGGTCTCCGAGCTGCTGGCCAACCCGGGTTCGGAGATGGTGCAACGGCTGGCGGTGCCGATGCCGGTTCGGATGATCGCTCATATCCTCGGCATTCCGCCGGAGGACGAGGAGTTCTTCCGGTACTGGTCCAACGAGGCCGTCCGCGTGGCCAATATCCAAGTGACGCCAAAAGGGTTGTGGCAGTTGGTGCCCACCCTCAACGGCGTGCGCCACCTGCATTCGTACTTCTGCGATCGGATTGAAAGCGGCGAACTGCTGGCGCGCGACACTCTGCTGGGCCTGTTGGTGGCCACTGCGGGTGATGGCGAGATCAGCCGTGACGAGCTGTTCTACTTCGCGTTGCTGTTATTGCTGGCCGGCAACGAGACCACCACCAACCTGCTGAGCACGATGTTCCTGACGTTGTCGGAAAACCCCGATCAGTTCGAGCTCATCCGGCAGGATCCCGACGCGCTTATCGGCAGCGCCATCGAGGAACAGCTGCGCTTCTCGTCGCCGATTCAGGGTTTCTATCGCACGGCGAAGGCCGCCTACCGGGTGGGCGACGCAACAATTCCGGCCGGAGCACGGGTGGCGCTGCTGTGGGGTGCGGCCAACCGCGACCCCCGGCAGTTCGACAATCCGGACGCATTCGTTGCCGGGCGCAATCCGTCCCATGTCGCGTTCGGCTCGGGTATTCACCTGTGCCTGGGCGCGAGTCTGGCGCGGATGGAGAGCCGGGCGGTACTGCGCGAACTCGTCGAGCGCGTGCAGCACATCGACGTTATCGGCACGCCGAAGTGGACCACGAACAGCTCGCTGCGCGGTCTGGCCGGGATGCAGGTGGCGCTCACACCGCGGGCACAGGTGCTCTCCTGATGCGCCGCGAACCGCGGATCGTCATCGTCGGCGCCGGGATGTCCGGGCTGTGTCAGGCGATCCTGCTGGACCGCGCGGGCTTTCGCGACGTGACCATCCTGGAGAAGGCCGACCGGCCCGGCGGGACCTGGCGGGACAACCGCTATCCGGGACTGACCTGCGACGTGCCGTCGCACTTGTACCAGTACTCGTTCGACTTGAATCCGTCATGGAGCCAGTTCTTTTCGCCCGGCCCAGAAATTCTGAACTACTTCGAACAATCGGCACGCCGGCACAACATCGAACGAATGATCCGCTACCACTCCGAGGTTGTCGACGCCCACCACACCGGGCAGCACTGGCGGCTAACCACCCGTGACGGAGACACTCTCGACGCCGACTTCGTCATCCTCGCGACCGGCTTTTTGCAGCGACCCAGAGTGCCGCAGATTGCGGGGATGAGCGACTTCGTCGGCCGGATGGTCCATTCCGCCCGTTGGAGCGAGGACATCGACGTGTCCGGCAAGCGGATTGCCGTCATTGGCAACGGCTCCACCGGTGTGCAGCTGATATCGGCGGTGGCCGGGGTTGCGGCGCACGCCACGCTCTTCCAGCGCACCCCGCAATGGGTTGCCCGGATGCCCAACCCGCCGATACCACCGGCCGCTCGTGCGTTGTTGAGCCGCAGCCGGTTGCTCAGCAGGGCGCTGCGGTGCGCGGAAGACGAATCGTTCAAGATTTTCAGCGTCTTCCTCACCCGGCCCGGATTGCGTCGACGCTTGGTCAACAGGGGGTGCGAACGCAATCTCGCTTCGGTCGCCGATCCGGTATTGCGCGCCAAGCTGACTCCGGACTACCGGCCAGGGTGCAAGCGGTTGATCATTCACCCGGACTTCTACCGTCAGGTGCAGCGTCCCGACGTGACTGTGGAGACGACGGCGATCGAACGGTTCGAGGAGCGTGGTATCCGGACCACGGACGGCCGTCTGCACGAGGCCGACATCGTCGTGCTGGCAACGGGATTCAACGCACACGATTATGTTCGTCCCGCGACCGTCCGCACCCACGACGGCCAGACGCTCGACGACATGTGGTCAGCGGGTCCCCGTGCCCACAAGAGCGTCGCCGTTCAGGGCATGCCGAACCTGTTCATGCTGCTTGGTCCGCATTCCCCGATCGGGAATTTCTCGCTGGTGCAGGTTGCCGAAGCGCAGGCGGCCTATGTGCTCAGGTGGATAACACGGTGGGCTGCTGGGGAGTACGACACACTACGACCCACCGCCGCTGCCATCGACGCCTACCTGGAACACATTCGGCGTGGGTTGCCCGGCACGGTGTGGACGACCGGTTGCACCAGCTGGTACCAGGGACCCGACGGGTTACCGGAGCTGTGGCCCTATCTCCCGCAGGACTATCTGCGGCTGCTCAACGCGCCCGACGACCACAGCTACATCATGGAGCGAGACAAGCAAGCCGTCAGCTGAGCGGTGGGATTGCGCAACCGATGGGGTAGCATTACGTTCTCAACGGAATGTATCTACTCCGAAAGGTGAGTGCAGTCGCTATGGCGGCGGAAGTCAACGGACGGCGGGTTCGGCGGACCCAGGCGGAGCGCACCGCTGCCATGCGGACGCGGCTGCTGGACGCCACCATCGAGTGTCTGGTGACGTATGGCTATGCCGGCACCACAACGCCGCGAGTAGCCGAGCTCGCCGGCGTCACCCGTGGCGCGCAGATCCACCACTTCCGGTCGAAGGAAGATCTGGTGGTCGCCGCCATCGAGCATCTCGCTCAACAGCGTGCGCAGGGCGCCATTCGCGAACTTGGTCGCGTTCAGGCTAGCCCCGACCCGGTTTCGATGGTGTTGGACTTTTTGTGGGAGGCGCACCAAGGTCCCATGTTCGTTGCCACGCTTGAGCTTTGGGTGGCGGCACGTACGGATCCCGTGCTGGCCCGCCACATTGAGCGGGTAGAACCGGTCGTCAACAGCACGCTGATCGCCGCGATTGCGCAACTGGTACCGGACCACACAGCGCAACGAGAGATTCGGAACGTCGTCTACACGGCGATGGACGCACTGCGGGGGATTCTGGTGGCGAGTTTCGTTGACGGCGACGTCGAGCGTGCGCGCCGCCGCTGGGACCGGGCCTGCGAGCATCTGCGGGTGCTGCTCGCCGAGGTGCTGCCGGTCAGCTCAGAGGCTTAACGGAATACCGGATCGTGCTCACCGACGTTCCTCATCCGAATAGCATCAAAAAGCGCTGCTAGGCAAGGAGATCCAGGATCGACGTGAGCGACGCCGGTGCGAAGCCCAGTTCGGCGAGCGTCGACCCGATCGGGCCATCCAGCGTGCCGCTGCCCGTCGATAGCAGGGCGTCGCTTCCGGCCGCCGGAGCCGAGCTATACAGTCCCCCCACCTCCGCCAGATACGGGTAGGCATCCGGCAGATCTGACGCCGGCAATACTCCCAGATCCACCAGGGCGGCCTGCAATCCTTGCTGGGCGCCGGTGACCAGGTCGGTCGCCAAAGTCGTGAGGCTGACGTCTGTGTTGAACAACCCGAATGGCGTGGCAACATTCGCGTACCCGTCGCCGTAGCCCCAGTCGATCAGTACTCGCAAGTCCGGTTGGATCAGGTCGAGTAGCGCGGCGGGCACGCCGATCTGACGCAGCGGGTCCAGCAGCGGCAGATCCTGGGTAGGAATCAAGACGTACGTGGTGTCGGTGTCTGCCGCGGTTACCGGTTCGACCACACCGGCGGCAATCTGTGCAGGCGTGAGACCCAGATAATCGGCGTGCACATACGCCACGCCCAACAGCGCGTTGAGGTCCGCCGGGATATCGAGCGGGTACTGCGGGAAATCGGCAAAGCCGTCGTATTGGCCCGTGTCGACGATGGTCGGATACAGATCGTCGGGCGTCGGGCCGAAGAAGGTCGTATAACCCAGAAGCGGGACTGTCACACCAGGGATGCGCTCGAAGAGGCCGCCGTCGGGGTTGTCGGGATCACCAACCAGCACAAAGGAGAGCTGGTCTGGGCTCGGCCGCGCGTTGGCGGTCAAGGCGGCGAGGCCGTCCTCATAGACGGTGGATACCGTCGCGCTCTGGGAGGTGCCGAAAACGACGACGTCGTTGCCCTCAGCCAGTTGCTGCGTGACCGCGTTGGTCAGATCGGTGACGCCACCGGATATCGACGTGTTCAAGGATTCGGTGCCGACAAACGGCGCGAACTGCTCGGGTGTGGCCAGGCCGACCGGGGTGTAGCCGGGGTAGTTGGGGGCGATGAACAACTGGTCGACTTCCGTTGTGTACGGGGGGCCAGGTGTAATCAACGGCGCTGTGGACGTGCAGCACGGTCCGGTGCCGGCCATGATCAGCGCCTCGTTGTCCAGCAACGTCACTGCCGTCGTAACCGTGTGCGCCCCGGACGTGAACGGCGATGTCAACCCCAGCAGGGTGGCACTGGCAATCGCCAGCGGCACGCCCAGTGAACGGAAGTAACGCCGCGTCATTGCTACCTCCTCGCGAGGGATGACGGGCGTGACCTACATCGTGCACCTCTCGCGGCGATTAGTAAAGATACAATCAGCCATGTATGTTAAGACGGAACCGGTTGGTCGGTGTCCCAACCTCGAACCCAGGGAGTGCGATGTCTAACAAGGCCTACGTCGTCGGTGTGGGGATGACGAAGTTCGAGAAGCCGGGCCGCCGTGAGGGCTGGGATTACCCCGACATGGCCCGCGAGTCCGGCACTAAGGCGCTCGAGGACGCCGGCATCGACTACACCGCGGTCGAGCAGGGCTATGTCGGTTATGTCTACGGCGAGTCGACGTCGGGCCAGCGAGCGCTTTACGAGCTGGGCATGACTGGGATCCCGATCGTCAACGTCAACAACAACTGCTCGACTGGGTCGACGGCGTTGTACCTTGCCGCCCAAGCGATTCGCGGTGGACTTGCGGACTGCACGATTGCTCTGGGGTTCGAAAAGATGAAGCCCGGTTCGCTGGCATCGACATACGACGACCGCGCCCAGCCGATGGATAAGCACATCATGGCGATGGCCGAAATCTCCGAGGTGCTCTTTCCCCCTGCGCCGTGGATGTTCGGGGCCGCCGGCCGCGAGCACATGAAGCAATACGGCAGTACCGCAAAGCACTTCGCCAAAATCGGCTACAAGAATCACAAACATTCGGTGAACAACCCGTACGCGCAGTTCCAGGAGTCCTACACGCTCGAGGACATCCTGGCGTCGCGGATGATCTACGACCCGCTGACCAAGCTGCAGTGCTCGCCGACGTCGGACGGATCGGGTGCGGCGATCCTGGCCTCCGAGGGATTCGTCGACAAGCACGGCCTGGCCGGGCAGGCGGTGGAGATCGTCGGGCAGGCCATGACCACCGACTTCGCCAGCAGCTTCGACGGCACCTGCAAGGGGCTCATCGGCTACGACATGAATGTGCAAGCCGCCCAACGGGTTTATGACCAGTCCGGGCTGGGGCCCGAAGACTTCCAGGTGATCGAGTTGCATGACTGCTTCTCGGCCAACGAGCTGCTGCTCTACGAGGCGTTAGGGCTGTGCGCCGAGGGCGACGCGGCCAAGCTGATCGACAACGGCGACACCACCTACGGCGGACGGTGGGTGGTCAACCCGTCCGGCGGGCTGATCTCGAAGGGACATCCGCTCGGCGCCACCGGCCTGGCGCAGTGCGCCGAGCTGACCTGGCAGCTGCGCGGCACCGCCGACAAGCGGCAAGTCGACAACGTGACCGCGGCACTGCAGCACAACATCGGACTCGGCGGCGCCGCCGTCGTCACCGCGTATCAGCGGGCCGAACGCTGAGTCAACACCCGAGGAGGAGCACACCCGATGAGGTGGTCGCGAGTTCTCCCAGCTACCGCGTTGGCCGGGGCTGCAGCGTCGGCAGTGCTTGCCGTCGGGTTTGTTTCGGCTCCGTGCGTGAACGCGGACACGCGGATTACGGTGCCGGGCGCGGGACCGCTGTACGAGCCGAACAGCATCACCCAAGACATCCCCGGTCTGGGAGAGCGTTACTTTGTGGTCGACGGTCAACAAGCTCTGGGATCCCTGACGATTCTGCAAGGGTACGACCTGCTCAACCATGAGATCGGCGAGAACTGGTTCCCTGACACCACGGCTCAGGTTGTCAACTACCCGGCCAGTATCGGCATCCTGAGCGGCAGCTTGGCCGCGCCCGGTGCCGACGACGCGATCGCCGCCGGGCAGCAGGCACTCAACGACCAAATCATGAACGCGGTCGCCAACGGTAACGGTGAGCCGGTGCAGGTTGCCGGGCTGTCGATGGGAACCCTTGTCATCGACCACGAGTTGGCTTACCTGGCAACTGATCCGACCGCCCCATCGCCCAGTGAGCTATTGTTCACCAGTTTCTCTAACCCCCAGCTCGGTTTCGCCGACACGTATCTTCCGGCCGGGGCTTATGTGCCTTTGGCTGACTACACCGCGGAAGACATGCCCGACACCCAGTACGACGTCGACGTGGTGTTCCACCAATACGACGCCTGGGCGAATCCGCCCGACCGACCGTGGGATCTGCTGTCGGTGATCAACGCGCTGGTCGGGACGCGCCTCTACCACAACGCGGCAGCGCTGGCTGCACCGTCAGACACGGAATTGATATCCACCGTGCACGACTCTTTGGGCGGCACGATCGACACCTACATGATCCCCTCATCCACGCTGCCGCTGCTGGTGCGGCTTCAGGGGCTCGGCGTCCCGGAAAATATCATCGATAGTCTCAACTCGGTGCTGAAACCGATTGTCGACGAAGGTTATTCCGCCCTGACGCCCGACGCGGGACCGTATTTGTGGCATGGCGAACTGCTCGGGCTGCCGTCTTTGTCCGATATCGCTCAGTCTCCACAGTCAGGGATTTCCGACGTCGCGGGGCTTCTGGACTCCGGCGTCGCCCACCTCGATTTGCCGGCAGATATCACCCAATCCGTGGGATCAGGCATTGCCGATATCGCCAACTCCATGGGATCGGAGATCGGTCAGCTCTTCTCAGCGCTCTGATACGGACCAGTCTCGAGACGGCAGGATTGTTTCTGCGTAACGCGGTTGCCGAAGCCGACACCGCGTCGTGAGAACGCCAGCTGAGCTCGCTGGATCGCTACTGCGCCACCATCCAGATCGCTTGTGCAGCAGGGCTTCCCAGATCGACGGTGGTGGGCGCGCCGTCGGCCGATTCGACCGCCACCGAGATCATCCCGGCGAATTCTCGCCGGGCCAGCACCCGCAGCCGCGAGTCGAGGTTGATGCCGATGCTGTCGAAATACCGCAGCATCTCGGGGTCTTTGTCGGATATCCGCGCCACCGTACCGGCGTCACCGTCAGCGCATGACCACAGCTGGCGAGCCGGCGGTGTGGGCACTTGGCCGTCGGAGCCCGGGATCGGGTCGCCGTGCGGATCGCGCTGCGGGAAACCCAGCTTGGCGTCGATGCGCGCCACCAGCCGGTCGGACACGGCGTGCTCGAGCACCTCGGCCTCGTCGTGCACTTCGTCCCAGCTGTAACCGAGCTCCTTGACCAGGAAGGCTTCCAGCAGCCGGTGACGGCGCACCATCGCCAGCGCCGCCCGACGCCCCGACTCGGTCAGCGTCACCGCGCCGTACTTCTCATGGTCGACCAGACCCTGCTCGGCGAGTTTGCGGATGGATTCCGAGGCCGTGCTGGCCGACACCCCGATCTTCTCGGCCAGCATTTTGGTGCTGACCTTCTGCAACGACCACTCCTGGGCGTTCCAGATGGCTTTCAGGTAGTCCTGGGCAACCGCACTGAGCCCAGCGGGCTCCTCGGCAGGTAAGTCAGGGCGCACAACGGAAGTTTAAGCAATCCTCACCTGATCTGGGGCTCTCGCACGATTCGCCGCTACCTTGCGCCGTAGGCTAACGGTTGTGCAACGGTGGCGCGGC
>JAFAID010000695.1 GCA_019236925.1 Mycobacterium sp. | reverse complement strand
CAGATTTGGGACGGCGGCTACACCGGTCAAGCGGCGGCTGCGGCTTTGCAGAAGAACGACCCGACACTGACCGCCGCCCAAGCGGATAAATTCGTCCTTGCTGCGTATCAGAACCTGTGCCCGGTGCCTGGTGCCTATAACTACTGGTCTTATGGCCAGACCGCCGGCTAATCGCCGCAATGAAAGGCGAAAGGATCCAACCGAAATGGACCTCTATCGGATAACTCACCCGCTGAGGTTGGCCAAAGGATCGCACCGGCCGGGATCGGGCAAAGGGTGTGCGATGAACGTCATTTCCTACATCAACGGCGACACCCATATCACCGACTTCCCTGACTGCTCGGCTCGCCCGTTGGCCACTTTCGTTCAAGTATGTAACGATCTGCTGGCAGGGTCCGACGACTACTTGTCGCTGGAAAACAGCCTTCTAGCAGTCGAACTCGGCCAGCAGACCGTGGGCACCGCCGGTGTCGATGACACTGTCATTCACGCGTGGGTGGCCGAACTGCTCGCTAGCCCCACATGGGGTGTCGTTCGCTACGCGAAGAAGGCGGCTCGCTACGCCAAGAGCGCTGCGGACAAGGTGATCTTAGACATCGCTGAACTGCATCGCGCGGTCGCCGCCGGTGACATGCCACCCATCGCGGCCTGGGACGCCGCCGATCGGGCCGCACGCACCGCCTGCCGTGCCTCCAAACCGACGGTACACGTTGCCGGCCTGTATGCCGTGCGAGCCGCATACCAGTCGACTGCACTTGTGGGCACCGATCGCCCCGCAATGCTAGATGCCGTAACTGGAAACGCCTTGCGCGCCTACACGCTCGCGACTGGTGGAACCGAGGCAACTCCGATCGTGGAACTGACGCGCCATGCGATCCGCGCATGGCGCAGTCTTGCCGGCTTGAACACTCAAAATGACCTGAGCCGGACATCGGTCGACAGCGCCCGACAACTCATCGCGGTGTCGGCATACGCGGCGTGACGGCGTTCCCAGCTTCCCAAAAGCCAGACCCAGTAGCTCGCTACCCCAACGCGTTTGACTTCGATGGCTGGGCATTATCGCGGACGCAGGTAATCACCCAGCGCGTTGGCTTCGACGGCGGCAAAGTTCTGTGCCTCTGACGAGACGTATGGGATGGGTACCTCGCCCGCACGCTGACTCCTGTTTCCCGCAGCCCGCGAAGCGCCATTTGCACCACTGCACGTCGCGCAAAGCGGTTAATAACACGATCACAACCAACCTTCCGCAATCGGCCGCGAACGCCGCAAACGAACTTGCGTCACAACACCTTTCGTTAGCTTACTGACATGGCGACAGATAGCGCGATGAGCACCGGCCAGCTGATCAATGCCCGGTTGGCGATGAGCAGGCTGGGCGAGCAGGAGCAGGGCGCCCTGGCGGCGGCCGAAGAGGCCGAGCAAGAAGCTGCCGGATAACCCGTCAGTGCAATCAATTTCATGCCCGGCACATGGGACTGCAACTGGAACGGCGTGCGCTGCGGGGTGTGCGCTCGCCTTAGTCGGGCATGCTCCCGCGCAGCGTAACGCCGCCGCGTCAAATGCTCAGGCCACTACCGATACGAGGGAATCACGTTATGAGCGACCGGCCAGTCGATGTAACCGCTGTCCGACTGTCCCACGGGTGAGTTTCACCGGCGATTGTCATGCTCAACTGTCTCTGTCGTTTTATCTCCCAGGGCCAGGTCATGAGCGCCCAAACCGCGCCGACGATAACGACCTCTGCCAGGACGTAAGACGGCCACGGTCCTAAGAAGTCGAGCGCTGAGCCGTTGACGGGTTTCCTGTTGAGAAAGCCGTAGTCGCTTCCCGCGATGGTGTTGAAGATCAAGGTGAACGCTCCCCACGTCAGGGTCGTGATGACCGCGAAGCGGTAGCTGCGCCAACCTGGCCGCAGGCCATAGCCCCAGGTGAGATAGATGGCCGCCCAGACCACGAGCAGGTGCAGCGCAAAGAACGTAACGAAGCTATGGCTGGGAAAGTCTGACGCGTGGAGATCCGGGGTGATCAATGCTTGTGAGCTTAGGGGGAGCCCCCAGTAGTAGGTGAGCGCGAAGGCCCACTTCCGGTGCGTCCACAAAGCGTAGGCCGCGGTCAGCTCGGCGAGATCGCACAGTTGCAGCGGCACCGAATTGGCAAGGGAGGGCTGGATGAGTTTGTACATCAGAGCCACGCTGAATATCGCTATGGTCAGAGCTGCCAGGACGCGGCCGAAAAGTCGGGCCTGGGATTCGGTTTGGCGGCGTCCGATCCAGACCAGCGCAGCGGATCCGATCGCGAAGACCACAAGCATCACCAGATGTGACGTCCCGTAGGCGGAGAACTGCCCCGTCGCAGAAATCGGCGCCAAATCCGCCGTCATTAGTGGGCTGTTGATCATTTCCATTTCCCTTGTGGTTTTTGTGCGGTGCTAATCCAGGGCGGGTTCGCGCCCCTCGAGGGGGCGGTGTGCAGTACCGGCGCTGAGTTGTTGGCGGAAAGCCGGGACGCTGTAGCCGGTTACCGTCGCGTCGGTGCGGGCGCGCACGGTTGCGGAGCGGGGCAGGCCGAACACGGGGCCGATCTCGCCGAA
>JAFAID010000682.1 GCA_019236925.1 Mycobacterium sp. | reverse complement strand
CGAAGAGCTGATCGCCTATGGTGCCGCACGCGTCACCTCGGGCACTGCGCCCGTCGTGATGCCATGCTCCCCGCTGATGCACACCGCCGGATTGGGCAACTCGATCGCGATGCAGGTAGTCGGTGGCCGCGCGGTGACGCTGCCGGGCCGCTCGCTGGATCCCGACGAGATTTGGGGCGCAGTGGAGCGCGAGTCCGTCACTGTCATGATCATCGTCGGAGACGCTTTTGCGCGGCCACTGCTGGATGCGCTCGAGAAAGAGCCATCACGGTGGGACCTTTCCTCGCTGCGGGTCATCTTGTCGTCGGGCGTGATGTGGTCAGCCCCGGTCAAAGAGGGACTGCTTCGCTATGTGGACGCCGTTCTCATCGACGGCATCGGGGCCACCGAGGGCGCTATCGGGCTACAGGTGACGAAGCGAGACATGGCGGTAGGCCAGACTGGTCAGTTCATCCCCTTGGCGGAAACCAAGCTGTTCTCCGAAGATGGTCGTGAAATCGCAACCGGCTCAGACGAACCCGGTCTTATCGCGGCCGGGGGGACGTTGATACCGAAGCGCTACCACAAGGACCCGGAAAAGTCAGCTCGTACGTTTCGTGAAATCGACGGCAAGCGCTACGCTTTCGGCGGCGACTGGGGCAAACTGAGGGCTGATGGCACACTAGTACTCCTCGGCCGCGGTTCGGGCTGTATCAACTCCGCGGGCGAGAAGGTTTACACCGAGGAAGTCGAGGAAGCGATCAAGACCCATCCGATGGTCGCTGATGCGCTTGTCGTCGGGATACCCGACGACAAGTTCGGTCAGCGGGTCACGGCTGTGATCGCGTTCCGCACAGCCGATGACGGGCTCATCGATGACGTCAACGAATACCTTAAGGATCGCTTGGCCGGCTACAAGAGACCCCGTGTCATCGTGCTGGTTGACGCGGTGCGGCGCGGGCCTAACGGCAAGCCGGACTACAAATGGGCACGAAATGTGGTGCTGGACAGTCAAAAGGGTGTGGGATCGCCGGCGTAGGCAGTGTTCGCCGCCCGGGCAGTTCCCGCATTACGTGGCATCCATTTTTGTGGCGAGGCCTACCCGTCCGACCGTGCGCCGCGCGAAATCAATTTGATCCGCGAGGATTTCATCACGCCCCGGTCGGTCGTAGACATCGAGATGGTCGACCGGGTACTCGCGGAATTCCGCTTGACGTCCGGCCTTCGCGGTGGCCCGTCGGCCGGTAGCAGGCGGGGCCATTTGGTCGTTCGTTCCTACCTGCACCAGCAGGGGACAATCGAGACGCTTCGCGAACCGTATCGGACGGTTGAACGGCAGGCCGAACACGGCGCGAGCGCAAACCTCGTTGCGCCAGCTAGGGCCAACGAGCGGCATCAATGCTTCCTCTGCTCCTGGAATGGTGATTACCGCGCCGGAGCCCGGCGCGCCGACGATCGGGACATAGTGAGGGGCGCGCCGGGTCACTGCGCGCAGCACGTCGCGCAGGCCATTTGTCATCGCCCCCTTCATCTCCCGTGCACTCGCGGAGCGCGCCATTTGTGTGAGCGCCACTAGGCCGTCAATCGCCGGCGTCATCGAAATCACAGCAGCCACGCGGTTGTCCCGCGCCGCGACCACGACCACATGACCGCCGGAGAACGACGTGCCCCATAGGACAATGCGCTCGGGATCCACGCCCGACATCTGACGAGCGGCGGCGATGGCCGCGTGATAATCCTGGCGTTGCCGCCGATGCGACACCAGCTGACGCGGCGTCCCGGTGGAGTCGGCGAAACCACGGTAGTCGAACGCTACAACGTCCAGACCGGCCGCGGCGAAGCCCTCCGCGTACGCCAACAGGCCGCAGTCGCGGGTGCCGCCGAAACCGTTCGCCATCACTACGCACGGCCGACCGGATGGGCCCGTCAACTCCGCTGTGCTCGCGGGCAAGTACCACGCCGCGCACGCATCGCGACCGCTGGGAATCTTCAGTAACTGCATCGTCGTGTTCTCCTTAGGGTCGCAATCAACCCATGTGTGCTAGATCACGCACCACGCTAGGGAATAGCACGGCAATATCCGGCCGACCGTGTCAAAGACAGGTATCCGAACAGGTATGGCCCTGGGTATCCGCACCGATGTGATCGGCACGACCGGCCGCCATTGTTGAACGGTGTCGCACAATGACGCTTATCCGCTGGAGGGCAACGGCTTCACTCGGAACGCCAGCCCCTACCCAGTCCCGTTCAGCTGAGAAAGGTCGATGGACCGTGCTTGACTACACCGCCGTTTTCACTCTTATCGGCATGTTGGCGCTGATATTCGTCCCGCTGTACATCCCGATCGGCGTCACCATTGTCGGCGCTTTTCGCCACCGGAAAGGGAAGTCTGACCAGCAGAACGTGCGTCGACCCGCCACTCGTGCGGCTGAGGTCGCCCCGCGTCGACCTCGCGTGTCGGTTGTCACCCCTTCAACAGCTGCCGCGCCCCGCAGCAACCAAGGCGTGCTATCGGGAGCCGAACGGCCTGTCGCCGAGGCAGTCTGAGCACCAGCATTTTCGGATATGACGCGGCCACGCCGCTCTTGCAGGAAAATGATGATGATCAGTTGACGGCGGTCTCAGTGCAGCCGCTAAGCCGCATCGGCGAAACACCATGTTTGATAGCGCTTTTCGACTTCAATCCCAGATGAAGTGGTGCAAGTGGCGACCGATGTGATGACAGCCAAGCAAGGCGGCGCCAGCGCGTCTGACGGCCGACAAGAACATGCAGCAAAACCTCGATCGTTAGCTAGATAAGGGGCAGCGACGGTGATCAAGCCAAGCCAAGCCCTAGGCGGGCGGCTACCGCTTGTCGATCCGAAAACCTTAACCAGCGCACAGCGAGAACTCTTCGACGCGGTCATGACTACCTGGGTGTTGTGGAGCAACGACGCGGGCCTCGAAGCAACGACGGCAGACGGTCGGCTTATCGGCCCGTTTAACAGCTTGCTTCTGCACCCCGAGGTGGGGGCGAAGTTCTTGGAGTTCGTGGCCGCCGCGGCGACCCACACGACAGTGTCGCAGCGGGTACGCGAAGTGGTGATTATCGCGGTGGGCGCCGTGTGGGATGCGAGCTATGAGCTTTACGCTCACACCATCCTGGCCCGCCATGTCGGCCTGTCCGACGATGCCGTCACGACACTTGCCAACGGAGGTATCCCTGATGACGTGAGCGAGCACGAAAAGATCGCCGCGCGTGTCGCGCGCCAACTCTCAACCCGTCACCGTATCGATGAGGAGCTGTACCGTGAGGCCGAGCAAGCCTTAGACAGAACAGGTTTGTTCGACATCGTCGCTCTGATAGGTCAATACCACACGGTATGCGCCGTGCTCAACCTGTTCGAGGTACCAGCGCCGAAATCGAGGCAGCCTTCGGGTGGGACGAGCTGACGATTTCGTACCGTGATCATGCCGTGGCGGTTGCCGATGCGGCGCGAAATGCCAAGAGATCCAGCGCAATATCGACGATCATGTCCTCCTGGCCGCCTACCAGACCACGGCGGCCCACCTCGAGCAGCAGCGTTCGGGCGTCGACACCGTAATTCTGGGAAGCGTTTTCGGCGTGGCGCAGGAAAGACGAGTAAACGCCGGCGTAGCCGAGTGTCAGTGTTTCGCGATCGACTTGCACGGGACGGTCGCGCAGTGGGCGAACCAAATCGTCGGCGGCGTCCTCTAGCGCCAACAATTCGCAACCGTGCTGCCAGCCAAGCAGATTAGCGACCGCGATGAAGGCCTCGATCGGGGTGTTGCCGGCCCCAGCACCCTGCCCGGCAAGTGAGGCATCAACGCGGGTAACACCCTCTTCCACGGCGACGACGCTGTTGGCCACCGACAGCGAAAGGTTCTCGTGCGCGTGCACCCCGATTTGGGTGGCGGGATCAAGGACGTCTCGATAGGCACGGATCCGGTCGCGCATCGCGTCCATCGTCAACCGTCCACCAGAGTCGGTAACGTACACGCATTGTGCGCCATAGCCTTCCATCAGCTTGGCCTGCTCCGACAGGTCCGCGGGCGAGGCCATGTGGCTCATCATCAGGAAGCCCGAGACGTCCATGCCGAGTTCGCGGGCGGTTGCAATGTGCTGTGCGGAAATGTCGGCCTCAGTGCAATGGGTGGCGATCCGTACGGACCGCACACCAAGTTCGTGGGCGCGTTTGAGCTCAGCGATCGTGCCAATACCCGGTAGCAGCAGAGTCGTCAGTACAGCACTGCGCATGTTGGCTGCGGCCGCCTCGATCCAGTCCCAATCCGTGTGACTGCCTGGGCCGTAATTGACCGAGCCCCCAGCCAGGCCGTCACCATGGGCAACCTCGATCGCGTCGACGCCTGCAGCGTCCAGGGCTGCCGCGATGCGGCCGACGTCGCTGGGCTTGATGCGGTGCCGGATAGCGTGCATGCCGTCGCGCAGCGTGACGTCTTGAATGTAGAGTCTGCGGTCCATCAGTTCGCCTTCGTTGTCGCGGTGCTGCCCTGCTGTGCAATGGATTCGGCAACCTGCACGGCCGCCGAGGTCATGATGTCGAGGTTGCCGGCGTAGGCGGGCAGGTAATGAGCGGCGCCTTCGACCTCGAGGAAGACCGACACTTGGGTGGTCACGCGGTCGGTGCCGCCGGGAGCGAGCGTGTGGATTGGCTCATCGGGGCCGATTTTGGTGAACTGAACTTCCTGCTTGAGCCGGTAGCCCGGTACGTAACGGGAGACGCGTTCCGCCATCGACACGACGGAGGCCACGATGGCGTCGTGGTCGGCGTCGCCGATGAGACAGAAAACGGTGTCGCGCATGATCATTGGCGGCTCGGCGGGATTGAGGACGATGATCGCCTTGCCTTTTGCCGCGCCGCCGACCGTTTCGATCGCGTGCGCAGTCGTTTCGGTGAACTCGTCGATGTTGGCGCGGGTGCCCGGGCCCGCGGACTTGGAAGCAATGGATGCCACGATTTCCGCATAGTGCACGGTCGTGACCGTCGACACCGCTGCGACGATCGGGATGGTGGCCTGGCCGCCGCAAGTAACCATGTTCAAGTTGTCGACGCCCGCATTAAGGCACCTGTCGAGGTTGACGGTCGGAACGACCAAGGGGCCGATGGCCGCCGGGGTGAGGTCGATGAGCTTCTTGCCGTACGGCGCCAGCGCGGCGGCGTTGGCGACGTGTGCCTTGGCCGACGTAGCGTCGAGCACGATCTCAATGTCGTCGAAGCCTGCCATCGCGATCAGCCCTTGGACCCCGTCGTGAATGGCCGGGATTTTCAGACGTTTCGCTCGCGCCAGCCCCTCGGAACGAGGGTCGATCCCGACCATGGCGGCGACTTCCAGATCGTTGGAGGTACGCAGGATCTTCATCATCAGGTCGGTGCCGATGTTGCCCGAGCCGATGATGGCCACCTTGGTTTTGCTCACTGGTTCTCCTTCGACGAGAAAGTTGCCGAGACATCACCTAATGGCGTGATCTCGGCGCGGATTCGGGTTCCCGGGGGTGCGGGAGCCATCGGGCCCAGCGCTCCGGACAGGATGATTTGTCCCGCGCGCAAAGGGTTTCCGAACGACGCGGCGGTACGCGCCAGCCAGGCCAGTGCGTTCAGCGGATCGCCGAGGCATGCGGTCCCTTGGCCTTCGGACACCAGCACGTCGTCGGAGTACATCCTCATCGTCACGTCCCGCGGCTGGAACTCATCAAGCGTGAGGCGACGGTCACCGAGGACGAATAGTCCGCTGGAGGCGTTGTCCGCGACCGTGTCGGCGATGGTCAGGTCCCAGTCGGCGATACGGCTGTCGACGATCTCCAGCGCGGCAACCGCGTAACCTACCGCAGCGCTGACTGTTTCGGTGCTGAAGTCGGCGCCGCTGAGGTCGTCGGACAGCACAAAGGCGATCTCGGCTTCGGCCTTGGGCTGTAGCAGGCGCCCTGAGGGGACAAGTGGCTCAGATGACACATCCATGTCGGCAAACAACACGCCGAAGTCGGGCTGGTCGACACCGAGCTGTTGCTGCACAGCAGGGGAGGTGAGGCCAATTTTGCGTCCGACGACGACCCCGCCCGCAGCGATACGGCGGGCAACCAACTCCTGTTGGACCGCGTAGGCCGCGTCGATGTCGGTTTCACCGATGAGGCCGCGTATGGGCGCAACGGGCTGAGATGTAGTGAGGGCCGACGTGATCCGGTCGACGGCTTCAGTGATGCCAGTGGCGTCGTGAGTGGTCGGTTTCATACTCATCCGTCTGTGTGTTGCGCGGTGGCCACGGCGAACCCGGCAATCCATGCGGGAATCGCTTCGTAGAAACGGCAATTCATGTGATAGCTGCCCGAGGCGGCCAGCGAGGCAAACGCAGCGATCCAGCTGCGCACCTCGTGGGCGGAGCCACCACCCTCGGCGGCCATTTCTTCGACAGTCCAGTTGTCGAACTCGTGCAGCTTGCCCTGCTCGAGCAGATCGAGAAGTTGGTTATCCCAGGCGGGGTTGATCGGGATCATGGTGGTCGATCCAGCGGCGTAGTCGTGGCCGGCTTGAATCACCCGGCTTTCGCCTCTGCTGCGCTGCTCCGGGGTGGGTGGGTGGCCTTCAATCAGCGCGTCGGCGACCCTCGGCGGTGCTCCGTCGAGCACCGGTACCGGGGGGTCATGGGAGAGCCCCCCGGAGCCGAGAAACAACACGCGCCGGTCGAGCTGAGCGGCCGCCTGGCCCACCGCGGTGCCCAGGGCGCGGATACGGCTCATCGGGCACAGGGGAGTAGCGACCCCATTGACGAATATGGGCACCACCGGCACCCGGTCGATGCCGTCGAACAATGCCTCCAGCGGCTGAGCAAAACCGTGGTCGACCGTCATTCGTGCCGAAATCGTCAGGTCCACACCGCGGTTCAGCACACCCTGCGCCAGCGCTTTGGCGGCCTCAGTGTCGACCGACAGCTGGCCGCCCGCACAACCGAAGTCACCGACCGAATGTGCTTCGGTGCCCAGGCAAAACGGCGGCATCTCCTTATAGAAGAAGCCGTTGTAGTGGTCCGGCGCGTAGAGCACCACCAGGTCGGGAGCGAAGTCGGCGATAAACGCTCGGGCGGCGTGCACCGCGGTCTGGACTCGACCGAGCACGTCGGGTTCGGGGTCGTTCTTGCCGATTAGTGGTGAGTGGGACAGGCCCACAGCTGCTGCAGTCATGGGGTCCCTCCGTGATCTGGTGCGGGTGGGTGGATGACGACCTTGCCGCTAACGGCACCGTCGATCATCAGTTGAAAACCCTTGTGAATATCGGTAAGTGGCAAGGTGCGGTCGATTACCGGCCGGGTGCCGGTGGCTTCCAGCATGCGGAGCATGGCGATCAGCTCGGTGCGGGTGCCGCCGGTAGAGCCCAGAATTCGCTGCTGCAGGTAGAAGATCCGGCCCAGCTCGGCGGGCGGGTTCATGCCGGTGGTGGCACCGCCGACCACGACCGTGCCGCCGGGTCGAAGCGATTTCAGCGAATGTGACCAAGTGGCCTCGCCCACGGTTTCGATGACCACGTCGACGCGCTCTGGCAGCCTTTCACCCGTCGGGAACGCTTCGCGAGCTCCCCAGTTCACGGCTTCGGCGCATTTGGTCTCGCTACGGCTGGTTGCGTAGACCACCGCGCCGGCTGCGGCTGCGAGTTTGATCGCAGCAGACGACACACCGCCGCCGGCGCCCTGTACAAGCACCCGGTCGCCGGCCTTAACACCGGCTTGCGTAAACAACATTCGGTAGGCGGTCGTCCATGCCACCGGTAGACACGCCGCCTCGTCGAACGATAACCAGGTGGGCTTCGGCACGATGTTCCGGCGCGGCACCGTCAGGTATTCGGCGAACGCCCCGTCGTGCCGTTCGGACAGCAACGCGCGCCCGGGATCCAATGTTTCGTCGCCGCCGCCGGCATCAGGGTCGCCGATCACCGGGTGGACGATCACCTCGTTGCCGTCCTCGTCGTAGCCGGCCGCGTCGCATCCGAGCACGATCGGCAGATTCTCTGGAGGGTGACCGACGCCGCGAAGGGTCCACAGATCGTGCATGTTCAGCGAGGACGAGACGACTCGAACGACTCCCCAGCCCGGCTTGGGCTGAGGTTCGGGGGCGTCGCGCAGCACTAGACCCGACAACGGGTCCGCGGCGCTCTGGGAGATGGCTGTTGCAGCGAGCACGCCACCACAATGGCCCGGATAACACGCGGAATCCCAGCCGATGTGCCGCTGTGCGAAACGCTCGCTGGAACTTAAGCGGTGAGCAGAGTTGCGTATGCGGCATGACAACAACGGTCGAACCGGGCAACGGTGCACGGACGGTCGGCGCGCCGCCATGTGGTGCGCTGCGGAGGCCAACCGAATTGAGCCGCAACATTGATGTGTCCGGGCTGGTGGACAGCCAGGGCGGGCTGCTGGACCGAGCGGTGTTCACCGACGAACAGCTCTATCGACAAGAGATGCGGCGCATCTTTGCCACTAGCTGGCTGTTCCTGGCCCACACCGACCAGTTTCACAAGCCGGGCGACTTCTTCACCACCTTCATGGGTGAAGACCCGGTGATCGTCACCATGGACAGAAACCGCAAGATCCGCGCATACCTCAATTCGTGTCGCCATCGCGGGGCCCGGGTGTGCCGC
>JAFAID010000680.1 GCA_019236925.1 Mycobacterium sp. | reverse complement strand
GACCTGGCTGGGGTGGACCCGGCTTCGGCGGACATGGCTGGGGTGGACCCGGCTTCGGCGGGCACGGCTTCGGCGGGCCCCGCAAGCGGGTAGTGGTCGGCACCGCCGCCCTGTTGCTCGATGGGCCGGCGAACGCGGCGCAGATCGTGCAGCGCGTTTCTGAGGCGACCGACGGCGCACTCACTCCTCCGGAAGGGTTCGTCGAGCTCGCAATTGGGCATCTGGCTGGCCGCGGCTTCGTGACGGTCAGCGACGGGGTAGCCACCCTGACCGAGCAGGGCACCAATGTGTTGGCGTGGAAGGGCATCACCAGTGAAGGCATCCACGCACGGCTGGCACAGGCCGCAAAGTTCGGCGACGTCATCAAGATCCGTTGGGGACTTGTCGAGCTTGCCGGGCTGGCGCGGACCATCGCCTGGTCGGGCACGGATGCGCAAAAAGCGAAACTGGCCGAGGCCCGCACCAAGGTCTTGACCGCGATTACCGAAGCGAAGAAGTCGCTGCACAGCGCGCTCGCCGAGAGCTAACGGAATAAACCACCAGCGCGGCCGTGGCCTCCGCACGGTCGCGCTGGTGTTTCTCGGTTACCCGAGCCGGCGTCCGGCCTCGCGGAGTTTTTCGGCTAGCCGACGGTTGACCGGCTCGGGCAGCAGCTCGGAGACATCGCCGCCGAGCATCGCGACCTCTTTAGCCAGTGACGACGACACGAATGAATACCGCGGCGCGGTTGCGACGAAGAAGGTGTCGACGCCGGCGATGTGTTTGTTCATCTGCGCCATCTGCAGTTCGTATTCGAAATCGGTGTCGGTGCGCAGGCCCTTCACGATGGCCGTCATCCCGTGGGCGGTGACGAAGTCGACTACCAGACCTTCCCCGGCCTCCACTCGCAGGTTGGGCAGATGAGTCGTCGCCTCCTCGATCATCGCGATCCGCTCGTCGAGGTCGAACATGCCTTTTTTCGTCTCGTTGACCAGAATCGCCACCACCACTTCGTCGAACTGGGCGGCGGCGCGTTCGAAAACGTCGATGTGGCCCAATGTAACCGGATCGAATGACCCCGGGCATACCGCGCCGCTCACGATCCGCGCCGGCGAGGATGCAGAGTGAAGCGATGCGGAGGAGCGGCGCTCATAACGGATGACGGTACACGGCGGCTCACAGCCATTCGGCCAGCTCCAGACGGGTGTCGCCGTAAATCCGCTGCCGCCAGGGGTGCCAGCCGGTCGGCCACGTCAGCGGCGTGCTGCCGGCCGCACGCTCGACGACCACCAGCGTTCCTTCGTGCGCCCAGCCGTGGGTGGTCAGAGCGGCCAAAACGGCGTCTACGTCGGCGGTCCCGACGTCATAGGGCGGGTCCGCCAGGACGAGGTCGACCGGAGCTGCGGGCCCGGCTGCCAACATGGCTGTCACCGGCCCGCGATGCAACGTCGCGCCGGGCAGGCCGAGAGTCGCAATGTTGCGCTCGAGCACGGCCGCTGCTCGGCGGTCGGACTCGACGAAGAGCGCCGACGCCGCGCCCCGCGACAGCGCCTCCAGGCCCAGCGCACCCGAGCCGGCGTAAAGGTCCAGCACAGCCATATCGTTGAGGTCCCGCCAGGCCGTCACGATGTTGAACAGCGACTCGCGGACCCGATCGGTGGTCGGCCGGGTTCCCCGCGGCGGTACCGCGAGGCGCCGCCCCCCGGCGACGCCGCCGATGATCCGTGTCAGGCGCCGCTCCCCCTCATCGCTTCGTCCCCCTCGCCGCTGCGCGGCTGGAGGTACCCCCACTGCATCGTCGCCGGCGCGGTCAGGCGAGCACCACCAGTAGATCCCCGCCCTCCACCTGCGCGGTCGCAGATACCGCCACCCGCTCCACGGTGGCGTCGGCGGGCGCAGTGATCGGCGCTTCCATCTTCATGGCCTCGATGGTCGCGATGGTCTGGCCGACCCTGACCTTGTCGCCGACCGAGACGCCGACGGTGACAACACCGGCGAACGGCGCCGCGACGTGGTTCGGATTGGCCCGGTCTGCCTTCTCAGCGGTCGGAATCTCACTGGCGATGCTGCGGTCACGCACTTCCACCGGCCGGAGCTGACCGTTGATGATGCACATCACCGTGCGCATACCGCGTTCGTCGGGTTCGGAGATCGCCTCCAAGCCGATCAACAGCTCGACACCGGGCTCCAGTAGCACCCGGTGCTCTTCGCCTTGTCGCAGGCCGTAGAAGAATTGGTTGGCCGACAGCCGCGATGTGTCGCCGTAGGATTCCCGATGCGCCTCGAATTCCTTTGTCGGGCCGGGGAATAGCAGTCGATTGAGGGTGGCCTGTCGCTTCGGTCCAACGAGTGCCAACGTAGACTCGTCTTCCGGTGTCAATTGCTCGACAGGCTTGGCCTCGCCCCGGCCGGCCAAGGCCTTCGAGCGCAGCGGTTCCGGCCATCCGCCCGCCGGGTCGCCCAACTCCCCGCGCAGGAACCCAAGCACCGACTCCGGAATATCGAATCGGCCAGGATCTGAGGCGAATTCGTCGGCACTTATGCCCGCGCCGACCAATGCCAGCGCCAGATCGCCGACCACCTTCGACGACGGCGTGACCTTGATCAGCCTGCCCAGCACCCGATCGGCACCGGCGTAAGCCTCTTCGACCTCCTCGAATCGGTCCCCCAACCCCAGCGCGATGGCCTGCTGGCGCAGATTCGACAATTGGCCGCCGGGGATCTCGTGGTGATAGACCCGTCCCGTCGGCCCGGGCAGCCCGGACTCGAAGGGCGCGTACACCTTTCGCAGTGCCTCCCAATATGGCTCCAGCGCGCAGACCGCCGACAGCGACAGACCGGTGTCGTACTCGGTGTGCGCGGCCGCCGCGACAATCGAGCTGAGCGCGGGCTGGCTGGTGGTTCCCGCCATCGGAGCGGCGGCACCGTCGACCGCGTCGGCACCCGCCTGCCAGGCGGCGATGTAGCTGGCCAGCTGGCCCCCCGGCGTGTCATGCGTGTGCACGTGCACTGGCAAGTCGAAGCGACTGCGCAACGCGCCGACCAATTGCCTTGCGGCCTGGGGCCGCAGCAGTCCGGCCATGTCCTTGATGGCCAGCACATGCGCTCCGGCGTCCACGATCTGCTCGGCCAGTTTCAGGTAGTAGTCCAGCGTGTAAAGATTCTCGGCAGGATCGGACAGATCGCCGGTGTAGCAGATCGCGACTTCGGCTATCGCAGTGCCGGTTTCGCGAACCGCATCGATCGCCGGACGCATCGACTCGAGATTGTTGAGCGCGTCGAAAATCCGGAAGATGTCGATACCGGTGGCCGTGGCCTCTGCGACGAATGCCGATGTGACCAGGTCCGGATACGGCGTGTAGCCAACGGTATTGCGGCCCCGCAATAGCATCTGCAGGCAGATGTTGGGCATCGCTTGCCGCAGCGTGGCCAGCCGCTCCCAGGGATCCTCCTTGAGGAAGCGCAGCGCGACATCGTATGTCGCACCCCCCCAGCACTCCACCGACAGTAGTTGCGGCATGGTGCGGGCAAGGTAAGGGGCGACCCTCACCAGGCCGCTGGTACGCACTCGAGTGGCCAGCAGCGACTGGTGGGCGTCACGGAACGTCGTGTCAGTGACTCTCACCGCCGACGAGTCCCGTAGCCAGCGCGCGAAACCCTCGGGTCCCAGCTCGATCAGCAGCTGCTTGGACCCGGGCGGTGGTGCGACGGCCAGATCGACCTCGGGCAACTTGTCATGCGGATATACCGTCGAGGCTCGCGAACCGTGCGGCTTGTTGACGGTCACGTCGGCCAGGTAGTTGAGGATCTTGGTGCCGCGGTCGGCCGACGATCGCGCGGTGAGCAGCTGCGGGCGCTCTTCGATAAACGACGTCGTGACTCGGCCGGCCTGGAAGTCCGGATCGTCCAGGACTGCCTGCAGGAACGGGATATTCGTCGACACGCCACGGATTCGGAATTCTGCGATCGCGCGCCGCGCCCGGTTCACCGCGGTCGAAAAGTCACGCCCCCGGCAGGTCAACTTGACCAGCATGGAATCGAAGTGGGCGCTGATCTCTGCGCCCAGATTCGTGCCACCGTCCAGCCGAATGCCCGCCCCGCCCGGGCTGCGGTAGGCACTGATCCGTCCGGTGTCGGGCCGGAAGCCGTTGGCCGGGTCTTCGGTGGTGATCCGGCATTGCAGCGCCGCGCCATGCGAGCGGATGGCCTTTTGCCGCAAGCCCAAATCGTCGAGGGTCTCTCCGCCGGCGATGCGCAGCTGGCTGGAGACCAAGTCGACGTCGGTGATCTCTTCGGTGACGGTGTGCTCAACCTGGATCCGCGGATTCATCTCGATGAAGACGTGGTGACCACGCTCGTCCAACAGAAATTCCACCGTGCCCGCACAGCTGTAGCCGATGTGGCGGGCGAAAGCCACCGCGTCGGAACAGATTTTGGCGCGCAGATCCTCGGCCAGGTTGGGAGCGGGCGCCAGTTCGACGACCTTCTGGTGGCGCCGCTGCACACTGCAGTCCCGCTCGTACAGATGGATCACGTTGCCGTGGGTGTCGGCGAGAATCTGGACCTCGATGTGGCGAGGGTTGATCACCGCCTGCTCGAGGTACACCGTGGAATCCCCGAACGCCGACTCGGCTTCCCGGCTGGCTGCCTCGATGGCTTCGGGCAGCGCGTCGGCCTCGCTGACCCGCCGCATCCCGCGGCCCCCGCCCCCGGCGACCGCCTTGACGAACAACGGGAACTGCATGTCCGCGGCGGCGGACACCAGCTCATCGACCGACGACGACGGCGCCGACGACGTCAGGACCGGCAGGCCGGCTTCGCGCGCCGCTGCGACCGCACGGGACTTATTACCGGTCAGCGCAAGCACTTTAGCGCTGGGGCCGACGAATGTGATGCCCGCCTTCGCGCACTCGGCCGCCAAGTCAGGGTTCTCCGACAAGAACCCATATCCGGGGTACACCGCGTCGGCGCCGGCACGACGGGCGGTGTCGACGATTTCGTCGACCGACAGATAGGCGCGCACCGGGTGGCCGATCTCGCCGATCTGATAGGACTCGTCCGCCTTGAGGCGGTGCAGCGAATTTCGGTCTTCGTACGGGTAGACGGCAACGGTGCCGACACCGAGCTCGTAGGCGGCCCGAAACGCGCGGATGGCGATCTCGCCGCGATTGGCAACCAGCACTTTGGAGATCACTTGCGTTCCCTACTTCGGTTATTCAGATCAGCGTCGACCAGTAGTCCCAGAACCGGGCCAGGATCAGCAGGAAGACCGCGGTGAACCAGAGCGCGGCGATCGACCAGCGCCAACGGTAGAGCTCACGCATCACCGCGCTGTCGGCGCCTTCGCCGGTCGGTCGGAGGGCGACCGTGCTGACCACCACCAACAGCGAGATGGTGGCCACCCACACCACCATGCAGTACGGGCACAACGCCCCAATGCGGTACAGGCTCTGGAATATCAGCCAATGCACGAACACGGTGCCGGCCAATGCCCCGACGCTCAACGCAACCCAATACCACCGCGGCAGCGGCACTTTCGTTACCGCCAACACACCGGACACCGTGACGACGGTGAACGCGGCGATGCCGATGAGCGAGTTGGGAAAACCGAACGCCGATGCTTGGGGCGTCGTCATTACCGAACCGCACGACACGATCGGGTTGATGTTGCACGACGGCACATATGACGGGTTGAGCAGGATCTCGATCTTCTCCACCGTCAGCATGGCAGACGCGATCAGCCCAATCACTCCGGCGATCAGCACCCACCACGCGCTCGCCGGCGGCACCGCCACTGCACGCCGGGACGGGGAAGCCGAATCCTCAACCGGCTCGCCAGTTTGCGCTGACGCCGCGACGGTCACGACGCCGCTGGGGTCGCAGCCGTATCGAGACCCGGGACATCCCCGACGATCTCTTTGATCTTGGCCACCAACGCATCCGGCGTCGACCATTGGTAGTCCTGGCCGTTGATGCGGACCGTCGGGGTGGCGTGGATGCCGGCGGCCGATGCCAGGCCGTCGACCATCGTGGTGTACTTGCCAGCGTTGATGCAGTCCGGGACCTTGCCGACCACGCCGGCCTCGCGGGCCAGCTCGATCAGTTTCGCGTTGTCGGGAAATGTGGTGCCGGTCTCGGACGGCTGTATTTCCTTGGTGTACAGCGCGGTGTGGAATCGCCGGAACGCGTCGACCGATTCGTCGGCGACGCAGTAGGCCGCGTTGCCGGCTCGGGACGAGTAATCGCCGTTTGACGGTCTGCTGAGCAGCCCCACCATGTAGTAGTCGGCGGCGATGGCGCCGGTGTCGATCAGCTTCGACACCGTCGGTCCGAATGCACGCTCGAAGTTCCCGCAGGCCGGGCAGAGGAAGTCCTCGTAGAACGTCACGACTGCCTTGGGGTCGTGACTGCCGTCTTTGGTGACCAGCTTGCTCGACGTCACCCGCACCGCCCGTTCGGTGCTGGCCGCCTTCTTGTTGTTGTGCGAGATCACGATGTAGCCGACCAGGACGACGGCGAACAGCACAACGACCGAGGTGAGCCCGATCCTGACCAGCAGGTCGCGTCGGCGCCCCGCCGCGTTCAGGTCGTAGCTGGCTGGGCGTTTCGATTTGGCGGCTTTGGCGCCCATGGGCTCGCTCACCCTCCGTCGCGTGGTAATCGGCTGGGTCCGACCGCGGCGCGGTCGGCGATAGCCTCTAAGCCTACCGGCGTCGCTATTGGCAGGTCAGACGCGGCTGAGGTGAGCGCGCAACGCCGAAATCAATTCGGTGGTGGCGACGGCGCTGCCGCCGCCCAGCGGGAAGAAGCTGGCGAAGCCATGAGTCAGCGACCCCATCGAGCGCAAGTCGACGGGCGTCCCGGCATCGCGCAGGGCTGCCGCGTACCGGTCACCCTCGTCACGCAGCGGGTCAAAGCCCGCGGTCGCGATCAGCGCGGGCGGCAGCCCGGACAGTTCGCCGGCCAGCAGCGGCGACACCCGCGGATCCGTCGGCTCGACCTCCGAACCGCCCAGGTACTGGTGGGTGAACCAGTCGATGTCGCGCTTGGTCAGCAAGAAACCATCGGCGAACAGGGTCAACGATCTGGTCTTGGCGGTGTGGTCGGTCCGCGGGTAGATCAGCCACTGCAGCGCCGGCGTGGGGCCGCCGTCGTCGCGCGCTAGCTGGGACACGACGGCCGCGAGGTTGCCGCCGGCACTGTCGCCGCCGACGGCGACCTTGTCGGGGATCGCCCCGAGGTCACCGGCATGTGCGCGGGCCCAGCGAAACGCCGCATAGGCGTCGTCGACCGCGGCCGGCGCCGGGTGCTCCGGGGCCAGCCGGTAGTCGACCGACAGCACGTGCACCTCGGCGTCGCGGCAGGTCAAACGGCAGAGCGCATCGTGGGTGTCCAAGTCCCCGATCGTCCAGCCGCCGCCGTGGTAGAAGACCAGCAACGGCGCCGGCTCTGCGGTCGCCGGGCGGTAGTGCCGAGCTGCGATCTGGCCGGCCGGTCCGGGTATCGACACGTCGCTGACGCCGACGTGGATTTGCGGGCCAGCGAACCGCAGCGTTATCTCGCGCATCTGAGCGCGGGAGGCCACTACGTCGTTACTTGACGCCAAGCCGTTCATACCGAACGCCTTCAGCCCGGACAGCACCAGCTGCAACGTGGGATCCAGGGTATTGCCGTCGATGGCGACCGACCGGCCGCCGGCCAGCAGCCGTAGAGCGCGGGCCGGCAGCCAGGGAATCACCTTCATACCGACGTTGGTCGCGACGCTCTGCAGCCGACCGGCCCAGCCGTTGGGCGCCCTCAGTGCTTTGGCCTGCAGGTCCGGCGCGCCTGGCAGACTTCGTGTCATGGCTAGCCCCTCCAGCCCCCTGGTCCAACTGAACGACGGGAATTGCATTCCCGCCGTCGGATTCGGCGTATTCAAGATCCCGCCCGCGGACACCGAGCAGGCGGTGGGCACCGCGCTGCGCACCGGTTATCGCCATATCGATACCGCAGCAATGTACGGCAACGAACGCGAAACCGGCCGTGCGGTTGCCGAGTCCGGCGTGCCCATAGACGAACTCTACTTGGTGACCAAGCTGTGGAACGCCGACCAGGGCTACGACAGCACGCTGGCGGCGTTCGACGCCAGCATGGATCGGCTGGGGATCGACTATCTGGACCTATACCTGGTGCACTGGCCGATGCCGCAGCGAAACAAGTTCGTCGACACCTTCAAGGCGTTCGCTCATCTGCGCGACCAGGGCCGGATCCGGTCCATCGGGGTCAGCAATTTCGAACCCGAGCACCTCGATGTCCTCATCGATGCCACCGGGATCGTTCCCGTCGTCAACCAGGTCGAGCTGCATCCGCGGCTGCCGCAGACCGAGTTGCGGCAGGTCCACGCCCGGCTGGGCATCGCCACCGAGGCGTGGGGGCCGCTCGGGCAGGGATCGTTGCTGACCGATCCGATCATCACCGGCGTCGCCGAAAGCTGCGGCCGAACACCGGCCCAGGTCTTGATTCGGTGGCATATTCAGCTGGGTAATATCGTGATCCCCAAGTCGGTGAACCCTAAGCGGATTGCGAGCAACTTCGACGTGTTCGATTTCGAACTCAGCAGCAACGACATGGCGTCAATCTCTTCGCTCGACGATGGCAACCGGCTCGGTCCTGATCCACGAACCTACGACTTCACAGGCAGGTGAATGACGTTGACCGGCAAGTCGGGCGCCTCGGTCCCTTCCATAGCGCTCAATGACGAGAACACCATGCCGGCCCTTGGCCTCGGTGTTGCCGAATTGTCCGAGGAGGAGACCGAGCGCGCGGTGTCGGCGGCGCTGGAGATCGGGTACCGGCTGATCGACACTGCTGCGGTATACGGCAACGAAGCCGCCGTCGGCCGCGCCATCGCGGCGTCCGGGATCCCCCGCGCGGAGTTGTTCATCACCACCAAGCTGGCCAATGCGGACCAGGGCCTCGCCTCGACCCAGGCGGCCTGCAAGACCAGCCTGGACAAGCTCGGCCTGGACTACGTCGACCTCTACCTGATCCACTGGCCGGCACCGCAATTGGGCAAGTACGTGGACAGCTTCGGCGGCCTGATCCAGTCACGCGGGGATGGCTTCGCGCACTCAATCGGCGTGTGCAACTTCACCGAGGAACACCTGACGACGGTCATTGATCTGTCCTTCGTCACCCCCGCCGTCAACCAGATCGAGCTGCACCCGCTGCTCAACCAGGCCGAGCTGCGCGCCGCCAACGCTGCCCACAACGTGGTCACCGAGGCCTACAGCCCGTTGGCGGTCGGCAGGTTGCTGGACAACCCAACGGTGACGTCCGTGGCTGCCGAATACAGCCGCACCCCCGCACAGGTGCTGATCCGGTGGAGCCTGCAGCTGGGCAACGTGGTGATTCCGCGATCGGCCAAACCCGAGCGCATCGCCAGCAACATCGACGTCTTCGACTTCGAGTTGGCCGCCGAACACATGGACGCGCTCAACGGGCTCGACGACGGCACCCGGGTGCGTGAGGATCCGCTGACCTACACAGGCATCTAGTTGGGCTGTCCGACCGGGCAGGTGGCCGCGGCCTGACGCAGCACGTTCCCCGAAGCCTGGTCGACGGGAAGCGCGTAACCGCGCGACACCGCGATGTACTGCATGGCGTACTGACACCAGAACGCGTTATTGGGCGGCATCCAGAGGGCCGGCTGGGAATCGCCTTTGTCTTCGTTTGCCTTACCGGACACCGCCAACAGGTTGGCCGGATCGTTGGCGAAGCGCACCCGTTCGGCGATCGGCCAGTCGTATGCGCCCATGTCCCAGGCCAGCGCCAGCGGCACGATGTGGTCGATCTCCACCGACGCCCCGATCCCGGCACCGCGCTGAAAGTTGATGGTGGCGTTGGTGTACGGGTCGTGCAGGATGCCGGTTTCGACGGCGTTGGGGCAGCGTTTGATCGACACATACGTCTTGTCGACGAGGTCGCGGTTGAGAATGTCGTCGCGGGTGTCGCATCCGTTGTGCCCGCCGGGCGCATCGGTGTCGTCCGTCCAGGCGTCGCCGTACGCGGCGCGGCGGTAGTCGTAACGATGGATCCTGGCCGGGACCAACATGATTCCGCTCAGCACGTCGATACCGGGCTGCACGGTCGGAACGTCGGCTCGCGCCGCGAACTCCCGAGCTCGGTCTCCCGCCGATGTGGTCACCACCTGGTACGCAACCAGCACCGCGAGTATCGCGATCGCCGACAGCCACAGCAGCGTTTTGCGCGTCATGATTTATCCAGGTATTCGATGCGCTCGCTGCCGGTGAATGGTGCTGCCAGCAGCGCCAATCCGGGATTGGGGGCCTCGTCGTCGTAGACCTGCTCGCAGTACTCCCGGGCTGCCTCGATGATGTGCTGGTGATCGATCAGCGATAGCAGTTGGAGCGTGATCGCACGGCCGGACTGGCTGCGGCCCAGCACATCTCCTTCACGGCGCTCCCTGAGATCCAGGTCAGCCAGGGCGAACCCGTCGAGGGTCCCGGCGACGGCTTTCAGTCGCCGCCCTGCGCGGGAATCCGGCGCCACCCAACTCGCCAGCAGACATAAGCTCGCGTGCGCGCCCCGGCCGATGCGGCCGCGCAACTGGTGTAACTGGCTGATGCCGAACCGGTCGGCGTCCATGACCAGCATCACGGTCGCGTTCGGGACGTCGACGCCGACCTCAATGACGGTAGTGCACACCAGCACATCGATGTCGCCGGCGCGAAAAGCCGTCATCACGGCTTCCTTTCCGTCGGCGGGCAACCGCCCATGCATGAGCCCCAGCCGCAGTCCGGCCAGCTGGTCGGTGCGCAGATGAGCGAAAAGCTCTTCAGCTGTCGCCGAGGGCCTGGCATCCTTGTCGGCCTGGCCGGTGTTGTCGGTCTCGTCGATCCGCGGCGTCACCACGTAGGCCTGACGCCCGTCGGCAACCTCCTCGATGATGCGCTGCCAGGCCCGGTCCAGCCATGCCGGCTTGTCCTTGACGAAGACTGCGGTGGTGGTGATCGGCTGCCGACCGCGAGGAAGCTCACGCAGCGTCGACGTCTCCAGGTCTCCGTAGACGGTGAGCGCCACCGTCCGCGGTATCGGTGTCGCGGTCATCACCAGCAGGTGCGGCGTGATTCCGGCGGGGGCCTTGGCCCGCAACTGGTCTCGCTGCTCGACACCGAACCGGTGTTGCTCATCGACGACGACCATGCCCAGCTGGTGGAATTCGACCGCGTCTTGCAGCAGCGCGTGCGTGCCCACGACGATGCCGACCTGGCCGCTGGTGATCTCGCCGCGAACCTGTTTTTTCTGGGCCGCCGACATGGAGCCGGTGAGCAGCGCCACCCGGGTCGCATTGTCAGCACCGCCCAGCTGGCCAGCCATCGCCAGCGGCCCAAGCACATCGTTGATCGACTGGAGATGTTGTGCGGCAAGGACTTCCGTCGGCGCCAGCAACGCGCACTGGTATCCGGCATCGACCATCTGCAGCATCGCGAGCACCGCGACGATCGTCTTGCCCGACCCCACCTCACCTTGCAGTAGCCGGTTCATCGGGCGGGTGGAACCGATTTCGGCAGTAAGCACCTCCGACACCTCATGCTGGCCGTCTGTCAGCTCGAATGGCAAGCGCTGCACAAGTTCTTGCTTGAGCCCGCCCGGACGAGTTGGCGCCGCCGGACCGGACTGGGCCAGCTCGCCGTGGCGACGACTCACCAGCGCCCACTGCAGCCCGACGGCCTCGTCGAACGCCAAACGTTCTCGGGCCCGCTGCCGCTCGGCGCCATTTTCGGCTAAGTGGATGGCGCGCAGCGCCTCATCTTCGGAGACCAGATCGTGCTTGACGCACAGCGCTTTCGGCAGCGGGTCGGCCACCGGGTCGAGGACCTCGAGCACCTGGCGCACGCAGTTGAAAATGTCCCAGCTCTGCAGTTTGGTGCTGGCAGGATAGATCGGGTAGAAGCGACGCTCGAACGCCTCTTGCAACACCTCGCCGCTGACAGCCTGCGAGGCGTCGGCGATGTTGCGCAGCGACCGGCTGCCCCGGTTCCTACCATCCGCCGAGTCGAGGATAAGGAACGCCGGGTGCGTCAGTTGCATTGCGCCCCGGAAGAATCCGACCTCTCCGGACAACATCACCTTGGTGCCCTTGGTCAGCCCCTTCTTGAGGTAGCGGGGGTTGAAAAACGTGGCGGTGACCTTGCTGCGTCCGGAGCCGAGGGTGACGAGCAATATCTTGTCCCTCGGGCGGTTTCTGATCGGCCGCTCAACCACACTGGTGATCTCGTCGACGAGCGTGATGTGCTCACCTTCGGCCGGCCGCTCGTCGTCGGCGCCACGCATGCTCGCGCCCTCGACGTAGCTGCGCGGGTAGTGGCGGAGCAGGTCGTCGACGGTGCGGATGCCGAACACCTCGTCAAGCGGGCTCGCGGCTTTGGCGCCAACTATGTAATCCAACCGGTCGCTCAGCGCCACCATGGCTACTCGACCCCGATCAGCAGCGCGTCGCCGCGGTGCCCGGTGTGGTAGGTCATCAACTCGGTACCCGGGTGGCGATCGTGCACGTGGGCTTGCAGCCTGTCGCTCACCGCAGCCGCGTCGACATGCCCGTCCAGGTCGGCGCCGACCAGTACCGTCACCAGCTCACCGCCCGCGGCCAGCAGCAAATCGATCAAGCCGATCGCCGCCGCTGCGACATCGGTGGCGACGATCAGCACCTCGTCGCCCGCGATGCCCAACCCGTTGCCGGGTTCACAGGTGCCGGCCCAGGTCAACGCCGTTTCGGTCGCGATGCGCACTGACCCGTGCTTGGCGGCGCCGGCGGCGCGGGCCATCGTGAAGCCGTCGTCGACGGCTTGCCGGCCAGGTTCGTGGACCGCGAGCGCGGCGAGCCCCTGCACCATCGACCCGGTCGGCAGCGGCACCACATCGATGCCCCACCCGATCGCAGCGGTGCAGCCGGCCACGAGTTCTTCGGCGGCGAGGTAGCCGTTGGGCAACACCATCACCTGCGCGGCTTCGGTGTCTACCACGGCCCGCAACAGCTGTTGGGCGCTGATGGCCGTCGTCGGGTCGGCGACGTGCGGGCCGGGTCGCAGCACGCAGGCCCCTTCGCCGGCAAACAAGTCTGCCGCGCCGTCGCCGTCGACGACGGCCAACACCGCGCGCTCCCGAGTCCAGCTGCCGGGCGGTAGCCCGCTGGCGGCGCCGGTCAGCGCCGAGATCTGGATCCGCCGCGGATCGCCGAACGCCAGGCCCGCCTCGACGGCCGCGCCCGCGTCGTCGGTGTGGACATGGACCGAGTAACCGCCGACCACGCCGGAGGTCGCGATGGCCACCGATTCACCCAGCTCATCCAGCCGCTCGCGCAGCAAGTCAGCGCCTTCGGTGTCGCATCCGCCCAGCAGGTACATCACCTCGAATTGCGGCGCAGGGGGTTGCAGGGCTGGTTCGGCGGCTTCCCGGCGCGGTGACGGCTCGTACACGGCGCGGTTCGGCGCCTGCCCGGTGATCGTCGAGCGCAATGCGTCGAAAAGGACCAGCAGACCTCGCCCACCGGCATCGACCACCCCGGCTTGCCCCAGCACGTCGAGCTGCTCGGGGGTCTTCTCCAGCGCGACCACCGCGGCGTCGCCGGCGGCGATGATCGCTCCGGCCAGCCCCTCCCCGGCGTTCTGCTCGATGGCGGCGGCAGCCGCCCGCAGCACCGAGACGATCGTGCCGGGGACCTCCTGGCCGCCCATCGAAGCGACAACCAGATCCACGCCGTGCCGCAGCGCCGCGCCCAGCAACGTCGCGTCGATGACGGGCAGTTCGGCACCGGATTCTTCGGCGGCGTCGGCGGTGACGTCGGCGATACCGCGCAGGATCTGCGACAGAATCACCCCGGAGTTGCCGCGCGCGCCGTTCAAAGCCCCCGCCGACAGCGCGGCGGCCACCCGGACGACATCGCCCGGACGGGTCTGGGAACTAGCGACGGTGTTGGCCTCGGCCAGCGCCGAGCGCATGGTGAACAGCATGTTGATGCCGGTATCGGAATCGGCGACTGGAAACACGTTCAGCCGATTGATCTCGTCGATGTGGGTGATCAGGTCACCAACAGCGGTATGTGCCCAGTCACGCAGCGCGGACGCGTCCAGTAGGCGATCCGGCCCAGCCAACCCCGACCCCACCCAGGCCCACCTCCTCACGCCGCCATCGGTGGGCGCCAGCCTACTTAGTGCAGCCGACAGCACAGGTCATAGCGCACAGCGCGTGTTGATCGTTTTGGCGGTTCCGCCCGGCGGCGGCTATCCTGGCCAGGTCCGGGCCACCCGTTAACGTTAAGGTCGTTGGCCCCAGAGCTTCGAGGAGTTTACGTATGGCTGCCGTCTGCGATATCTGCGGGAAGGGCCCCGGCTTCGGCAAGTCGGTGTCGCACTCCCATCGCCGGACCAGCCGTCGGTGGGATCCCAACATCCAGAGCGTGCGCGTGGCCACCCGCCCCGGCGGCAACAAGCACCGCATCAACGTCTGCACGTCGTGCATCAAGGCCGGTAAGGTCACCCGCGGCTAAGGTCTACGTCGCTCGTCAGGCTCCCTCCGTAAAGTCCCGGACACTCGCATATCGGTGATGCACCGCGGGCACCGGGTCGGCGATGTATCGATCTGTCGGCGCCTGCTCCCACGCCGGTGGTTGCGTCGAACCACTCAGTGCCCACGCCGCCTGACGTGCGGCGCCGAGCGCAACATACTCGGCGGGGCTCGGGGCGAGCACGGGCACGCCGAACACCTCGGGCGCGATCTCGCGCACAGCGCGCGAACGGGCACCCCCACCCACCAGTAGCACGCGGCGCATAGCGATGCCATGGCAGGTAAGGTGCGCGATACCGTCGGCAAGTGCGCACAGCAGTCCCTCTACAGCGGCCCGGGCGAAGTTGGCGGGGGTCGCGTTCGACCTCCGCAGGCCATGCAGTGCGCCGGAGGCGTCGGGGCGGTTCGGTGTTCGCTCACCATCCAGGTACGGCACCAGCACCAGCCCTTCGCTTCCCGGCGGCGCCGATAGCGCGAGGCGGGAGAGCTCGTCGTGGTCCACGCGCAGCATCGCTGCGGCGGCGTCGAGGACCCGTGCGCCGTTCAATGTGCACACCAGAGGCAGAAACCGTCCGGTGCCGTCGGCGAACCCCGCCACGAACCCCCTGCCGTCGTGCACCGGATGTGCCGAGACCGACGAAACCACACCCGATGTTCCGATCGAGACCATGATGTCGCCTTCGTCGGCGGCCAATCCGAGAGCGGCAGCGGCGTTGTCGCCGAGTCCGGCACCGAACAACGGGCGGTTGCCTGCCTTCGTGGCCTCGGCTGCACCGAGGATCCTCGGCAGCGCAGGACGACGTCCGCGCATGGCGAGTTCAACCAGATCGGCACGGTAGATGCCACTCGCGGCGTCGTAGTAGCCGGTCCCGCTCGCATCACTGCGGTCGGTGGTGATCGTGCCGATGTCGGTGTCTCCGCGCAGCCGCCAGGTCAGCCAGTCATGCGGCAGGCACACCGCGGCTGTGCGGTCGGCGTTGCGGGGTTCGTGGTCGGCCAACCAACGCAGTTTCGCAACGGTGATCGCCGCGAGCGGCACCACGCCCACCGCGTTCGCCCAGGCGTCGCGACCGCCGAGCGCGTTGACAAGGGCGAGCGCCGCGTCGGCCGACCTGACATCATTCCACAACAGCGCTGGCCGGACGACCTGTCCTGCGGTATCCAGACACACCATGCCATGCTGCTGAGCGCCGACGGATACCGCGGCGACATCGTCGAGGCCGCCGGCGGCTGCGATCGCGTTGTGCGTGGCCGACTCCCATGCCGCTGGGTCGATTTCGGTGCCCTCGGGATGCGTCGCCCGACCGTCGCGGACCACCTCGCCGGTGTCGGCATCGCAGATGAGCACCTTGCATGATTGGGTGGACGAGTCGATGCCGGCGACAAGCGTCATCTGTGCTCCTCGAGTTGGTTCTCAAGCGTCGCACGAGAAGCATTGTTGTGCAACGAGATCAGCGCTTCCAGAGGGGCGGGACGACACGAACGGTGCGATTGGCCGGGCAGTGGAATGCGGCCCCGCGCCAGCAAGTTTGAACGCGCCGCGGGATTGATTACGCCGCCGGGACTGCCGTGACGGCCATTACGGCAGCCGCCAGTCGATCGGCTCGCTGCCCATCTCGGTCAGCAGGTCGTTGGCGCGGCTGAACGGGCGCGAGCCGAAAAACCCCCGCGACGCCGAAAGCGGCGAGGGATGCGGTGATTCGACCGAGACACAGTCGCTGCCCGCCAGCATCGGCTTCAGGGTCGAGGCGTCGCGGCCCCACAAAATCGCCACCATCGGCTGCCGGCGATCCACCAACGCGCGAATCGCGCACTCGGTGACGGCCTCCCAGCCCTTGCCGCGGTGAGACGCCGGGTTACCCGGTCGAACGGTGAGCACGCGGTTGAGCAGCAACACCCCGCGCTCTGCCCACGGCGTGAGGTCGCCGCAAGACGGCGGTGGATAGCCCAAGTCGCTGGCATATTCGACGAAGATGTTCTCCAGGCTTCGGGGCAGCGGGCGCACCGCTTCGGCCACCGAGAAACTCAAGCCGATGGCATGCCCGGGCGTCGGATAGGGGTCCTGGCCGACAATCAGCACCCGAACCTTTTCGAAGGGAAAGGTGAAGGCGCGCAGAACATTCGGACCTGCCGGCAGATAGCCTCGGCCGGCCGCGATCTCCTCGCGCAGAAATTGGCCCATCTTGGCAACCTGTTCACCGACCGGCTCCAGGGCGGCGGCCCAACCGTCGTCGACGAGTTCACGCAGCGGCCGGGCGGTCACGCCAGCCCCTTCGCCAACAGCACCACGGTGTCCGCACCAGCACGGCGATCCTTCGAAATCTCTTGATAATCCGGCGATTCCGACCACAGCCGGAATGCCGCCTCGTCAGGAAAGGACATCAGCACCACCTTGTCCCCATCCCACTGGCCCTCCACCACCTGAGGGGACTCGTCGGCGGCCAGCAACGTCCCGCGGTGACGACGGAAGACATCCATGAATCGGATCTGGTACCGGTTGTAGGCGGCGCGGTCGGTGAACCGCAACTGGGCGATGGCGTAGACGGTCACCGCGTCACCCTACTGTCCATTGCCCGCTTCTTTTTCGGCCGCTCTGGGGGCACGCCCCCTCGCCGCTGAGCGGCTGGGGGTACCCCCACCCGCTTGCGGGGGCCGGCCCGCATCGTCACCGGGCGCGAAGGACTGCCAGCCGGCGTATCCGCGCCACTCTGCGCCGTCGACGAGCACCCGTGCCGGCCCGTCGAGCACTTGCCCGATCACCCGCCATCCCGCGGGCACCGGTCCGGCGAACGCCGCGACCAGGGCATGGTCTTCTCCCCCGGCAAGAACCCACGTCCACGCGTCGGCCGCTGTGGCGTCGGCTGCGCTCACCAGTGCGTCGCGGTCAGGGCTCAGAGCTGCGGTGCTCAGGTCGACGCTCACGCCGGACGCGTCGGCCAGGTGCCGCAGGTCGCCGATCAGCCCGTCGGAAATGTCGATCATCGCCTGGGCACCGGCCGCGGCGGCCGCACACCCCTCTCCGTAGGGCGGCTGCGGGACGAGGTGGCGATGCCGCAAGTCGTCGAACCCTCCAATACCGTTGTCCCACAGCGCATATCCTGCGGCAGAGTGTCCCAGCTGGCCGGCGACGGCGATCCGCGAGCCGGGTCGCGCTCCGGACCGCAGCACCGGCGGTCGGCCGGCGAGGTCGCCCAGCACGGTCATCGACACCACCCACTGCGGGCTGCCGACCAGATCTCCGCCGACGATGCCGGCGCCAATCCGGCCGGCCTCGTCCCACATCCCGTCTGCCAGCGCCCTGACCTGAGCGGTTGGCGTTTCGGGCGGCGCGCCGAACCCGACGACGAACGCAGTGGCCCGCCCGCCCATCGCTTCGATGTCGGCGGCGTTCTGCGCGACGGCTTTACGGCCGACATCGTGCGGTGTCGACCAGTCCAGCCGGAAGTGCCGGCCCT
Source organism: Mycobacterium sp. (assembly GCA_019236925.1). Classification (GTDB taxonomy): domain Bacteria; phylum Actinomycetota; class Actinomycetes; order Mycobacteriales; family Mycobacteriaceae; genus Mycobacterium. The sequence goes on along the minus strand of JAFAID010000680.1, from coordinate 2,988 downwards.
CGACCAGCATGTCCGTCGACACCACCACGCGACCATCGCCGGCTAGCAACACGGCAGCGTCGTCACCCGGTCCGAGAGCGACCGCGTCCGGCTGGCGCCGACCCCGAATCAGCCCTTCGATCACGCCGAATTCGCCAACATCGCCCAGCGTGGGATCAGAGTCGCCGTCGCCCACATCACCTCCGGTAGGTTCTTGTCCGCTGACTTCGGGAGTGTAAGCGTGATCGACAAGCTGAGCAGAAAGTGAGGCAGTGACTTCTCTGACGGCTGAAGCCGCCAGCTTCTTTTCATGCCGCGTGGGCATGATGGGCCAGTCCGGCCCGCAGGATGTTGCGTGCGGCGTGTTCGTCTGCCGGTGCGGAGTGACCGCAGCGTTGGCAGGCGAATTCCGCTTGCGTGACGCGGTTCACGCGTGCTGCGTGCCCGCAGCGCTCACACCTGTCGGAGGTGTGCCGGGGGTCGATCTCAAGCCAAGCCCGCCCAGCCTCTTCCGCTTTGGCGCGCAGTATCGAGACGAATTGACCCCAGCCAGCGTCACTGATCGATCGGTTGAGCCCCGTTTTCGCCCGGGCTCCGTTGGGCAGGAACATGCCGGGATTGTCGGGGTTAGGGACGGGTTTGGCCCGGCGCAGCATGTTCGCGATCTTCAAATCCTCCACGACGATCAGGTCGTATCGGGCGGCGAGCTCGCGGGCTTGTTTATGATGAAAGTCCTTACGCTGGTTGGCGACCTTGCGATGCCGCGCGGCCACGGTTTCCCGTTTGGCCATACAATTCTTCCCACCACGGCGGGCGCGTTGGAACCGCTGCTGGGCTGTGGTCAGCCGATCCGCCGCGGCGCGCGCCCAGCGCGGATTGTCGACGTGCGCCCCGTCGCTGGTGGTGGCAAAGGCGACGATGCCGAGGTCGATACCGACCTGACGACCGGTCACGGGCAGCGGATTGGTTGGCACGCCATCGCAGGACAGCACCAACATCCAGCGCCGCCCTTGTCGCTTGATCTGGATCGTCTTCACCCGGCCCGCCACTTCGCGGTGCAGTGCAACCTTGACCTGGCCGATGCCCTGCAGATACACCCGGCGCTGCTCGGGCAGCCAGCGCGCACCATCACCGTCTTTGGGCCACTCCACGCCGTCGAACCGACCAGCACCCTTGAAGCGTGGATACCCCGCCGTCTGCCCGGCTTTGACCCGGCGGAAGAACCCGGCGAACGCCTTATTCAACCGCCGCAATGTCGCTTGCTGACTGGAAAACGACCACACCGCTTGATCCGGGCGCACTGCTCGCATCTCAGTCAGCTGCCCCGACTGATCCCCATAGCTGATCCGAATCTTACTGGCGTGCGACCAGCCGTCCCTGCGCTCCTGCAACGCTGCGTTATACAGCTCCCGGTGCGCCTCCACACACGCCGCCAACGCCACATGCTGACGGGCGGTAGGCCGCAACCGAAACACGTACGCCCGCCTCACAACAGACCCACTCCGCTAGAAGGAAAGTGACCGCCGGACATGACCGCACCCTATGCAACCACCCCGACAAAATCCGCCAGGCCGCGTTGTACACCGGCCCCGATTCCCCCGACGGCCAAAGCTGCTTGTCGCCTCGGGGCGGCGCATTGATGGCCGACTCGGATGGGCCGCCGCGGGGGTTGCTGATCGCCGCGCTGGTGCTCGCGGTCGGTGTCGTCGGCGTCGTCCTGGCGATCGCGGCGATCCGTCACCCGCCGCTCCAACCCGTGGCAATCCCGGCCGTCGCCGCTCCGCACGCGCAGGATCAGGCCTGCCGGGCGCTGCTGGACGCGCTGCCGCGGCGACTCGGCGACTATCAGCGCGTCCCCATCGCGCAGCCCACGCCACCCGCCACCGCGGCGTGGCGGACGACAACCGGTAGCGAACCGGTGGTGCTGCGGTGTGGCCTCGACCGTCCGACAGACTTCGTGGTCGGCTCGCCGATCCAGCTAGTCGATCGGGTGCAGTGGTTTGAGGCCCGCCAAGGTGATCGATCCACCTGGTACACGGTCGACCGATCGGTCTATGTGGCACTCACCCTGCCGTCGGCGTCTGGCCCGACGCCGATCCAGCAACTCTCCGATCTGATCGATCACACCATGCCGGCGGTGCCGATCAGCCCGTCGCCGCTTCGCTGATGAGGCCGGCTCGCCCCCACACCGCTACGCGGCTGGGGGTGCCCCCACCTCGGGCCGCAATCGGCCCGCATCGTCGCCGCCCGTTCGCTGATTAGGCCGGCTCGCCCCCACACCGCTACGCGGCTGGGGGTGCCCCCACCTCGGGCCGCAAACGGCCCGCATCGTCGCCGCCCGTTCGCTGATTAGGCCGGCTCCTCCTCGGGCCGACAACGGCCCGCATCGTCGCCGCCCGATGATCTAGCGCAGACCCGTCCCGCGTGCGAGCGCCGTTTCAACCATGGTCGCCACCAGGGTCGGATAATCCATGCCGCTGGCTGCCCACATCCGCGGGTACATCGAGATCGTCGTGAATCCGGGCATTGTGTTGACCTCGTTGATGATTGGCCCGTCATCGGTGAGGAAAAAGTCGACCCGGGCCAAGCCCTGGCAGTCGATCGCCCTGAACGCCCGAATCGCCAACTCGCGCACCGCATCACTCACGTCGTCATCGACCTTGGCAGGCACGTCGAGTTCGGCGGCATCGTCGAGATATTTGGTCGCGAAGTCGTAGAACGAGTCTTCACGTCCGCGCACCCCGGCCACCCGAATCTCTCCGACGGTGCTCGCTTGCACTGTGCCGTTAGGGAATTCGAGTACGCCGCATTCCAATTCGCGACCGATAACCGCGGCCTCGACGATCACCTTCGGATCGTGCTGACGCGCATGCGCGACGGCCGCGGGCAGCTCGTCCCAGCTGGTCACCCGGCTGACGCCGATCGACGAGCCGCCGCGGGCCGGCTTGACGAACACCGGCAGGCCCAGCCGCTCTCGATCCTCGAGTTCGACGGTGTCGTGGCTGGGTC
>JAFAID010000582.1 GCA_019236925.1 Mycobacterium sp. | reverse complement strand
CCAGAGAACGATTTCACCAACCGCAACACCACATTTATGACTTACAACCTGATGCACCTGGCGCAAATGCTGACCGCAGCCGGGGGTATCCCCGCGTACGGCAACCAACGCAGCAAGTGGGACGCCGGCTGCCGAGCAAGTTTTGAGTTGCCTAGTCCCGCTTCGGGGACGCCCGCGCATGCGGGAAAATCGGGTGCGGTCGCTCGCCGAGGTCGGTGTTTCTTGGCGCAGTGAGCCCGTTTTTGAGTTTGATCCGGGGAGCCGATGATGGGGCTGCGCATTGTTGCCGTGAGCACGAGGGTCCGACTCTTTTCATCCCTGTTCGGTTCCTGCGGGCGACCGCCTCGTTGAATCCGTTTTCCGGGAAGGGTGTTCGTTATGGATGAAGTCGACGATGCCGATCTGGTGGTGCAGCGGGTGGCGGCACTGGATCTGGGCAAGGCCGGTCTCGAAGCGTGTGTGCGGGTGCCGCACCCGCAGCGGCCCGGCAGGCGAATGCAGGAGCTGCGCGGCTACGCCACGACCACGGCACAGTTGTTGGCGATGGCGGCCTGGTTGCGGCATTGGCAAGTGCAGCGGGTGGTGATGGAATCCACCAGCACCTATTGGAAGGGCGTGTATTACCTGTTGGAGGCCGAGGGGTTTGACTGCTGGCTGGTCAACGCCCGCGAGGTGAAGAACGTGCCGGGCCGCGCGAAGACGGATCGGGCCGATGCGGTCTGGCTGGCGAAGGTCGCCGAGCGTGGCATGTGCCGGCCCTCGCTGGTGCAGCCGCCCGGGATCCGTCACCTGCGCGATCTCACCCGCTACCGGCGTGCCCTGGTGCAGGACCGCACCCGCGAGCAGCAGCGGGTTGAAAAGCTGCTCGAGGATGCCCAGATCAAGATCTCGGCGGTGCTCTCGAATCTGCACGGCGTGTCCGGTCGGGCGATGATGGAGGCCCTGATCGCCGGAGAGCGCGATCCGCGCACGCTGGCCCGGCTGGCCAAGGCCAGTGCACGCAAGAAGACCGACCGGCTCGAAGAGGCGCTGCGAGGGTTCTTCACCGACCATCACGCGACGATCCTGCAGATGATGCTCGACAACACCGACCGGATCAGCGCCCAGATCGCCGCACTTGACGCCCGCATCGAGGAGGCGATCGGCCCTTTCTCTCGACAGGCGGCCCGCCTCGCTGACATCCCCGGCGTGGACACGGTTACCGCCGCCGAGCTGATCGCCGAGATCGGGGTCGACATGACCCGGTTCCCCTCGGCCGCGCATCTGGTGTCGTGGGCCAAGTTCTGCCCGCAGATCCACCAGTCGGCCGGTAAGTCCAGGAGCAAGGGCCGCGCCAAGGGCAACCCATGGCTGGCCGGCACTTTGGGCCGCATCGCGTTCGTCAACTCCCGTACTGACACCTTCCTGGGCGCCCGCTACCGGCGCCTGGCCCGACGCCGCGGCAAGCAGAAGGCGCTCGTCGCCATCGGCAATTCGGTACTGACAGTCATCTACCACCTGCTCTCAGACCCGGACGCCAGATTCTGCGACCTCGGGCCCGGCTACTACGAATCCCGGATCAACAAGCACCGCCGCGCCCGCGATCTGGCCACCCAACTGCAAGCGCTCACCGGCCAGCACATCGCTATACGCGACGGCAAAGCAGTCATCACCGACACCGCCGCCTGACCTAAACCCACAGCGGCACACCACCACCCGGCCCCGCCAAGTGCCTTCGGCCTGCCCACTCACCATCCGATTTTCGGGTCAGTAAACCCCGCCGCTGGCGGCCGCCGTCGAGGCGGGAAAATGGGCGTCGCGTCCGTCCGGCACGCCGATATGTCTGTGATGCCGTTTGAGCTCGTTGGGTCAGTATGGCGTTGGGAGCCACCGACAGGAACTGTCGATTGTTGCCGTGAGCACGCGGACCAGATTCTTTAGGCCCTGTGGTTCCTCCGGACGGGCGTGCCTGGTTGGAAGTTGTTGTGTCCGGAAGGGATTCGATGGAACTGTTGCATGAGCGGTGCGCCGCGCTGGATATCGGCAAGAAGGATCTCAAGGCGTGCGTGCGGACACCCAGCCCGACGGGCAAGCGGTCACGGCGCCAGGAGATCCGCACCTTCGCCACCACCACTAATGCGTTGCTGGAGCTGCGGGACTGGCTGCTGGGCGAGCGGGTGTCTCTGGTGGTGATGGAGGCAACCGGCGATTACTGGCGCGGCGCGTTTTACCTGCTGGAGGACGACCTGAACGTGATCCTGGTCAACGCCGCCCACGCCAAGGGGCTTCCCGGGCGCAAAACCGATGTCTGCGACGCCGCCTGGTTGTGCCAGCTGGGTGAGTGCGGGCTGCTGCGGGCCTCGTTCGTACCGCCCGAGCCGATCCGCCAGTTGCGGGATCTGACCCGCTACCGCACCACGCTGACCACCGAACGCACCCGCGAGGCGCAACGGTTGGAGAAGGAACTCGAAGACGCCGGGATCAAGCTGTCGTCGGTGGCCACCGACATCCTCGGAGTCTCCGGGCGGGCGATGCTGACCGCGCTGATCGATGGTGAACGCGACCCGCGGGTGCTGGCCGAGCTGGCCCGCGCCCGGATGCGCCCGAAGATTCCGCACCTGGTGCAGGCATTGACCGGCAACTTCGGCGACCACCATGCGTTTTTGTGCCGGCTGCATCTGCAGCGCATCGACTCACTCAGCGCGGCGATCGGAGAACTGTCGGCGCGCATCGAGGAGCAGATGCGCCCTTTTGCCCGCCAGCTCCAACAATTGGCGACGATCCCGGGTGTGGGCCAGTCCATCGCTGAGGTGATCGTCGCCGAGACCGGCGCCGACATGAGCCACTTCCGCACCGCCGCACACCTGGCCTCCTGGGCCGGGGTGTGTCCCGGGCATCACGAATCAGCCGGCAAACGCCGCTCCGGTAAGACCCGCCACGGCAACCGATGGCTAGTCGGCGCGTTGGGTACTGCCGCGATGGCCGCGGCCCGCACTAAAGACACCACCTACCTCGGGGCCCGATATCAACGTTTGGCACACCGATTGGGCAAGAAGAAAGCCATTGTCGCCGTGGAACACTCCATCCTGACCGCGGTGTGGCACATGCTCACCAACGACGTCGACTACACCGATCTCGGCGGCGACTACTTCGCCCGCCTCGACCCCCAACGCGCCATGCGCCGCATCGTCCGCCAAGCCAACATCCTCGGGTTCACCGTCCACTTCGACCCGATCCAGGCCGCCTGACCCACCCACACGACTGGGCACAACACGACAAACACCAAATCACCCCGAGAGCCGCGACTCACCCATCATTTTCGGACCAGGCGGGCAAATTGTGCCTCTTTCCCTGTGTAGAGGTTCCTGAGGCAGATGTGACGATCAGCGCTGCCCGTGAGCTGCACCAGAGTGCTCCAGTAAGCTGGCAAACCATGCGAAAGCGGCGGCTGGGAGTGATGGGTGGGACGTTTGATCCCATCCACAACGGCCACCTGGTCGCGGCCAGTGAAGTCGCTTATTTGTTCGATCTCGACGAAGTGGTCTTCGTGCCCAGCGGTCAGCCCTGGCAGAAGCAACGCCGGGTCAGCGCCGGCGAAGACCGGTATCTGATGACGGTGATCGCGACCGCGGCCAATTCCCGCTTCTCGGTGAGCCGGGTCGACATCGACCGCGGCGGGCCCACTTACACCAAGGACACGCTGCGGGATCTGCACGCGGTCAACCCCGACGCCGAGTTGTACTTCATCACCGGCGCCGACGCGCTGGCCGCCATCCTGTCGTGGCAGGACTTGGAGCAACTGTTCGCCATGGCGCGGTTCGTCGGGGTCAGCCGGCCCGGCTATGAGCTGGGCCGCGACCATCTCACCGATGTGCTCGACGGCCTGCCCGACGACGCCCTGACATTGGTCGAAATCCCGGCGCTGGCAATCTCTTCGACCGATTGTCGTCGGCGCGCGCAAGAGTCGCGGCCGCTCTGGTACCTGATGCCCGACGGCGTCGTGCAGTACATCTCCAAGCGCGAGCTGTACCGCAAACCCGGGGACAAGACGTGACGGCCACCCCGGAGGCGATCGAGATGGCCTCCGTCGCCGCCGCGGCGGCGGCGTCGAAGCTTGCCGACGATGTCGTCGTCATCGACGTTTCCGCTCAGCTGGTCATCACCGACTGTTTCGTCATCGCGTCGGCGTCCAACGAACGGCAGGTCAACGCCATCGTCGACGAGGTCGAGGAGAAGATGCGCCGGGCCGGCTACAAGCCCGCGCGCCGCGAAGGTACCCGCGAAGGGCACTGGACATTGCTGGACTACGTCGACATCGTCGTGCACATCCAGCACCAAGACGAACGCAATTTCTATGCGCTGGACCGGCTCTGGGGTGACTGCCCGGTGGTGGCGGTGGACTTGTCGGCGGACTCTGCGAGCCGGTCATGACGACGCGCCGCCTGGTGATGATGCGGCACGGGCAGACCGACTTCAATCTCGGCAGCCGAATGCAGGGCCAGTTGGACACCGAGCTGACCGATCTGGGCCGCGCCCAGGCGGTCGCTGCGGCCGAGGCGCTCGCCAAACGCCAACCCTTGCTCATCGTGTCGTCGGACCTGCGACGCGCCTACGACACCGCGGTCACGCTGGGAGAGCGCGCGGGCATGCGGGTGCTGGTCGACCAGCGGCTACGCGAGACCCACCTCGGCGATTGGCAGGGCATGACGCACGCCGATATCGACGCCGTCGCACCGGGCGCCCGGCTGGCCTGGCGCGAGGACGCCACCTGGGCACCGCACGGCGGCGAGAGCAGGGTCGACGTGGCTGCGCGCAGCCTACCGTTGATCGCCGAGTTGATCACCGGTGAGCCCGAATGGGGTGCCGACGATGAACCGGCACGGCCGGTGGTGCTAGTCGCCCACGGCGGGCTGATCGCGGCTCTGAGCGCGGCGCTTTTGCGGCTGCCGGTTGCCAACTGGCCCGCGCTGGGCGGCATGGGCAATGCCAGCTGGACGCAGCTGGCCGGGCACTCCGCCGATGCGCAGGCCGGCGCCGAGGACGTCGATGACATTCGGTGGCGCCTGGACGTGTGGAACGCTTCGGCACAGGTCACCGGCGATGTCCTCTGACCAACGGCCGCGTCCGGCGCTGCTGGTCTTCGCGGATTCACTGGCCTACTACGGCCCGACCGGTGGCCTGCCCGCTGACGACCCACGTATCTGGCCCAACATTGTCGCTTCGCAACTGAATTGGGATCTGGAGTTGATCGGGCGCATCGGCTGGACGTGTCGGGATGTGTGGTGGGCAGCCACCCAGGACCCGCGGGCCTGGGCGGCGCTGCCGCGCGCCGGTGCGGTGATCTTCGCGACCGGCGGAATGGATTCGCTGCCGTCGCCGTTGCCGACGGCGTTGCGTGAACTCATCCGCTACGTGCGACCGCCGTGGCTGCGGCGATGGGCTCGCGACGGCTACGGTTGGGTGCAGCCGCGGCTGTCACCGGTGGCCAGAGCCGCGCTGCCACCCCACCTCTCCGCCGAGTACCTCGAACAGACCCGCGGCGCAATCGATTTCAATCGACCCGGCATCCCGATTGTGGCGTCGTTGCCGTCAGTGCACATCGCCGAGACTTACGGTAAGGCTCATCACGGCCGGGCCGGCACGGTCGAGGCGATAACCCAATGGGCTCAGCAGCACGACATCCCGCTGGTTGACCTGAAATCCGCTGTTGCCGAACATGTTATAAGTGGCCGCGGCAACCCCGACGGTATTCACTGGAACTTCGAAGCCCACCAGGCGGTCGCGGAACTGATGCTCAAGGCGCTGGCCGAAGCCGGCGTGCCTGATCAAACCGAGAAGCCGCGCGGCTGATCTCATATGGCTGTCGTGGTAGTCACTGACTCGTCATCGCGGCTTCCCGAAGATCTGCGCCGGCAGTGGGGAATACGTCAGGTGCCGTTGCACATCCTGCTCGACGGACGCGACCTGCGTGATGGCGTCGACGATGTTCCCGACGACATCCACAACTACGGTCAAGCCACCACCGCCGCAGCCACGCCGGCGGAACTGGGCGAGGCATACCGGCAGGCGCTGGCCGACAGCGGCGGCGACGGCGTCGTCGCCGTGCACCTTTCGGCCGCGCTGTCGGGAACCTTCGGCGCCGCCGAAACCGTTGCGGCCGAACTCGGTTCAGTGCTTCGGGTGATCGATTCGAAGTCGGCGGCGATGAACACGGGTTTCGTCGCGCTGGCCGCTGCCCGGGCAGCGGCCAGCGGAGCCGACTTGGACACGGTCGCAGAATCTGCGGCTGGTGCTGTGAGTCGCAATCACGGTTTCATCGTCGTACACCAGCTGGACAACCTGCGGCGAAGCGGGCGCATCGGCGGTGCCGGCGCCTGGCTCGGCACCAAGCTGTCACTCAAGCCGCTGCTGCGCATCGATGATGGCAAACTCGTTCTGGCGCAACGGGTGCGAACGGCCAACAAGGCGGTCGCGACGATGATCGACCGGGTATGTGAAGTCGTCGGAGGGCGTCCGGCCGAGATCGCGGTGCATCATGTCGCCAACCCCGACGGAGCCGCCGGCCTAGTCGACGCACTGGCCGAGCGGTTGCCGACCGGCCGGCCCGCAGTCGTCACCGACCTGGGCCCGGTGCTTGCGTTGCACGTGGGAGCGGGCGCGCTCGCGGTGTGCTTGGAAGTCGCCGGGGACGGGGACCCGCCGGCCCGAGCGTGAAGCTGATCGGCCGTCACGCGTTGGCGCCCGGTCAAAGTCCAACTCGAAGGCGCGCCGATTCTGCGACACAATCTATAGGGGAGTTGCTTAGACTCTGTGCCGAGACTCGCAAGAGGGGCAAGAGGGGTACGAGGGGCACGAGGGGCACGAGGGGCACGAGGGAGATGGTCAGTGGCGATACAACCAACACGAGCAGGTCTGCGCGTTGCGCATCTCGTTCAATTGGCGCAGGGCTCGATTCCGATTACTACCGGCGGTAAGGTCCGACGTTCAGGACGCTTGGACGCTCCGGCGTGACGGCGGACATTCACCAGCAAGCCGGACGCGGACACTGGGCTGGCCGAGATGCGATCGAGCGCTTTCTACCTGATGACGAAATTCGCAAGCTCAACCGTGACCTTCGGATACTGATAGCAAGCAACGGCACCCTCACCCGGATTCTCGGCATTGTCGCTAATGAAGAAATCGTGGTGCAGATTGTCGACCAGCAGGTTCACGGCATGGCGCCGAGGATACCCGGTTTGGGGCAATTACCGAGCGGCCGGGTTCTTCAGCGTCAGATCTTACTCAAGGGCCGGAGTTCGGGGGTTCCATTTGTGGCTGCGGAGTCGTTGATTGCTATTGACTTGTTACCTCCCGCGATTACGACAAGCTTGACAAAGACGGAGTGTCCTATTGGTGAGGTTATCGCAGCTAGTTGCCTCGAAACGTTTAAGGAGACGGCTAAAGTCTGGATAGGACAGCCGCCTGGTTGGCTCGCGCTTGCTGGATACCAGAATTCGGAACCGAGAATTGTTGCCCGCCGGTACGGAATCATCGCCGGAGGAGAACCAGCGATTATTATCACCGAGTATTTTCTTCGAAATGTATTCCAAGATGCTCCGTAAGATGAATCCGATCGTTGCCAAGATTCGAACGACATCGAATACAAAGAGTTGGAGATCGATTTGCATCTACCTAGCACGGCCGTCAGGTGAACGTTTGCCTGATCGGCAAGCCCGTAACGTCGACCGTCGATCCTCGATAACCAATGGTGGGGGTCCGCTGTCTTTTGCGATGCGCGGGATCGATGGAGCAGGGCCACGGCGGCGAGCCAGGGAGGCGATCCGGCAATGCGGAATGGGAACCTAGCAAGGCTGCTGGCTAGGCGGGCATCAGAAGCAGGGTGGTATGACAAGCCCGCCTACTATGCGCCGCACGTCGTGACACATGGCCAAATCCATAGCAGCGCCACACGTCTTGGGGAAGTGCTGAGAAACCGCGGTATTTCCACAGGAGACCGCGTGCTGTTGTGCCTTCCGGATTCGCCGGAACTGGTGGAGCTATTGCTGGCATGCCTGGCTCGCGGGGTTCTGGCGTTCCTCGCGAATCCGGACTTCCATCTGGAAGACCACGCATTTGCCGAACGCGACACGGAGCCAGCGCTTGTCGTCACGTCTGGCGCACTCCGTGCTCGGTTTCAGCGGTCGTGCGTTGTGGAATCCGGAGAGCTCCTGTCCGATGCGAGCCGAGTCGAGCCGGGAGACTACGAGCCGGTGAGTAGCGACGCTTTTGCGTACGCTACCTACACATCTGGTACTACGGGTCCACCGAAAGCCGCGATCCACCGGCACAGCGATGTGTTGACGTTTATTGACGCTATGTGCCGCAAAGCGTTGCAGCTCACTCCCCAAGACACCGGGCTAAGTAGCGCACGCATGCATTTCGCGTATGGTCTGGGTAATTCGGTCTGGTTTCCATTGGCGACAGGTAGTTCGTCGGTAATCAACCTATTGCCGGTTAGCCCGGATCTGGCTGCGGAGCTAAGTGCGAGATTTGCGGTGTCGGTACTTTACGGTGTACCAACTTTCTTTGCCAGAGTGGTTGAGACGTGCTCTCCCGATTCGTTTCGTTCGCTCCGATGTGTGGTATCAGCGGGAGAGGCTCTCGGGGTCGGGCTCGGCGAGCGACTCATGGAGTTCTTCGGCGGTATTCCCATTCTTGACGGAATTGGATCTACTGAGGTTGGGCAGACATTCGTATCGAACACTATCGACGAATGGCGTCCGGGGACCCTTGGAAAGGTTCTTCAACCCTATGAGATTCGAGTGGTGGCGCCGGATGGCGCAACCGCCGACCCAGGCGTTGAGGGCGACCTATGGGTCCGGGGACCCTCGATTGCAGCGGGTTACTGGAACCGTCCCACAGATCCTTTGTCGAATGGGGATTGGCTTAACACGCGGGATCGGGTTTGCGTCGACGATGACGGATGGGTTACGTACCGCTGTCGTGCGGACGACATCGAAGTTGTCGGGGGCGTCAACGTCAATCCCACCGAGGTTGAGCGACTCATCGTTGAGGACGACAATGTGGCCGAAGCCGCGGTCGTCTCGGTAAGGGAGTCCGCCGGAGCGTGGGTGTTGCAGGCGTTTCTCGTCCCGATGAGCGGCAAGTTGGTTGAGCAATCAGTTATCCGAGGCATCCACCGCCGATTGCTTACCCAACTGTCCGCATTCACGGTCCCGCATCGGTTCGCTGTCGTTGAACGACTTCCTCGAACCTCGACCGGGAAGTTGAGGCGGAGTGCGCTTCGCGCGGAGAGCCCAACAAAACCAATTTGGGACCTCCCGTCTATGCCACGTCGGTCGGACACGGAGGCATTGCTTGATAATGCACCGGCATCAAACATCCAGATTGTTGAAGACCTGGGCGGCGTGCCGCTTAACGAGCGGTTGGCCGTTTTGCAGGAAGAACGTCACCGGCTGGTGGTGGAGGCGGTTAGTGCAGAGACCGCGAAAATATTGGGTCAGCCTGGTCCTCAGTCGGTAAATCCGGATCTGACCTTCGCGGAGCTGGGTTTTGACTCGCAAATGACGGTAGCCCTTCGTCATCGATTGGCGGCAGAGACAGGTCTGCGGCTGCCCGACACGCTCGGATGGGACTACGGCTCCGTTACCGGACTAGCTCGGTATTTGGAGGCTGAACTCTCTGGGTCGGCCAGACGGGTCGCGCTGCCTTCCCCAGTGCAGGCCGATGAGCCGGTGGTCGTGGTGGGAATGGGCTGCCGGTTCCCGGGTGGAGTGGATTCCCCGCGCGCCCTGTGGGAGGTCGTGGCGGGGGGCCGGGATGTGTTGTCCGATTTTCCCCCCGATCGGGGTTGGGATGTGGAGGGGTTGTTCGACCCTGATCCAGACGCGATGGGCAAGACCTATACCCGGCAGGGCGGGTTTGTCGGGGACGTGGCCGGTTTTGATGCCGGGTTTTTCGGGATCGCCTCGGCCGAGGCATTGGCGATGGATCCGGAGCAGCGCTTGTTGTTGGAGTGCTCCTGGGAGGCCCTGGAGCACGCCGGGATTGATCCGACATCGTTGCGGGGCTCGGCGACCGGAGTGTTCAGCGGGATCTTCGGGCAAAGCTATGCGAGCAAGGCAACCGCCCTGGAGGAGTATCGGCTGACCGGTACGGCGTCGAGCGTGGCCTCGGGGCGGGTGTCGTATGTGTTGGGGCTCGAAGGTCCGGCGGTCTCGGTGGATACCGCATGTTCGTCATCCTTGGTGGCCCTGCATTGGGCGGTGCAGTCGTTGCGGTCGGGGGAAAGTGATTTGGCGTTGGCCGGTGGGGCGACGGTGATGGCGTCGCCGGCGGTTTTCGTGGGGTTTAGTCGGCAGCGGGGATTGGCCGCTGATGGGCGTTGTAAGTCGTTCGCCGGCGCGGCTGACGGGACAGGATGGGGTGAAGGCGTCGGAGTCGTGGTGCTCGAGCGGTTGTCGGATGCGCGACGGCTGGGGCATTCGGTGTTGGCAGTAGTGCGCGGTAGCGCGATCAATCAGGATGGCGCCTCTAATGGCTTGACCGCACCTAACGGACCTTCCCAGCAGCGGGTGATTCGCGCGGCGTTGGCCAGCGCGGGGTTGACCACGGCCGATGTGGATGTAGTGGAGGCCCACGGCACGGGCACCAGATTGGGTGATCCCATTGAGGCGCAGGCGTTGTTAGCCACCTACGGGCAAGACCGCCCACCCGGGCGGCCGCTCTGGTTGGGCTCGATCAAATCGAATATGGCGCACACCCAGGCCGCGGCCGGGGTCGCCGGAGTGATCAAGATGGTGCAGGCGATGCGCCATGGAGTGATGCCGGCGACGCTGCACGTCGATGTTCCTTCGCCGTATGTGGATTGGTCGAGCGGGGCGGTGTCGGTGTTGACCGAGGCTCGGGACTGGCCGACCGACGGGCATCCGCGCCGGGCAGGCGTGTCCTCGTTTGGTATCAGCGGCACCAACGCTCATGTGATCTTGGAGCAAGCCCCGGCCGAGGCAGCCGAAAGCGCTGACGGCGCAACAGACTCCGGTGGACCCGATCGGATGGGGTTGTCGGTGCTGCCGTGGGTGATTTCGGCTCGATCGGCTGAGGCATTGACCGCGCAGGCGGGCCGATTGTTGGCCCACGTGCAAGCCGACCAACAGCTGGACCCGGTCGATGTGGGGTGGTCGTTGGCGCGGCGGTCGGTGTTTGAGCATCGAGCAGTGGCGGTGGGCGCTGATCGCCAGCAGTTGATGGTGGGGTTGGCCGCGGTTGCCCGCGGTGAGCCGGGTGCGGGCGTGCTGATGGGCCGGGCGGGGTCGGTAGGCAAGACGGTGATGGTGTTCCCCGGGCAGGGCTCGCAGTGGATCGGAATGGGCCGCGAGTTGTATGGCCAGTTGCCGGTATTCGCCCGGGCTTTTGACGCGGTCGCCGATGAGTTGGATCGGCATCTGCGACTGCCGCTGCGCCGGGTTGTCTGGGGTAATGATCAGGGTCTGCTCGACAGCACCGAGTTCGCCCAGCCGGCGTTGTTCGCGGTTGAGACGGCGTTATTCACGTTGTTGCGGTCCTGGGGCTTGGGCCCGGATTTTGTGATGGGTCATTCCGTGGGGGAGTTGTCGGCGGCGTATGTGACGGGGGTGTTGACGCTGGCGGATGCGGCGATGTTGGTCGCGGCGCGGGGCCGGTTAATGCAGGGCCTGCGGGCGGGTGGAGCCATGGTCTCGGTGGGCGCCGGTGAACACGATGTGGTGCCTTTGCTGCATGAGGGGGTGGCGATCGCGGCGATCAACGCCCCCGAATCGGTGGTGATCTCTGGTGCACAGCCCGCAGTGAGCGCGATTGCGCAGCGTTTGGCTCAGCGGGGCCGGCGAGTCCGCCCGTTGGCCGTCTCCCATGCGTTTCATTCGCCGTTGATGGAGCCGATGCTCGAGGAATTTGCGCGGGTCGCCGCCCAAGTTGAGGTGCGGAAGCCGCAGATTGGGGTTGTGTCGAACGTGACGGCCGAGCTGGCCGGGCCTGACACTGATTTTGGGTCGGCGCAGTATTGGGTGAAACATATCCGCCGGCCTGTGCGGTTCGCCGACAGTGCGCGCCATCTGCAAACCTACGGTGCCACGCACTTTATCGAGGTCGGTCCCGGTAGTGGTTTGACGGCCTCCATCGAACAGTCGCTGTCGCCCACTGAGGCCGTGGTGGTCTCGGTGTTGGCCAAAGGCCGCCCAGAGGTGGCCTCACTGATGGGTGCGGCCGGTCACTTGTTTACCACCGGGGTGCAGGTGGATTGGCCGGCGGTGTTTGCCGGCTCGGGCGGACGGCGGGTGGAGTTGCCGACCTATGCATTCCAGGGGCGGCGGTTTTGGTCGACGCCGGCCTCGACTGGGCCCGCGGATGCGACCGGCTTGGGCGTGGGCGGGACCGGACACGCGCTGTTGGCTGCAGTGGTGGAACGACCCGATTCTGGTGGCATGGTGTTGACCGGCCGGTTGTCGCTGGCGGCTCAGCCGTGGTTGGCCGATCACCGGGTGGGCGGAGTGGTGCTGTTTCCCGGGGCCGGTTTTGTGGAGTTGGTCATCCGCGCCGCTGATGAGGTCGGGTGCGCGATCATCGACGAGCTGGTGCTGGCCACGCCGCTGGCGGTGCAGCGGGGCGTCGGGGTGCAGGTCCAGGTGGTGGTCGGGCCCGCTGTGGGGGTACCTCCCGCGTGCGGGGGAGAGTCCGGCAGCCGCGCGGTGTCGGTGTATTCCCGGCGCGAACAATCCGACGCGGAGTGGTTGCTGCACGCCGAGGGCATGCTCGGGGTAGCCGCCGCCGAGGCCTCGGTGGATTTGTCGGTGTGGCCGCCGGTCGGTGCGGAAAGCGTGGACATTTCGGATGGCTATGCACGGCTCGCGGCGCGCGGCTACGAGTACGGCCCGGCGTTTCAGGGCCTGGCGGCGATATGGCGGCGCGGGCGGGAGCTCTTCACAGAGGCCGCCATCCCCGCCGAGGCCGGTGTTCAGGGCGACGGGATGGGAATTCATCCAGCCCTGTTGGATGCGGTCTTGCACGCTGCGGGGCTTGCCGTCGACACCAGTCAAACGATGTTGCCGTTTTGCTGGCGGGGGGTGTCGCTACATGCGGGCGGTACCGGTCGGGTGCGGGCCCGCCTCACCGCGCTGGGTCCGGATGCGATGTCGGTGGAGGTGGCCGATGCTGCGGGGTTGCCGGTGTTGACAGTGCGCTCGCTGGTGACCCGCTCGATGGCTGCCGAGCAGTTACATGCCGCGG
>JAFAID010000219.1 GCA_019236925.1 Mycobacterium sp. | reverse complement strand
AGCTGCGCGAGAAGCTGGCCGCGGCCGCGCTGGGTGGCCCGGAACGGGCCCGCGCACGCCACGTCGACCGCGGCAAACTGCTGCCCCGTGACCGAGTCGACGGCCTGCTCGATCCCGGTAGTCCGCTGCTCGAGATCGCTCCGCTTGCCGCCGACGGGATGTACGACGGCGAGTGCCCGGGGGCCGGCATCATCACCGGTATCGGCAGGATCGCCGGTCGTGAATGCATGGTCGTGGCCAACGACGCGACGGTCAAAGGCGGTACTTACTACCCGGTTACGGTCAAAAAACACCTGCGCGCCCAGGAGATCGCCGGGCAGAATCGGCTGCCCTGCATCTACCTGGTCGACTCCGGCGGCGCCTTCCTGCCTCGTCAAGACGAGGTGTTCCCCGACCGGGAGCATTTCGGCCGGATCTTCTACAACCAGGCGAAGCTCAGCTCGGAGGGCATCCCGCAGATCGCGGCGGTGCTGGGGTCCTGCACGGCAGGCGGCGCGTATGTGCCGGCGATGAGCGACGAAGCGGTGATCGTCCGCAACCAGGGCACGATCTTCCTCGGCGGCCCGCCGCTGGTGAAGGCGGCCACCGGAGAAGTGGTCTCCGCGGAGGATCTTGGCGGCGGAGAACTGCACTCCAAGATCTCCGGCGTCACCGATCATCTCGCGCACGACGACCGCGACGCGCTGAACATCATCCGGCGGATCGTCTCGACACTGGGACCGCGCGAGCCGCACACCTGGGATGTGCGACCCACGGTGGATGCGGTTGCCGACCAAACCGAGATCTACGACGTGGTTCCGGTCGATCCGCGAATTCCCTACGACGTGCACAACGTCATCACCCGGCTCGTGGACGGGGGCGAATTCGCAGAATTCAAAGCCGAATACGCCAGCACGCTGATCACCGGGTTCGCGCACATCCACGGCCACCCGGTCGGCATCGTCGCCAACAACGGGGTGCTGTTTTCTGAATCCGCGCTCAAGGGTGCGCATTTCATCGAGCTGTGCGACAAGCGGTTGGTGCCGTTGTTGTTCTTGCAGAACATTTCCGGGTTCATGGTGGGCCGTGACTATGAGGCCGGCGGTATCGCCAAACACGGCGCCAAGATGGTAACCGCGGTGGCGTGCGCACGAGTGCCCAAGCTCACCGTGGTGATCGGCGGGTCCTACGGTGCGGGCAACTACTCGATGTGTGGACGGGCGTATTCGCCGCGCTTCCTGTGGATGTGGCCCAACGCCCGAATCTCGGTCATGGGCGGCGAGCAGGCGGCGTCGGTGCTGGCCACGGTGCGCGGGGAGATGACGGCCGAGGAGGAAGAAGAGTTCAAGGCCCCGATCCGCGCGCAGTACGAGCACCAGGGCAACCCGTACTATTCGACGGCCCGGCTCTGGGACGACGGCGTGATCGATCCTGCCGACACCAGAACGGTGGTAGGTCTTGCGCTTTCGGTCGTGGCGAATGCCCCCGTCGAACCGGTCTCCTACGGCGTCTTCAGAATGTAGTGGCGGATGGGCATGGGAGAGCTGCGTACCGTTCTGGTCGCCAACCGGGGTGAGATCGCCGTCCGGGTGATCCGGACGCTGAAGGCGATGGGCATCCGGGCGGTGGCCGTCTACAGCGACGCCGACGCCACCGCGCGCCATGTCGCGGCCGCGGATCTCGCGGTTGCAATCGGTCCGGCGCCCGCGCGTGACAGCTACCTCAACATCGCCGCGGTTATCGATGCGGCTGTGCGCACCGGCGCCCAGGCCGTCCACCCGGGATACGGATTCCTTTCGGAGAACGCCGATTTCGCGGCCGCACTGGCATCGGCGGGGGTGACGTTCATCGGTCCGCCGGTGGGCGCTATCCAAACCATGGGCGACAAGATCGCCGCCAAGGGCACCGTATCGGCCTTCGGTGTACCCGTCGTTCCCGGTATCGCACGGCCAGGACTCACCGACGATGAGCTGATCGCGGCAGCCGAGCAGATCGGCTACCCGGTGCTGGTCAAACCGTCCGCCGGTGGCGGCGGCAAGGGCATGCGCATGGTCGAGCGGTCTGCTGACCTGCCCGCCGCGCTGGTCAGCGCCCGCAGGGAATCGGCGGCGGCGTTTGGCGACGATACGCTGTTCCTTGAGCGATTCGTGTTGCGCCCCAGACACATCGAAGTTCAGGTGCTGGCCGATGCTTACGGCAACGTGGTGCACCTCGGCGAACGGGAATGCAGCCTGCAGCGGCGACACCAGAAGGTCATCGAAGAGGCGCCGTCGCCGCTGCTGGACGCCGCGACGCGGGCTCGGATCGGCGCCGCCGCATGCGATACCGCCCGAAGCGTGGATTACACCGGTGCCGGCACGGTGGAGTTCATCGTCTCGGCTGACCGGCCCGACGAGTTCTTCTTCATGGAGATGAACACCCGGCTGCAGGTCGAGCACCCGGTCACCGAGATGGTGACGGGCTGGGATCTGGTCGAATGGCAAGTCCGGATCGCCGCGGGGGAGAAGCTGACCGTCGGCCAAGCTGATATCGCCTTGCACGGCCACGCGATTGAAGCTCGGGTGTACGCCGAGGACCCTGCGAGCGGCTTCCTGCCCACCGGCGGCGACGTGCTGGCGGTGGTGGAACCGGTCGGCGCGGGTGTGCGAATCGATTCCGGCCTATCGGCGGGGATGGTCGTCGGCAGCGAATACGACCCGATGCTGGCGAAGGTGGTCGCGCATGGCGCGGATCGGGCGGCGGCGCTGCGCACCCTCGATCGGGCCCTGGCGGGCACCGCGGTCCTCGGCGTCGTCACCAACGTCGAGTTCGCCCGGTTCCTGCTGGCCGATCCCGACGTCACCGCCGGTCGGCTCGACACCGGGCTGTTGGACCGGCGGGCGGGGGATTTCGTCGCGGCGCCACCCACCGACGATCTGTTCATCGCGGCGGCGGCCCTTCATTGGTTGCGGCTTTTCCCCGCGGCGGGCGCCGACCTGTGGGAGGTGCCCTCCGGTTGGCGCGTCGGCGCCAGAGCGCCGGTAAGCATCCGGCTGCGCGCCGGCGAACGCACCGATCATGTCCACATCACTGGCACCCCGGGTTCCACCGAAGTCCGCATCGAGGATGGCGAATCTCGTTCGCTGCAGGCCGATCTGACCGACGACCGGCTCACGGTGACACTGGACGGGCTCCGTAGCGAGTACATCGTCGCGACGGGTCACAGCAAGATCTGGTTGGCCGGCAGCGGTGCCGTCGCGGTGCTCGAGGAGGTTCGAGAAGCACCGGTACGTCCGGACGACGAGCAAAGCGGCGACGCCGAATTGACCAGCCCGATGCCAGGGGCGGTCGTTGCGGTGAGCGTGGACGACGGGGCGGAAGTGCAGGCCGGAACAGTGGTCGTCACGGTCGAGGCGATGAAGATGGAGCACGCGCTGGCCGCCCCGGTCGACGGTGTGGTCGAACTTCTCGTCGCCGCCGGCGACCAGGTCAAGGTGGGCCAGCCGCTGGCCAGGATCACCGTGAGCAGCAACGTAATACCAGAAGCGGAGGATAGCGCTGATGACTGATTTCCTGTCCACCGGGACGCTGCCGGACGAGTACCAACAGTTGGCCAAGACGGTCCGTGACTTTGCCCAGAGCGTCGTCGCGCCGGTGGCTGCCCAGCACGACGCCGAGCACTCCTTCCCGTACGAGGTGGTCGCGGGGATGGCTGAGATGGGGCTGTTCGGTCTTCCCTTCCCGGAAGAGTTCGGCGGAATGGGCGGCGACTACTTCGCGCTGTGCCTGGCGCTGGAGGAACTGGGCAAGGTCGATCAAAGCGTGGCCATCACGCTGGAGGCCGGCGTCTCGTTGGGCGCCATGCCCGTCTATCGGTTCGGCACCGATGCGCAGAAGCGGGAATGGCTGCCGCAGTTGGCAAGTGGTCGAGCCCTGGGTGCCTTCGGGCTGACCGAGCCCGGCGGCGGCAGCGATGCCGGCGCGACCAAGACCACCGCCCATCTCAACGATGGCCATTGGGTGATCAACGGCTCCAAGCAGTTCATCACCAACTCCGGCACCGACATCACCAAGCTCGTGACCGTCACCGCGGTGACCGGCGAGCGGGACGGTAAGAAGGAGATTTCCTCGATCCTGGTGCCGGTACCCACGCCGGGGTTCACCGTGGAGCCGGCCTACGACAAGGTCGGCTGGAAGGCCTCGGACACCCACCCGCTGAGCTTCGACGACGTGCGCGTGCCCGAGGAGAATCTGCTCGGCGAACGCGGTCGCGGGTATGCCAACTTCTTGCGCATTCTCGACGAGGGCCGCATCGCGATCGCCGCGTTATCCACCGGAGCTGCGGAGGGTTGCGTCGACGAGAGCGTCAAATACGCAAAGGAACGCGAAGCCTTCGGCCAACCGATTGGCCGATATCAGTCCATCGCATTCACGATCGCCCGGATGGAGGCTCGCGCCCACACCGCTCGCACCGCCTATTACGACGCCGCGGCGCTGATGCTGGCCGGTAAGCCGTTCAAGAAGCAGGCGGCGATCGCCAAGTTGGTGGCCAGCGAGGCGGCCATGGACAACGCCCGTGATGCCACCCAAATCCACGGTGGCTACGGCTTTATCAATGAATTCACCGTCGCCCGCCACTACCGGGACAGCAAGATCCTGGAAATAGGTGAGGGCACCACCGAAGTGCAGCTGATGCTGATCGCGCGAGAGGTCGGGCTGTGACCGAGACCAACGGGGATCAGCCTGTCAAGACGGTCATCCAGCGCGGGTTGTGGTTCGAAGAATTCGAAACCGGTGTGCGGTACCTGCATCGTCCGGGGCGGACCATCACCGAAGCCGACAATGTCTTGTTCACGACGCTGACGATGAATACCCAAGCGCTGCATCTGGATGCCGCGTTCTCCGACGCGTTGCCGCCGTTCAACCAGCGTCTGGTGAACTCGATGTTCACCCTGTCGACCCTGGTCGGATTGTCGGTCGCGCAGCTGACCCAGGGCACCATCGTGGGCAATCTCGGCTTCTCCGATATCGCATTCCCTAAACCGTTGTTCCATGGCGACACGCTTTACGCCGAGACCGTCATCACCGAGAAGCGGGCATCGAAAAGCCGTCCCGGAGAGGGCATCGTGACGTTTGCGCACACCGGTCGGAATCAACATGGTGATGTAGTTGCCACTGCGACCCGCAAAACGATGGTGCGTATGCGGCCGGCGGAGGCTGTCGACTGATGGGCTTGCAGAATCCCGGTGCGGCATGGCTGTTTTGCCCGGCGGACCGCCCCGAGCGCTTCCAAAAGGCTGCGGCCGCAGCGGATGTCGTCATCCTCGACCTCGAGGATGGAGTGGCTGCGGCCGACCGGCCCGCAGCGCGCCAAGCGCTAGTCGACGTCCAACTCGACCCGACCCGCACTGTGGTGCGCGTCAATCCGTCTGGCACAGACGATCAGGCCCGAGACCTGGAGGCCTTGTCCCGCACCTGCTACGACACTGTGATGCTGGCCAAGTGCGAATCGGCCGCGCAGGTGACGGCGCTTGGGCCGCGCGACGTGATCGCTCTGGTGGAGACCCCGCGGGGTGCGGTGTTCGCCACCGAGCTTGCCGCCGCCGACGGGACCGTGGCGATGATGTGGGGTGCCGAGGACCTGGTCGCCGCGATCGGCGGCGGCTCCAGTCGGCGGGTGGATGGAGTCTATCGAGACGTGGCTCGGCACGTGCGCTCGACGGTCCTCCTCGCCGCGTCGAGCTTCGGTCGGGCCGCCCTCGACGCTGTGCACCTCGACATCCGCGACATCGCAGGGCTGGAGGAAGAGGCGCTGGACGCGGCAGCGGTGGGGTTCGACGCTACCGTGTGCATTCACCCGAGCCAGATTCCGGTGGTGCGCAACGCTTATCGGCCCGCAGAGGCGAAGATCTCCTGGGCGCGACGAGTCCTCGCGGCCGCACAGGGCGAGCATGGGGTGTTCGCGTTGGATGGACAGATGGTGGACGCGCCGGTGCTCAAGCAAGCAGAGGCGATCTTGCGGCGGGCGGGGGGACCTCCATCCGCTGTCTGATGAGCGACTCAACAAAGAAATCCGGCGCCGCACCGACGTCGTAGGCATTTCCCGCGACCGCACCGTCATCATCCCGCTCGTCGGCGCCGTATTAGCCGAACAACACGACGAATGGATCGAAGGCCGCCGCTACCTAGGACTCGATGTTCTCACCCGAGCCCGCGCCATACTGGCCAGCCCAGATGACCCACCGCGCAGCAGCAACCCACGCCAGCACTGACCGCCTAAACTGCACCCCGAACAGTAACCTCGTGCCGGCATAGACGGCCCCGGGCGTGCGGAGCGGAGAACGGCCACGTGGATTTCGTGTTAGTGCACGGCACCACCCAGTCCCCGCAGGGCTGGGCCCGACTCCAGTACGCCCTTGAGCACCGTGGCCACCGCGGTGTCAGCGTCGACTTGCACACCGACGAACCAATGGCCGATGTCGATGACTACGGCCGGTTGGCGGCCAGCCAGGTAGCTGCGCGCGGTGACATCGCGGTGATCGCGCACTCGGGCTCGGGCACACTACTGCCGGCTATCGCCGCGGCGCTCGACGCGGTCGCCGTGGTGTGGCTAGCCGCATACATACCCGACTTCGTCAACGGCAAAAGCCTGGCCGAGGAGATTCAGCTTGACCCCGCCGAGCTGTTCCACCGCGACTGGATCGGTGTTGACCCCACCACCGACACGGCAGCAGCCCGACACTTCCTCTTTCATGACTGCACCCCAGACCTGCAGGACTGGGCCGTACACACCCTGCGAGCGTTCACGCCTGCCGGGGGCTACCAGCACAAGCCCGGCCGTCGACCACCACAGGTTGCATCCACCGTCATCACGCCCACCCAAGACCGCACCTTGCGGGCTGACTGGATCCGCCGAGCGGCTACTGAACGGCTCGGTGTCCAACCACTGCTGATCGACGCCGGCCACTGCCCACACGTTTCGCGGGCCGAATCACTCGCCGAGATCCTAGTCAACATCGGATCCAACAGCGCAACACCGCCACCAACCGCCTAGACTCCCACCCCGAAGGGTCGCGCGAGCGAGCGAACTCTTACACCACCACCCTGGGCGTGGCCGACCGCGATTCGAGCATCGTCAACCCCGACAGCCACGATGTAGTGAGCCAGCGTCGACAATAACCAATCTTCTTGGCCGTCAAGTTTGGACACCGATCTCTAGCTTATGCCGAGGCGTTGCTCCAACTGAACTTGCCGCCAGTGCAGCGGCTTTCCGGATTTCGGCGAGGTTTAGCGCGTACTGGCGATCCATCTCACTCATGCCCTTACGGATTGCGCCACCCGACCGGCCCGTTGGGGACTAACTGCATTTGCTTGATACGTTCATTGCCTCGCGAAGGTTGCTATCCACCGTTCCTGGTTGGTGAGCAGGAGTGAGTCCTGTGCGGTCCGAACGGTGTTGGCCGCTGGTGGCGGGTGTTTTCCGGTGGACCGGCGTGCCTCGTGGTGTGCGCGTCGGTGGGCCGGAACGGCCCCGCCTGCCACCGTGGTCTGGCCGGTGATCGAGCCTAGCCGGTGGTATGCCCGCAGCGGTCCTCTGTCCGTTGCGGGGTCCTGCCGGCCGTCGCCTGATCGCCAAGCCGAGGCCACGTCTGCCGATCGCGACCGCCGCCCCGTGATGGCGTGTAATAGCGACCGGGTCGGAAGTCTGCTGCTGCAAGGGTTTCCACCAGTGCTGGGCACCCCAGCGGCTGGTATAGGCGGGATTCACGCCGATCACGGCGATGCCGCGGCGGGCGGCCATGCCGATTAGCCGGGTCCGAAACCTAGCGGTGGGGATGCCAGCGATCGTGCGACGCAGTCGCTTCCCGCGCTGGCCGCGGCCGAGCGTTTCGCGGCCGGAGGCTCGCGCGTCGGCGAAGTTGAGGTTTTCCACCACCACCGCCGAGCAGTTCTGTGCTTGGGCGTGATCGAGGAGATCGGTGATCGCCCCGCGCACCCGACCGTCACGCCGTGACGCCGAAAGCCCCGCGGTAACTGCCTCGATGCTGACCGGCTCACCGATCGGGTTACCGGATGCGTCCAGCACACAGGTGGCCAAGTGGCCGGCGTTGAGGTCCACGCCGAGTACCTGCCCGCTGCGCAGTTCATCGAGCTCGGGCGCCCGTTGGGGGGTGGTTTTCCAGGACGCATCCAGGTACCAGCGGCCACGGGCAGGGTCATAGCTGATGTCGTAGCGCACCGCGCGCCGGCCAGCGACCCGAGCTGCCCACTCATCGCCGCGGTGGCCAAATCGGATCGGGACGCCGATCACAACATGCGAACCGAATTGGGTTGCAAGCGCAGCCGGCGTCTTGATCCGCAGCTGGCCGTCGCTGCCGACGCGGATGGTCTCATTACCTCCGGCCTTGCCGGACTCCCCATCGGCGGTCAAAAACAGCCGCGCCGCCTCCCAGCACTCCCGCCACTGCTGTTCAGTTATTTCGGTAGCGTCGAGGTGGTTTCGATTGCGCCACAGGCGTTTGCCGCCCACCGTGATCGACGGCCGACCCGCTGCCAGGGCTTGCTCGGCAACGGCGAGTCGCGCGCGCAGCGCCGCCAGCCGCCGGGTCTTGGAAAACCACTCGGCCGTGCTGCGATAGCCCCGCCAACGCCGCGATCGCGCGCCCCGATTAGCCTCCTGGCCGCCGCCATCGACCGGTGCCGGTTCGCCGGGTCGCAACGCGCACCGAGCCTCCAGCACATGAACCGCCGCCCGCAGATCGTCCACCTGGGCCACCAAACCACGCATCCCAAGCTGGTACTGATCCTCCACGGCGCGGGTGATCGCCCCTGCCCACCGCGACGACGACACCGCCGTGACCGCCTGCTTGCGCTCCGCCCGCCACCCTGTGTGGGCTGTGTAATCCATTCGGCCCAACCGAATTCGCTCGGCCAATTCACCGCGATACACCGACCCGAGGAGCCCCCCAATCGCGGTGAGCGCCGCCGCCTCCTCGACCGTGGGATGCAACCGAGTCCGAATCCGCACGCCCGCCGGCCCAGCCGGGACCACCGGATCTCCGATAGGCCGCAAAAGCCCGCGCGTAGCCATACTCCGCATCCTGACACGCCACACCGACAACCCGCTTCTGCCCACTACCAGGCGGCCGTTGCCAACTCCAGCTGCCGGTGATCCCGGCCGGGTAAGCACCCTCACCCGACCAGGTGCAGTGGGCGCGACACGTGTCGGCCGCGGCCGCCGATGAACGCGGTGTCTTCCCATTTGAAGGCATAATGGTAAATGCGTCAGTGTTGCGGCGAGCCGAGCGGATCGTGCAGCTGGCGGCTGACTCTGGCTGGTAGCAGTCCCGGTCGCTGGGGTTCGCTCTGACCCGCCGCGCAACGCGTCCACGTTGTTGGGAGGCGGTATGGCTGAGGTCTCTCAGATGCCGATGACTGTCGACCTCGAGCCAGTGCAACTCGTCGGTCCGGATGGGACGCCAACGGCAGAAGTCCGCTACAGCAGTGAGCTTCCGGCCGAGACACTGTGCTGGCTCTACGAGATGATGGTGGTCACCCGCGATGTGGACGCCGAATTCGTCAATCTGCAGCGGCAGGGTGAATTAGCACTGTTCGCGTCGTGCTGCGGCCAAGAGGCGGCGCAGGTCGGTGCGGCGGCCTGCCTGCGCAAAACTGACTGGTTGTTCCCCCAGTACCGCGAATTGGGCGTCTATCTCGTGCGCGGCATCCCGCCCGGCCATGTCGGTGCCGCCTGGCGCGGAACATGGCATGGCGGGCTGGATTTCACCAAGAAGTGCTGCGCTCCGATATCGGTTCCGGTCGGCACCCAGACGTTGCACGCCGTCGGCGCGGCCATGGCGGCCCAGCGGCTCGGCGACGACTCGATGACGGTGGCCTTTCTCGGCGACGGCGCTACCAGCGAGGGCGACGTGCACGAGGCACTGAACTTCGCGGCGGTGTTCAAAGCGCCGTGTGTGTTTTACGTGCAGAACAACCAGTGGGCGATCTCGGTGCCGCTGCACAGCCAGACCGTTGCGCCGTCCATCGCGCACAAGGCGATTGGGTACGGAATGCCCGGTGTCCGGGTGGACGGCAACGACGTGCTGGCGTGCTACGCGGTGATGGCTGAAGCCGCCGCCCGGGCCAGAGCCGGCGGCGGCCCGACACTGATTGAGGCGATCACCTACCGGCTTGGCCCGCACACCACTTCGGACGATCCGACGCGATACCGCAGCCAGGAGGAACTGGACCGGTGGCAGATGCTAGATCCGATTCCCCGTTACCGAACTTATCTGGACGGCCAAGGCCTGTGGTCGCAGCGGCTGGAAGACCGGGTCGCTGCGCGGTGCAAGCGGCTGCGGGCCGACCTGCGCGACGCGGTGTTCGCGGCCCCCGACATCGACATCGACGAGGTCTTCACCTCGGTGTACGCCGAGATGACGCCGGGACTCGAAGCGCAACGTCAACAGTTGCGCGCTGAAATCCGCCGGGAGGTGTGATGACCCAGATCGCTGAACCCCCCACCCGCTCGACCGCAGACGTGTTCACCGCTACGCCATTGACCATGGTGCAGGCGCTCAACCGGGCACTGCACGATGCGATGGCCGGCGACGAGCGGGTGCTGGTTTTCGGTGAGGACGTGGCGACGCTGGGCGGTGTTTTCCGGGTCACCGAGGGACTCACGGCGACGTTCGGCCCGGACCGCTGTTTCGATACTCCGCTGGCGGAGTCCGCGGTGATCGGCATCGCCGTCGGCTTGGCGTTGCGGGGCTTCGTGCCGGTGCCCGAGATCCAGTTCGACGGGTTCTCCTATCCCGCTTTCGATCAGGTGGTCAGCCACCTGGCGAAGTACCGGACCCGTACGCGCGGCGAAATCAACATGGCGGTCACCGTGCGGATTCCGTCGTTCGGCGGTATCGGAGCGGTCGAGCATCATTCGGAATCCACCGAGTCCTACTGGGCGCACACCGCAGGCCTGAAGGTCGTGGTGCCGTCCACACCGTCAGACGCTTACTGGCTGCTGCGCCATGCCATCGCCTGCCCGGACCCAGTGATGTTCTTAGAGCCCAAGCGACGCTACTGGGGTCGCGAGGTCGTCGACACCACCCGGCCCGGGCTTCCGATCGGGCGAGCTGCGGTGCGCCGCACAGGTACCGACGTCACCGTGCTGACCTATGGCGGCTTGGTGGGTACTGCATTGTCAGCCGCTGAAATAGCTGCCCAGCAACATGATTGGAGCCTCGAGGTCATCGACCTGCGGTCCCTGGTCCCGCTGGATTTCGACACCGTGGCGGCATCGATCCGGCGCACCGGCCGGTGCGTGGTGCTGCACGAGGGGCCGCGGAGCCTGGGCTACGGCGCAGGCCTGGCCGCCCGGATCCAAGAAGAGCTGTTCTACGAACTCGAAGCACCGGTGTTGCGCGCCTGCGGGTTTGACACTCCTTACCCGCCGGCCCGACTGGAGAAGTTATGGCTACCCGGTCCCGATCGACTGCTGGATTGCGTTGAGCGCGTGCTGGAGCTGCCGTGAATATGCGCGCCGATCACGACCGTGTCAAGGCCTTCATCGTTCCCGACCTCGGCGAGGGCCTCGAAGAGGTGACGCTGTCCTGCTGGCGCGTCGCGGTCGGTGACGACGTCGAACTCAACCAACCATTGTGCTCGGTGGAGACCGCCAAGGCCGAAGTCGAGATCCCCAGCCCGTATGCGGGCCGGATCGTGGAACTGCAAGGGGCCGAAGGCGATGTGTTGACGGTCGGCTCGCTGCTGGTCCGGATCGACACCGGGCCCGGCGCGACAAACGGGACACCCCAGCCGGTCACGGCCACCGCGTCCAACGGTGAGTTGTCCACGCGGAGGCCGGTTCTCGTCGGGTATGGGGCCGATGACGCACTGGACACCAGCCGACGACGTCCGATGGCCAAGCCGTCAGTGCGGAAACTGGCCGCCGAGCTGCTGGTGGATCTGGGCAAAGTGCCGCCGGGCCCCGACGGTCTGATCAGTCGGGAGGCCGTGCTGGCAGCCGCGGGAGTCGGCGCCGAACGGCTTGGCGTGTCCTATGACGTGTTGCCGGTGCGCGGGGTCCACGCTCAGATGGCGGAGCGGATGACGCTGTCGCGCAGCCAGATCCCTGATGCCCATGCCAGCGTGCAGGTCGACTGCACGGCTCTGATGCGACTTCGCGACGAGGTCTTTTCGCCGTTCGTGCTCACATTGCGATTTCTGGTAATCGCGTTGACGCACAACGCGATTCTCAACTCCACGTGGGTTGACGGCCCGGACGGCCCGCAGGTGCACTCCCATCACGCGATCCATCTCGGTTTCGCCGTCGCGGCGCCGCGCGGTCTGCTGGTCCCGGTGGTCACCAACGCGCAGGACAAGACCACGCGCGAACTCGCCGAATGGGTAGCCCGGCTGACTCGCGAAGCCAGTGCAGGCACCCTGAAACCGGCCGAGCTCGCGGGCTCGACATTTACCGTGTCGAACTTCGGGTCGCTCGGACTCGATGACGGGGTCCCGGTGATCAACTATCCGGAGGCCGCGATCCTGGGCATGGGGTCTGTCAAGCCGCGGCCCGTGGTCGTTGACGACATGGTCGTCATCCGTCCGCAGATGACCCTCACCTGTGTATTCGACCACCGAGTCGCCGACGGCGCCGCCGTGGCGCAGTTTTTGGGAGAGTTGCGCCGGCTGATCGAATCGCCGGAGACGGCGCTGCTCGATCTGTAGCGGTCGGCAAATTCACGGACGCGGACTAGGACGCTGCGACGACTTTGTCGGAAGCCGTTGGGCGAACCGGTGGCGCCACCGTCGCGATCACGGGCCCGCTCGGGTGCAGCGTGACATCGCCACGTGGTTTCAGCGGCGCCGTAGCCACGAGATCTAAGCTGGCGGACTGGGTTAGCACGGCCAGCGCGAGGGTCGCCTCCAGCTGGGCAAGACCCGCGCCGACGCAGATCCGGCGGCCGCCGCCGAACGGCATGAACGCATACTTCGGACGGCTCGACATGTTCTTGGGAAGAAAACGCCGCGGGTCGAATCCCTCTGGGTTGGGCCAGAAGTCGGGATGGCGGTGAAGCAGATAGGGCGAGATCGCGACGGTGTTGCCGGCTGCGACGCGAATGCCGGCGATATCGTCGTCTTCGGCGGCGTCGCGTTCGACGGTCCACGCTGGCGGGTAGAGCCGCATCGTTTCGTTGATCACCGCCTGGGTCCACTGAAGGCTGTCGACGTCGGTTGGTTGCGGGTCGCGATCGCCAAGGACTTCGTCGACCTCCGCGGCCAGGCGTTCCCGCGCGGCCGGGTACCGCGACAGCAGCGTAAGCGCCCACGTCAATGCGTTAGCCGTGGTCTCGTGACCGGCGAGCACTAGTGTCATCAGCTCGTTCTGGATCTCTTCGCGCGTCAGTGGTTGCTCGCCTTGTCCCGCCGCCAGCAGCAGGTCAAGCAGGTCGCCAGGCTGAACGTGCGGCGCGGCGATGCGCTCGTCGACGATCGTGGTGACCAGCGACTCCAGTGTGTCCGACGCCCAGCCGATCCCCGGAACGGCGCGAGCCACGGCTCGGACGCGTTCGGGAGGCAGCGGTGGCAGCAACATCGCCACCACCATCGAACCCTGCAGACGCGACACCGCATGCCCAACTTGTTCGGCCTTGCCACCGAGCTCGGTGCCGAACAACACGCGGCCGATCACATCCATTGTCAGTGTGCGCATTTCGGCACCAACGTCGATGGTGGCGCCAGGTATCCAGTCAGCCGCGCGCCGTCGGGAGGCCGCGACGATCGCGGGAGCGAAGGACTGCACGTGGCGGTGACTGAACACGGGCTGCACGAGACGACGGTGCCGCCGCCATGTCGCGCCTTCGCTTGTGAGCAGCCCGTCTCCGAGGAAGGCCTTCAGCGGCCGGTACGTGAACGCCTTCACATAGCGATCCTGATGCTGGACGAGAACGTGTTCGGCGTACTCAGGGCGACTGAGCACAAAGAACATGCGCTTGCGGGTCAGCGGTACCCGCACCGCATCTCCGTACCTGCGGCTGAGCTGTCCATATACCGCGAGCGGGTCGCGGAACAACTGCGCCCAATAGCGTAGTGCCTGCATCCCCGACGGGCCGGGTGCGATTACTGGTGACGTTGTTCCCGCGCTTGCAGTCATGACCTACGATAACCCCAAATTTAGACAAATGTGCAAGGGGTGTTTGTGGGCAATCGAGAGGCGCTGTTGGAAGGGGCGATCGTGTGCCTGCGCGAGCGCGGGTTCGGTGGCACCCGCGCACGTGATTTGGCGTCGACGGCGGGCGTAAGCCTCGGCGCGATTCGCTATCACTTCGGTTCGACGGAGGGCTTGTTGAACGAGGCCGTCGCGGAATGCGCCCGACGTTGGGTCAGCGGCTTTCAGTCCTCCATGGCGGCGGCGACGGACAAGACGGCTCAGTTGGACAGCATGACCGCGGACGCGTATCGAGCCTTCGGCGTCAACCGAGCATTGCTCGTCGGGTTCATGGAGGCATTCGCGCACGCACAGCGGTCCGCAGCGGCGCGCGAACAGCTGGGAGGCATGTACGACGAACTGCGGCAAGGAGTCGTGGCGGTATTGGGCGACAAAGGCCGCCACGCGGAATCTATCGCATCGCTACTGATCGCGCTCATCGACGGGCTGATGCTGCAGTGGCTCCTGGCGCCGGATCGTTGCCCGTCACCGGAGATGTTGCGCCGAGCGGTAGCCGCGCTCGCGGGATTGCCCTAGTTGTCACGATGGGCCGTAGCCGCCGTGGGCTGTCCAATATTTCCAGGTGGGATGGGCAGATTCGGCGGTCGGGGCGCTTACTTGCGTCGCGCGGCGGCCAACCGTGCGGCGAACTCCGGCGACTGGATCGACGTGGCCTGCGGGCCGAGTTCGATGTCCTTGGCGAGTTCGTGGTGTTCGGCGTCGACTGACCCGGGGCTGGCCGTGGCGCGCATGGTGGCCTTCGTCGCGAGTACCACCTCGCGGGGGGCAGCCGCCGGCCCGGCCGCCAATTCCAACGCCGCGGCGACCGGGTCGTCGGCGACGCTGAGCGCCAGCCCATGGCGCACAGCGGATTCGGCGTCGAATCGCATCCCGAACAGCAAGGCCGCACGGGCCACCTGCGGTCCAACCCCACGCTGCAGCATCCACGTCGCCCCGCCGCCCGGATGCAGACCCAACTTCTGAAAACGCGCGTCGAACAACGCATGCGGCCCGGCGATACGCACATCGGCGGCCAACGCCAAGTTCAAACCTGCCCCGACGGCCGGGCCGTTGACGGCGGCGATCGTGGGCAGCGTGCACTTGCCGACGGCCATAAACCCGTCGTAGATCCGTTGCAGTCCCTGTTTGGCCGCACTGCCCAAGGCGCTCAGGTCGGCGCCCGCGCAGAACGCTTTGCCGGCGCCGGTGACGACGACCGCGTGCACGTCGGAATCGGCCTCGGCGCGTTCGACTGCCGCCCGCAGCTGCCGTGACATCTCGTCGGTGACGGCGTTGCGGCGGTCGGGATCGTTGACGGTGATCAACGCGACATGATTGTCGACGCTGAAGAGGACCAGATTGGACTGGGGCATTCGGGTACCTCCGCGGGTTCGCCGCCGACAAGTTCAGCCCTTGATCGAGCCCACCCGGTTGGGGGTGAGATGGGCAACGCAGCCGGACGTGTGATTGTTCATGTACTTCCAGCTGGTGTCTGGGGTCAGCATGACAACCTGCAGATGAGGGTAGCGGCTTGCGGAAGGTGAGTACTTCCGCAGCTCGGCGGTGCACCGATTCGTAAGCGTGTTCTGGTCGTCATCCTTGCGTGGCTAGCGGGATAGAGCCAGGATCGCGAAGACTTCATCGGAATGTGGTTGAGCGCAGCCGACTGGGTCGTTGATGCCCTCACCGACTTCGGCTCCGGGGCGCGCGGATTGGGGAGTTTCATTGAAACACTCGCCGACGGTGATTAACGGCGATTTATCGACGGTTCCGGTGACCAAATCGTCCTGGCCTTCGCAAGCCGCGACAGGTACCACCGCAACTCCCAGCGGCAAAACCTCGGCAAGACTCAGCAGTGGGGTGCCCAGCACCTCTGGTTGGGGCAGTAGGTCGAACGTGCGATGTTGACCATGGCTCCGACGTCAAACACGCTGATGTTGTCCGGGTCCAAGTTGGCGTGGACCTGGTTGGCAATCTGTTGTGGCGTCCAACCCCACCCGAGATCGTCGCAGATCATGTACGCCATCCCGATCAGCGCCTGCTCGTGCCCCTCCGGCCAAGTGATGCCGGCGCCGCGCAGCTGAGCGAGGTACCCGTCATCAATGGGAGCGGCAGCCGCGGTCGGAGTGTTAGTAACCAAGGCAGCGCCGACCATCACAGGGATGCTCAGTGCGGCCAGCCAGCGAGGTGAGGGCATTTGATGCGCTTCCCTTCATCTTGGCGTTGACGATGCAGTCAGCGCATTGTGGGGGTCCAACGCGACACGAATATGAAGAATACACAAAGCTGGGAGAAAGCTTACGAAAAGCTAAATAATCGGCTTTCCGGCACGATCGCCTGACGTTTTTACCTGGCCCGAGTGCCGGAGATGATCAGCCGAAGCCGACGATCAAGCGTCGGCCGAGGTCATACAACGACAACTGCGCCCCTGGCAGGACTCGAACCTGTTGAAGCTCTCGGCATGACTGGCTTCTCTAACTGCGATTTCTGTACCTTAACCTGCATATAAGGCACTTTCGCCACCACGACAGCACAGGACACTGCCCGCGGTGCGCTAGGCGCTCATCGAGCAGTTCGTCGATCTGACGACTGGACGGCTCGCCACCGTGCTCGCGAATCGAGCAGCGCACCGCAGCGCGCAACCGCAGTTCGGAGTCAATGGTCTCCCACGCTTAAGAGACCGTGGTCGCCAAGCACCTTGTGGAGGAGGGAAAATGAAATGGACACAACGACATCACTGCTAGCCCGACGGCGGCGGTGGCGGGGGCGGCGGGGGCTGCACAGTAACAGGTCCTGATTGGCAGCACACCAACTCATAGGTGCCGGAAGCGCTTCCAGTCGGCCTCAATCCCGAAAGACCGATTTCAATTGGCGATCCAGATATGTCGCAGTCGCACCCAGGCCGAATCGCTGCGCCACTGAGCGCGCCGCCTTCTGTTGCGTTACCAGCAAAAACTGTTTCGGGGCCGTCGTTATGTATCCTGTACACGACGAGCGGCCCTTGTGTGGGGCCAATATTCACATACACAGTCTGGTTGACATACACCTCCGTGGTTGCGTCGCCGGAAATGTTCCAGGCCCCTGTATCTGCCATCGTGAGACTCCATATCGTGATTCTGGGTGCTAGGTGCAGGCGGTCGTCGCCTGACCGCTTACAACGCTCTCACGAAGGCGTGAATCGGACCGCCCGAGGAGAGGCCGGGGCAGTCCGAATGGTTGTAGGACGTCGACTAGGGCGCGCTGGTTCCCCTGGGCAGCCACGTCATTGTGCCGGGATCGAGCGAGTACCCGCAGGCCTACATCGCGTGCGCGCACACCGGCGGCAGCACCTGATTCCCCGGCAATACCGGGCCGTCCTGGGTCGACACCTGGTACGGCGTCGGCGGTGCCGGTGTCGGGTCGGCGTGGGCCGGGGCGGCGCCCAGGACGCCGGCTAGGACGGCTAGCAACGGCAGCGCGCTCTTGCTCATATTGGACGTGTCGTTCTGGCGCGCAGTTCCCACCGCGCTGCCGCGGGTGTCACGACTTCGAGTTGAAGTTTGCCCACGCGTCGGCAACCGCCCACCCCTCGACGGAGTACTTGTCTGCCCATCGGTCGCCGAACGCCGCCTGCTCAAAGACACCTGCGCCCATGAGTTGCGCATAGTCGTAACCCTCGGCGCTGCGGGCATCCCGGTCATGCTTCTCGGCGTGCTGTTTCGCGGCGTTGACCGAGCCGAACGACTGACTCGCGACGACAGGATGGCCAGCGACCAGTATGTCGAGGGCCCACATTTGAGCTGCTTGATCGTGGTTGATGAAATACTCCCGGTTGCCGTTCTGGGCGTGGTAGTCGCTCCTGCCGAGAACGATCAGACTCGTGCCATCCTTGCCCACCATGGCTTGGTAATTTTCGATCCACTCCAACGCCATAGTCGAGCAGCGTATCCCCTTATCCGCCCACTCTGGGGCGCCATGTGCCCGTGTCGGGGTCGTACCGGCAACGGCTACCGGCGCCGTCAGGATCGCGGGAGCTATTCCGAATAGCGTGATGGGGGAGGTCATTCCGTCACTGTGCCAGCAGGGTCTGACAAACCGCCCTCGTCGCCGACGTCTGACTGTGACTCCGATCGGTTTGGAGTCACGTCCGAACGCGTTTGTTGCACGAACCTTGCACAGGTTTATGTCCGCGCTGGTCAAACAGTGCCCCCGGCAGGACTCGAACCTGCGACCACAAGATTAGAAGTCATGTGCTCTGTCCAGCTGAGCTACGGGGGCCGAAGACTCCTAAGCCCAGGTCAGTGTATCCAACGGCCCAGCAGGCGAACTCCCGGTGCGCAACGCCGACAGAAATGTCCTTGGGAGGAACAGTGATTCAGCTAGTGTGAGGCCCGCCACACACGTACGCTACCGGCTGCGTGTGCTCAACGTTGAGGAGTGGCAGGCATGACGGTAGCCATAGGGGCCCGATACTCGCGGGCTAGCGCCGAGATGCTGCGACACGGACTGCAGCTGGCGTCCGGGCCGATCGGTGCTTACCGCACCGGCTCGCTGCTTCTCCGCGGCTCGCCGACGGTCGTGCGCTTTGTGGCCGAATGGCTATCGGCCGAATTTCCCCCGCACGTGGTCACCGGGCATGCCCTGTCCGGGGTGACGCCGCTGTCGGTCGGCCGTGTTGCGGCGGGCTGGGCGGCGCAGCGGGCCGACCACATCCTCACCGCCGCGCTGGCCGACTCCTTTGGGCCGCAATATCGCAAAAAGGCCCGTCATCCGATCACCGATGACCCCGCCTGCGCCCGCCGCGCGGGTCTGCTGGAGGCAACCGGGCATCGCCGCCGTTACGCGGCACAGACGTCGGATATCGCCTACGGTCCAGACGGTCGTGACCACTTGCTGGACATCTGGCGTCATCCCGTCATGAAGGCGGGTGACCGGGCGCCGGTGCTGTTCCAGATCCCGGGCGGAGCGTGGGTCGTTAACGGTAAACGGCCTCAGGCGTACCCGCTGATGGGCCGGATGGTCGAACTGGGCTGGATCTGCGTGTCCATCGATTACTGCAAGAGCCCCCGCAAGGTGTGGCCGGCACACATCATCGACGTCAAACGCGCCCTGGCCTGGGTCCGCGAGAACATCGCCGACTACGGCGGCGACCCTGACTTCATCGCGGTCACGGGTGGCTCCGCCGGCGGGCACTTGGCTTCTCTGGTCGCGCTCACCGCTAACGACGAGCGGCTGCAGCCCGGCTTCGAGGACGCCGACACCACCGTTCAGGCGGCGGTGCCCTATTACGGCGTCTACGACCTGACAGGCGTCACAAAAATGCACGAAATGATGCTGCCTTTTCTCGAGCATTTCGTTATGCAAGCGCGCTACACCGACCAGCCTGCACTGTTCGAATCGGCGTCACCGATTTCGCATGTACACCGCAAGGCGCCGCCGTTCTTTGTGTTACATGGCGAGAACGACTCGGTGATTCCCAGTGTGCAGGCGCAGGCCTTTTGCGCCGCGCTCCGCGACGCCGGCGCCCCTACCGTGTGCCACGCCGAGCTTCCCAATGCCCACCACGCCTTTGACATGTTCGCCACGATCCGATCCCGACTGGCGGCCGATGCAGTCGCAGACTTCCTTGGTGTTGCTTACGGACGGTATCTCCGCTCGCGATCGACGGTTTTACGCAGACGCGCCAAACCGGCCAGTTGAATTGCTCGGTGCGCAACCGACTAGATATTTCCAATTCGCCAGCCTGCCAGGGTAATTCGCAGGCTATCGCGAACACATTTAATCTAGTGTTCTGATCCGCACAATCGGCTACCGCCGCCGCGCCAACCGGGCTAGCGTTGGAGTGGCCCGCGGCGCAATGTCGGGCCTTGGCAAAGCGTATTGGCGCGTCGAGCAGCGGGTGCGGTGACACGAGGAAGGAGCGACGGTGGCTGAGGAGGTCGACGGGGCCGGATTGCCGACGGCGCTGGGACCGCTTGATTACCTGCTGCATCGGGGCGAAGCGCATCCGCGGACGCGCTCCGGGATCATGGCTCTGGAGATCCTCGACACCACGCCGGACTGGGACCGCTTCCGCACCCGCTTCGAAAACGCGTCTCGACGGGTGTTGCGGCTGCGACAGAAGGTCGTGGTGCCGACGCTGCCGACGGCCGCGCCGCGTTGGGTGGTCGACCCCGACTTCAACTTGGACTTTCACGTGCGAAGGATGCGTGTCACGGAACCATGCACGCTGAGGCAGGTATTCGATCTGGCAGAGGTGATGCTGCAGTCGCCGTTGGACATCGCCCGACCGCTGTGGACGGCCACCCTGGTCGAGGGCCTCGCCGACGGAAAGGCTGCGACGCTGCTGCACCTCAGCCACGCCGTCACCGACGGTGTCGGCAGTGTGGAGATGTTCGCCCAGATCTACGACCTCGAGCGGGATCCACCGCACCAGCCGACGCCTGCACAACCCATTCCGCAGGATCTCTCGGCCAACGACTTGATGCGCGAAGGGCTCAATCACTTGCCCGCCAATGTTGTCAATGGGGTTCTTGCCGCGCTGGGGGGAGCGGCGTCGATGGTTGGGCGGGCGGTCCTGAACCCGGCGTCGGCAGTCACGGGGGTCCTCGGCTACGCCAGTTCAGGTGCGCGAGTGCTGCAGCAGGCTGCCGAGCCGTCGCCGTTGCTGCGCCGCCGCAGCCTTTCCACCCGCAGCGAAGCACTCGATATGAAGCTCTCCGACCTGCACAGGGCGGCGAAGGCGGGCGGTGGGTCGATCAACGACGCCTACCTGGCCGCGCTGTGCGGCGCGTTAGGGCGCTACCACGAGGCGCTGGGCGTGCCCGTCAGCACACTCCCCATGGCTGTGCCGGTGAACATGCGCGCCGAAGCCGACTCCGTCGGCGGCAACCGGTTTACCGGCGTCAATTTGGCGGCGCCAATTGGTACGGCCGACCCGATTGCTCGCATCCGAAAGATCCGCGCGCAGATGACACAGCGCCGGGAGGAACGCGCGCTTAACGTGCTCGGGTCCATCGCGCCAGTGCTGAGCGTCTTGCCCGCGCCGCTGCTGGAGGCGGTGACGGATTCGATCGTTGCCTCCGACGTCCAGGCCAGCAATGTCCCGGTCTTTCCTGGCGACACGTATCTGGCCGGTGCAAAGATCTTGCGGCAATACGGCATTGGTCCGTTGCCCGGCGTGGCGATGATGGTCGTGCTGATATCCAGGGGCGGCTACTGCACCATCACCGCTCGCTACGACCGCGCCGCGGTGCGGGACGAAGCGCTGTTCGCCCGATGCCTGCTGGAGGGTTTCGACGAGATCCTCGCGCTTGCCGGTGAACCCGCCCCCCACGCGGTGCCCGCGTCCTTCGCCGCCGAGCCGTCCGACTCGCAGAACCGATCGGTGTCGGGTTCATGACCCCCACCGAGGAGCGTCGGGCGCGGAAATCCCCGCGTGATCTTCAGTTGCCGGGGTCGGTCGCCGAAATCATGGCCAGCCCGCCCGGACCCAAGATCGGCGCGTTCTTCGACCTGGACGGGACCCTGGTGGCCGGCTTCACCGCGGTCATCCTTACCCAGGAGCGACTTCGCCAACGCGATATGGGCGTCGGTGAGCTGATCAGCATGGTCACGGCCGGTCTGAACCATCAATTCGGTCGTATCGAATTCGAGGATCTCATCAGTAAGGCCTCTTCGGCGCTGCGCGGGCGCGCATTGAGCGACCTGGAGGAGATCGGCGAGCGGTTGTTCGCCCAGAGGATCGAGTCTCGGATCTACCCGGAGATGCGTGAGCTGGTGCGCGCCCATCTGGCTCGCGGTCACACCGTCGTGCTCAGTTCGTCGGCGCTGACCATCCAGGTTGATCCGGTAGCCCGCTTCCTTGGCATCCTCAACACGCTCACCAACAAGTTGGAGACCAATGCGGACGGGATTCTCACCGGAGGTGTGCTGAAGCCGATCCTGTGGGGGCCTGGTAAGGCCGCCGCAGTACAGAAGTTCGCCGCCGAGCACGACATCGACCTCAAGGACAGCTACTTCTACGCCGACGGTGACGAAGATGTCGCCTTGATGTATCTGGTCGGCAATCCGCGGCCGACCAATCCGGAAGGCAAGATGGCCGCGGTCGCCCGGCGCCGCGGGTGGCCGATCTTGCGCTTCACCAGCCGCAGTGGCGGCGGTATCGGCTCGCAGTTGCGGACGCTGGTCGGTATGGGTTCGATGATTCCCGTCGCGGCCGGCGCGGTGGGGATTGGACTTTTGACCCGCAGCCGGCGTCGTGGCGTGAACTTCTTTACCTCCACCTGGTCACAGCTGTTGCTGGCCGCCAGCGGCGTGCGCCTCAACGTCATCGGAGCCGAGAATCTGACCGCCCAGCGTCCGGCGGTGTTCATCTTCAATCACCGCAATCAGGCCGACCCGGTCATCGCCGCCGCGCTGATCCGCGACAACTGGGTTGGCGTAGGCAAGAAAGAATTGCAGAGCGACCCGATCATGGGCACGCTCGGTAAGTTGCTGGACACCGCATTCATCGACCGCGACGATGCGGCCGCGGCGGTGGAGTCGCTACACCAGGTCGAGGAGCGCGCCAGACAAGGGCTATCCATCATGATTGCTCCCGAGGGCACCAGGGTGGACACCACCAGCGTCGGGCCATTTAAGAAAGGCCCGTTCCGGATCGCGATGGCGGCGGGAATACCGATCGTCCCGATCGTCATCCGCAACGCCGAGATCATCGCCTCACGGAACTCCACCACGATGAATCCTGGCACGGTGGATGTCGCTGTGTTCCCACCGATTTCGGTCAGCGACTGGACACCTGACACGCTGCCAGACCGGATCGCCGAGGTGCGCCAACTGTACGTGGACACCTTGGCCGACTGGCCCGTCGACAAGCTGCCCGAGCCTGACCTGTACCGCCGAAAGAAAAAGGCAGCACCGCGGAAACCAGCACCGCGGAAACCAGCGCCGCGGAAGGCGGTGCCGCGTCGTAAAGGCGCAAGCACCGCCACGGCGGGAGCGGCGAAGG
This sequence comes from Mycobacterium sp., assembly GCA_019236925.1. Classification (GTDB taxonomy): domain Bacteria; phylum Actinomycetota; class Actinomycetes; order Mycobacteriales; family Mycobacteriaceae; genus Mycobacterium. The sequence continues at coordinate 2,752 of JAFAID010000219.1, read as the reverse complement.
CCGCGAAAAAGGCGCAGCCCAAAACCTCAGCGAGCAAGGTCACCAAGGCTGGCGCGCCCCGGCCGAGAGGACGATCGTGACCACACCGGCCGCCGACAGCGGCACGTCCATTACTACCGACGACACGCTGGTGCTGACCTCCGTATCGTCATCGGTCGAAAGGGAGCTGCTCGCAGGTTGGCTCGAGCAACAGCGTGCGCGGCAACCGGAAACCAAGATTGACGTGCTGCAATTGCCGCCACGCAACGCGCCGCCGGCGGCGCTGGCCCAGCTCGTCGAGCAGCTCGAGTCCGACGAGGACCGGTCGATCGTGCCGGTGCGGGTCTCCTGGCTCCCGCGTGCCGACGCGTCGGCTTTAAGCCGCGTGGCGGCCTTGCTCCCGGGACGGAATCCCTACCATCCCAGTGAGCGTCAGCAGCGGCGCATCGTGCGTACCGACCCCTCACGCGCCCGGGTGGTGGCCGGCGAATCGGCCAAGGTATCCGAACTTCGTCAGCAGTGGCGAGACACCACGGTTGGCGATAACCCCCGTGAATTCGCGCATTTCGTCATCCGCCGCGCGCTACTGGCGATGGAACGCGCCGAATACCGAATCCTCGGACCGCACTACAAGTCTCCGCGGCTGGTGAGGCCGGAGATTTTGGCTTCCGCGCGATTTCGCGCCGGCTTGGAAAAGATTCCGGGTGCCACTGTCGAGAAAGCCGAGAAGATACTCGACGAGCTCGCCAGCGGGTGGAGCCGAGTCTCCGTCGACCTCGTCTCCGTCCTGGGCAGGATGCTCAGCCGGGGATTCGACCGAGACATCGACTACGACGAGTATCAGGTCGCGAGAATGCGCACCGCGCTGGAAGCCCATCCGGCGGTGCTGTTGTTCTCGCACCGGTCCTACATCGACGGCGCGGTCATGCCAGTGGCGATGCAGGAGAACCGACTGCCGCCCGCGCATGTCTTCGCCGGCAACAACCTGGCATTCGGGGTGATGGGGCCGCTGATGCGTCGCGCCGGCACCATCTTCATCCGGCGCAATATCGGCGACGACCCGCTGTACAAGTACGTGCTCAAGGAGTACGTGGGCTATCTCGTGGAGAAGCGCTTCAACCTGAGCTGGTCTATCGAGGGCACCCGTTCGCGCACCGGCAAGATGCTACCGCCCAAGCTTGGACTAATGAGTTATGTGGCCGACGCCTATCTCGAGGGTCGCAGCGAAGACATCCTACTGCAAGGGGTTTCGATCAGCTTCGACCAGCTGCACGAAACCGCCGAGTACGCCGCCTACGCCCGCGGCGGCGAAAAGCGGCCCGAGGGGCTCAGCTGGCTTTACAACTTCATCAAGGCTCAGGGTGAACGCAATTACGGCAAGATCTACGTTCGCTTCCCCGAGGCCGTCTCGATGCGAGAATATCTCGGCCCGCCGCACGGCCCGATAGCTTCGGACGAGGCCGCCAAACGGCTTGCACTGCAGAAAATGTCGTTCGAAGTCGCATGGCGAATTCTGCAAGCGACGCCAGTGAATGCCACCGGTCTGGTATCGGCGCTTTTGCTGGCCACCCACGGGGTGGCTTTAACGCTCGGGCAGCTGCACCACACCCTGCAGGACTCGCTGGACTATCTCGAACGCAAGCACACCCCAATGACCACCAGCGCGCTGCGGCTGCGCACACCCGAAGGTGTCCGGGCGGCGGTGGACGCCCTATCCAACGGCCATCCGGTCACCCGCATCGACAGTGGCCGAGAACCGGTGTGGCGCATCGCCCCCGAGGACGAGCACACCGCAGCGTTCTACCGCAACTCGGTGATACACGCATTTCTGGAGACCTCCATCGTCGAACTGGCGCTGGCGCATGCCGGTCACGCCGACGGTAATCGGCTGGAGGCCTTCTGGAACCAGGCGATGCGGCTGCGGGATCTGCTGAAATTCGACTTCTACTTCGCCGATTCGGCCGCGTTCCGGGACAACATCGCCCACGAGATGGCGTGGCACCAGGATTGGGAAGCCCACGTCGCCGCGGGCGGCGCTGAGATCGACGCGATGCTGTACGCCAAACGGCCGCTGATGTCCGACGCCATGCTGCGGGTTTTCTTCGAGGCCTACGAGATCGTGGCCGACGTGCTGCGCGATGCGCCGGCGGAGATCGGCGAGAAGGAACTGACCAAATTGGCGCTCGGTGTCGGCCGCCAGTACGTCGCGCAAGGCCGGGTGCGCAGCAGCGAGCCGGTGTCCACGCTACTGTTCGCGACCGCGCGCCAAGTAGCTGCCGACCAGGACCTGCTGAAGCCCGCCCCGGACTTGGCCGAGCGCCGGATCGCGTTTCGCCGCGAATTGCAGGCTATTCTCCAGGATTCCGACCACGTCGCACAGATCGCGCGCAACCAGTTCGTTGCCCGCGAGTTGGAGGCGCGCGGCGAGCGGCACGGTCAATGAGCAATGCCTGCACCGCTCCGGCAGGCAGCGGGTCCATACTCTTGATCCATGACGGGTGCTCCGGCCACTAGGCGCCGCGCGGCGGTTTGGCCGCTGCTCACCGGAGTGGCGGTGCTGGCCGGCTGCACCGCAGCCGGGATCGCGGCGCTGTCGGTGGCTGCCGCGCTGACCGCAACCGGGTTACCCGACCCGGGTCCGGTGACCACGCTGGGCTTGCCGTTCGTTCGGGCAGCGGGGGAGGTCGCGGCCGTGGTGGCCGTGGGAGCGTTTCTGCTGGCCGCATTCTTGGTTCCGCCGCAGAAGAGCGGCGTCCTCGACGTCGACGGCTAC
>JAFAID010000070.1 GCA_019236925.1 Mycobacterium sp. | reverse complement strand
AGTCGCGATGGCAAATTTGCCGCGTGTCCAGCGGTGGTGTGCGCCACCTAGATCGGTCAGCGCCCACGCGACTACAAACGTCACAAGTTCGCAGAACTGGGAGATTGCGGGCAGCCCGGTAAATCTGTCATTGACCGGCACCGTTGGCGAGAGAATCCTAAAGGTGATTGCCGGGACGATCATCCGAGGGTGGACGAAGCCGACCTACGGCAACGATCTGGGAGGCTAGATGAGTTCGGAACATGCAACTGAACAGGTGCCGCTCGCGGAGATCCGCGAGGGTGACATGCTCCAGGATCCGAAGTCTGGCGACTGGATCAAAGTCACGCAAACAGCCGACGACACAACAAGCGCGACGCACACATACCCAGATGGGGAGAGGACGGTAGTCGAGCAGTATCGCGTCTACCAGGGCGACGGAGGCGAAGAGATCGATTCTCGGTCAGTTACCGGCCTCGTCAATCGCCAAGTGAGAGAGTAATCGCCGAGTCGCAGATTTCTGGCTGGCGACAGTGGCGCGAATCCGGCTTGGTGTTCACCACCGAGCTGGGCGCTCCTGTAGACCCGCGCAAACCTGCTGCGCGTCGTCGAAGCCGCCGCCAAGACCGCGGGCCCTGGAAGGGATCGGTGCGCATACGCTGCGCCATTCAGTCGCGGTCGGCTGGCTTGAATCCGGCGTGCACATCAAAGCGGTCGCCGACCTGCTCGGTCACAGCGGTGTCTCGATCACCGGCGACGCGTACGGGCACGCCAGCGATGACACGGCGCGGGCGGCGGTCGACGGGCTGGAGTGGGGTGCTCGGACTGTAAACGGTTTGTCAAACTCTCATGAAAATGCCCCAGGTTCATCGCATATAGGCGGCTGGAGAGCGTAGGGTCGAAGTCTGGCTGTCGAAAAGTCCGCTCGGGCTATCGAAAAGTCCGGCGTTTCAGTCAGTCCTACCACCGGAAGAAATCATGCCTACAGTTGAGGCGCGGCTCCGCCAGGAGTTGCGCAACTACGCCGTCGAGTTGCGCAACTACTCCGTCGAGTTGCGGCAGCTTGCCTACACCGTGCCCAACGGGGTGGGCGAGCACGATCTGCTTGGATTGTCGGGTCGGATGCGCGCTGCTGCCGACGAAGTGGGCCCCAAGGGCGCCTAGCCAACCACTTTCGCTCAAGCGGACGCGGGGACGGTCGGGGGCACGCCAAAGAAGCCAGAAGTCAAGCTAGAAGGTGGCCGCGAGGTCCCAAACTTCTCGAAGATCGTCGAGTTCGGTTTGTAGTGGCACAAGTACTACGTCCGTCGCGCCAGCATCGAGGTAAGTTTTCAACTTTCCCGTCACAGCTCGTGCGTCGCCGATGACCGCCAGCTCAGCGGCATGTGCGACGCCCTCACGGTCCAGCACCTTCCGGTACGACGGCACGGTCTCATAGGCGGCTAAGCGGGCGGCTGTCTCGGCGCGCACCTTGTCCGCGTCGTCTGTGATCGCGACCTGCACCATCGCGATGACCTTTGGGCCCGGCCGGTCGGCATCGGCGGCCGCCTGACCGATCGTGGGCACGATGAACCGTTCAATCGTGCGTGGTCCCGCCAGATTGAGCAGGGTTCCGTCGGCCAGTTCGCCCGCCAGCTGTAGTGCCCGCGGCCCCATCGCTGCGATGTATATCGGAAATGGTCTGCTTCCGATCAACGCGACCGGCACGATGCCGGGGTCAACAGCGGTGAGCTCCTCACCGTGGAAGTCGACGGTGCCGCTTTCTTGGATTGAGCGCAGCACCAGCAAGTGCTCGCGCAGTCGTTGAACAGTGTTGGCCGGCGAGATGCCGAAAGTCTTTCGTTCGAAGGAAGCCGCGCCGAGGCCCAGTCCGAGGCTGAAGTTGCCGTGCGAGGCAGCCTGAGCTGTCTGTGCACCGGAGGCGATAATCAGCGGGTGTCGCGGGTTGACAGGCACCACCGAGGTGCCAACGCCAAGGCCGGGAACAGCCGAGCCGACAAGCGCCGCCAGCGCGAGTGCATCGTAATCGAAATTCTGTGGCAACCACACGTGTTGCACACCGGCCTCGTGGGCGGCACGCGACATCGAGATGGCGTTGTCTATTACGTTGTGGGAGCTGCGGTCAGGCGAGACGATCACTCCAGCCGGCATGCCGGCAACAACCTGTGTGTTCGAGGCCTGTATTCCCCCAGTCTGTGTCGGGGCCGGCCTCATGAGGGGTTGTGGCCGTTCAGTGGAAACCTCGGGCTAGGCGCATCATCCGGTTACACCGTGACTGTGTGACAACTGAGCGCCAGTGACCCTGTGACCGTGCAACGGCGTCGCGCGGTCGCAGCCCGATCGGAACGGATGCTGCACTCGGGCGAATTCCGCGACGCATCTGTTAGCCAGATCGCTGTCGGCCGCCGGCATCTCACGTCCGACGTTCTATTTTTACTTCGAGTCGAAGGAGGCATTGCCGGCCCAGCTCGTTGACCGGGGTGGACGACACCAAGACCGCGGCCGGGCGCCGCACGATTGCCCTCTCCAGCTTCGCCATCGACGTTCTGCGGCAACGTCGTTCACTGCTTTACCGGGGCCAGCATCCGGTGATTATCTTCCCGTCCACGGCGGCAACATGGCGCGACCCGAACAACTTCGGCAGGGAGTGGCGACCGTCCGCGAGGATCTGGGTGTGCCGGACGTGACCACCCAGAGCTTCCGTCGGAGCCGCTGCTTTCCCAGAAATAGGTTTTGAGTGCGCCGTCAGGGTTTCGAACCCCGGACCCGCTGATTAAGAGTCAGCTGCTCTACCAACTGAGCTAACGGCGCCTGAATCCTGCTGGACTGCGTTTGCGACAATAACAGTGATTCCGTGGCCGGACGAAATCGCCGAGTCCGAGATTGTCCGCTGGTCACTGTTAACAGTCGTCTACCGCTTAGAATACTCGCCAGTAACACAGGGTTGCGAGGTCGCAAGGGGGAGCAAGGTACGTGGCAGGCCGCTTGATGACGGGTCAACGCTTGTGCCGCCGATGGGTGGCCGCGCTGATGGTCCCGCTTGCCGTTTTCGGCGCGGGGGCCTGCAGTAGCGGCGGCAGCAACCCGCCGCCGAAGGCCATCATGGACAAGGCCACGCCGTACGGCGACCTGCTCGTCCCCAAGGTCAGCGCTTCGGTGACCGACGGCGCCGTGGGCGTCCCGGTGGACAGGCCGGTGACGGTGACCGCCGACGACGGCGTGCTGGCCTCCGTCGAGATGGTCAACGAAAACGGGCGGTCGCTGAGCGGTCAACTCAGCCCCGATGGCGTGCGCTGGTCGACCACCGAGCAGCTGGGCTACAACAGGAGCTACACGCTGACCGCCAAAGCGCGAGGGCTGGGTGGGGTGGCCACCCGCGAAATGACGTTCCAGACCCACTCGCCGCAGAACTTGGCGATGCCGTATGCCATGCCGCGCGACGGCGAGGTGGTCGGCGTCGGCGAGCCGCTGGCGATCCGGTTCGACGAGAACATCGCGAACCGCGTTGCCGCCGAAAAGGCCATCGTAGTGACCACGGATCCGCCCGTCGAAGGTGCGTTCTACTGGCTGAACAATCGTGAAGTTCGTTGGCGCCCTGAGCATTTCTGGAAGCCGGGCACCGCCGTGAACGTCGCGGTCAACACCTATGGCGTCGACCTCGGCGACGGGGTTTTCGGCGAGGACAACTTGCACACCCACTTCACCATCGGCGACGAGGTCATCGCGACCGCCGACGATACCACCAAGATGGTGACCGTGCGAGTCAACGGTGAGGTCGTCAAGACCATGCCGACGTCGATGGGCAAGGACAAGACCCCGACGGCCAACGGCATCTACGTCGTCGGTGAACGCTTCAAGCATGTCATCATGGATTCGTCGACGTACGGAGTACCGGTCTACTCGCCCGACGGGTATCGCACCGAGGTCGACTGGGCCACGCAGATTTCCTACAGCGGTGTCTTCGTGCATTCGGCTCCTTGGTCCGTCGGCGCTCAGGGTCACACCAACACCAGCCATGGCTGCCTTAATGTCAATCCCAGCAATGCGCAATGGTTCTACGAGCACACCAAGCGCGGCGACGTCGTCGAAATCATCAATACAGTCGGGCCTACGTTGTCTGGCACCGAAGGTCTTGGCGACTGGAACATTCCGTGGGATCAGTGGCACGCCGGTAACGCCAAGGCGTAGGCCCGCGAAGCGGTCGGCGCCGTTAGATCCCTATCCAGACCCACTGTCCATGACCGCCGTCCCATACCGGGCGGAGTTGTAGCTGCTGTGCCCACGGCGGCGGTGGAGGGGGCGGCGGGATGTCCGCCGGTGCGAATGACGGCGCCCATGCCGGCTTGGGTATGTACCAGTCAGGCACGGGCGGTGGCGGTTTGCATTCGTTGGTCCACACATTCCGTGACCAGTTCCGGTCGCATTGCGCCGAGCTAATTCCCGGCGCCGCGACCATCACGGCCGCCATCGGGACGAACGCAACCGCGACGACACGAGCGACCAGACTGCGAGCGGGACCTGTCATCGTCGGCCTCCCAGCGGGACCTGTCCTGGACCTTTGCGTGCTTCAGCTTATGCCCTATGCAAAAGGTCAGAGGGCGAAAACACCCTCTGACCTGTTGGGGTGAGTGACGGGACTCGAACCCGCGACATTCAGGATCACAACCTGACGCTCTACCAACTGAACTACACCCACCATGGCCGCCGGCCGGACCCATGAGTCGACAAGCGGCGACGTCGATACTAGCCGTTCGCGCCCTCGGCGGCCGAATCGATTGCCTCCGGCGTGGTCGCCTCACCGCCAAGCTCGACGGCCACCGCGGCAATATCGCTGGTGGCAGGCCCCGGCGGCGGCACGAACGCGGTGCGTCGGTAATACTGCAGTTCGCGGATGGATTCGTGAATGTCGGCCAATGCGCGGTGCGCCAGCCCCTTGGCCGGCTGGCCGTAGTAGATGCGCGGGTACCAGCGGCGGCACAGTTCTTTGATCGAGCTCACATCGATCATCCGGTAGTGCAGAAACGAGTCGAGGGTAGGCATGTCGCGGGCGATGAAACCACGGTCGGTGGCGATCGAGTTGCCGGCCAGTGGTGCCGTTTTGGCTTGTTTGACGTGCTGGCGGATGTAGTCGAGCGCCATCGTCTCCGCCGCCGCCACGTCCACAGCAGAAGCGCGAACCTCCTCGATGAGGCCCGAGCGGGTGTGCATTTCGGTGACCACGTCGATCATCGATGACAACGCAGCGTCGTCGGCGTGGATCACCACGTCGACGCCATCGCCCAAAACGTTCAGGTCAGCATCGGTGACCAAGACGGCGATTTCGATCAACTTGTCCGAGCGCAGATCCAGCCCGGTCATTTCGCAGTCGATCCACACCAGTTCGTCTCGCACAGCGTTCACAGTAGGCAAAGTTAGCTGCCAGACCTGCAGCCACCCCGGCTGGGCGCATCAGCAAGTAAGGTCATGCGTTGTCGGTACTACGACTAGTAGGGGAGGCAGAGGTCGCCATGAGCTCCGACTCGGCACCGAGTAGCGCATCGGCGGGAACTCCAGTGGCTCGAGCGCAGCAGATCGCAGCCGGTTACGCCGTCGAGGGCCATGCCCTGGAGTTGGGTACGGTCGTCGTCGACGGCACGACAGACCCAGCCGCAGAAATCCGCATCCCGCTGGCCACTGTCAACCGGCACGGTTTGGTGGCCGGAGCGACCGGTACCGGCAAGACCAAGACGCTGCAGGTGATCGCCGAGCAGCTGTCCGCGGCGGGCGTGCCGGTGTTTATGGCCGACGTCAAAGGCGACCTGTCCGGTCTGTCGCGCCCCGGTGAGAGCAACGACAAGATCACCGCGCGCGCCAAGGAGACCGGCGACAAGTGGGAGGCGAGCGCCTTTCCCGTCGACTTTCTGTCACTGGGCACCAAGGGTATCGGTGTTCCGGTGCGCGCAACGATTGCAAGTTTCGGCCCGATCCTGTTGTCAAAGGTGTTGGGCCTTAACTCTACTCAGGAGTCGACGCTGGGCCTGATCTTCCA
>JAFAID010000321.1 GCA_019236925.1 Mycobacterium sp. | reverse complement strand
ACCTCTAGCAGCGCATGGCGCAGACCCAGCTCAGTGACCGTGCGCCGGGCCGAGTCGATCATGCGTCGCGCCGCCTCGGCGCGCCCACGGAAAGCCTCCAAGACGGCCTGGCATCGCGTCGACGTCGCTTCCACCGCAGGCGAATCGGTTGTGATGCGCAGCAGCCGCACCACGTCGAGACACCGACCGCCCGCACGCGGAACCGGGTTGGGTCCCCACAGCGCCGCGAGCGGCGCGCCGGCTAACACTGCATTCACCCGGCGGTGTTCACCCGCGCGCCGCGCCGCGGTGAGTGCGTCGTCCAAGGCGATTTCGCAGTCGCCGACTCTCCCGAGGCGGGCAAGGCACGAGGCGCGCACGGTGTGCGCCTTCGCTTCGCCTGCGGCATCACCCAATTCGGCCAGTTTCGCAGCGGCCACGCCCAGCGCGGCCTCGATTTCATCCAATCGTTCAGGGTGGACCAGCATCGAGAGTTCGCCGTCGAAGCACGTCGCCCATGCCGCTAGTCGCGTCGAATCGGTTGTCGCTCGCTGCAATTGGGAGACGGCACCCGCCGCCGTGGTCACGTCGCCTGCGGCCAGCAGCGCCTCGCAGCGCGCGACCAGTAGCTCGGTCGCTAGATCGTCGCGATCCGGCAGCTCCTCGTCAATCTCTTCCAGCGCGTGCAGGGCCCGGTCGTAGAGGTCGGCGGCGGCCTCGTAACCGAGGCGAGCCATCGCCTGGTCGGCCGCACGCCTGCAGTAGTCAACGGCCTTGGCCGCGTTACCCGCCCACGCGCATTCGAAATAGTGGTAAGCCAGTTCAGCCAGCAGCTCGTCATCGGCGCCGGGCTGCTCCTCCAGCGTGGTGGCGATGCGCTGGTGCAACCGCATCCGCCGCACCGACGCCAGCTCCGCCAGCAACGACTGCCGGACGAGGGCGTGGTTGAACCGGTAATTGCCGCCTGGCTCTTCGATCACGATGCCTGCTTTGCAGGCTTCATCGAACGCGTCGACGAGGTCCTCACCGACGACCCGCTCGACCAGTTCCAAACCGAATCGGCTGCCGACGACCGCCGCCGCCCCGAGGGCTTTGTTGGTCTCCGGCGTAAGCCGCGACAGGCGGCGGGTCACCGCTTCGCGAACGCCTTGCGGCAGGGTGCTCGGATCCCAGTGTCCGCCACTTTCTTCCACGTGGCGCAGTGCCTCGATGAGGAAGAACGGGTTGCCGCCGGTGACCGACGCCAATGCCCGGGCCAGCTCTTCGTCGTCGTAGCCGACCTCCGCGACGTACGCGGTCACGTCGTCCTCGTCCAGACCGCTGAGCGCAATGCGATTGGCGGTGCCGTCGCGGTGCAGGTCGGCGAGCATCGCCGCGAGCGGGTGGGAGCGGTCGAGGTCGGTGCTGCGGTAGGTGCCGACGATCTGCACACGAGCCTGCTCGCCGAAGCGCAGCAGATGCCGCAACAGCAGCAGCGTGGGTTTGGCTGCCCAGTGCAGGTCATCGAGAATCAGGACGACCGGTGCGCGCGCGGAAGCAACTCCCAACAGCGCGACGACCACGTCGAATAGTGCAAAGCGTTCGGTATCCGGGTCAGCGCGAGTCGGCGCGGCCAGATCAGGTAGCACATCGGTCAGCCCGGGGACCACCGCGAGTAGAGCCTCCACGCCGCGCAACCCCCGCAGCCCCTTGGCACCGAGACACGGCACCAGCGAACGCAGGGCCTCCGCGAACGGCTGGTACGGCGCGCCGAGGTCCTCGTCGCAGCGGCCGTAGATCACCAGCGCACCCTGGTCGTAGGCCTGCCGAGACCATTCCCCGGCCAGCCGTGTCTTGCCCACACCCGGTTCGCCCGCGATCAGCACCGCGTTCGTGCCGCCCGCGAGTGTGGTCTGCCACGCCGAAAACAGCCCCGCGAGCTCGCGTCCGCGCCCCACGAACGGGCCGGGGCCGGCGAGCACGGCGGGCAGACTTGGGCGCTGCATCGGCTCATCGGGTGAGACTGGCGCACGCTGGTCGTCGTCGGTTTCCAGGCGGAGCTCGAAAACGTGCTCCGGGCGCGCGAGATTTTTCAGCTGGCGCATCCCCAAGTCGGTGAGTACGACATCGTCGGACAGTGAGTCGATGACGAGCTCAGCGGTCGCACCCGAGCACAGGATCTGCCCACCCTCGGCCAGCGAGCGCAGCCGAGCGGCCCGGTTGACCGCCCGGCCGAAGTAGTCGCCGTCGCGCAATTCGACCTCGCCGGTATGTAGTGCCACCCGGATTCGCATGGGCTGTCGCAACGCCCAGGGTTCGTGGCTGATCGCGTCTTGGAGTTCGATGGCAGCGGCTGCGGCAGCAGATGGCCGCTCGAACACTGAAAACGTGGCATCGCCCTCGCCGCGCGTTTTGATCAGCCGTCCTCCGCGCGACGTGACCACCTGTTCCACCAGCTCGTCGTGGCGGGCCAGCGCCACCGCCATCGCGTCGGCATCTGCCTCCCACGCGGCGGTCGATCCCTCGATATCGGTCAGCAGAAAGGTCACGGCGCGTGTCACCGTCGAAAGATCCTGTGCCGCAGGGATTTCCAGCGCAGTGTCCTGCGCGACGATTGCGGCCTCGAGTCGGCGAAGATCTGGTCCCGGGTCGACCCCCAGCTGGTCGGCAAGCAGCGCCCGTGCCCGTTGATAAGTGGCAAGCGCTTCGCCCTGACGGCCGGCACGGTAGAGGGCGAGCATCAGCTGGCCCCAACGCCTTTCGCGCAGCGGCGCCTCGGCCACCGCCGCCTCGAGATCGCCCACGACTTCCGCGGCGCGACCCGTCGCGAGCAGCGCGTCTGCCCGGTCCTCCACGAGCGCGGCGTGGCCCTCGATCCAGCGTGTCTTCTCGGATAGCCCGCGTTGCCCGTCGGGCAGCTCTGGGATTCCGCGCCACAGGGTCAGCGCCTCCTCAAAGCGTGCGACCGCCTGGCTGGTGTCGCCGGCGGTGGCCGCATCACGTCCCAGCCGAGCGGCCGATTTGTAACGCGAAGCATCAACCTCGCTCTCGGCGAGGGTCCAACCCGCTCCCTCCGTCAACACAAAGCCGTCGCCCAGGGCGCGACGCAGCGAGGAAATGTGGGTCTGCAGGGCTTTCGCCGCGGTGCGCGGCGGATCCTCGCCCCAGAGCAATTCGAGGAGCGTGTCGGCCGACACAACTGAGCCGCCGTGCAGCCCGAGCATCGTGAGAATGGCGCGCGGTTTAGCGCCCGGGACAGCGACGGGCGCTCCGCCTTGTCGGACCTGAAGAGGTCCCAAAACCCCCAGCTCCACGGCTTGAAGCGTAGTCACGTCCCCGATCGTGCGTGTGGGGATTCAACACGCGGTCAAGATCGAGTAAAGCTGTGTTATCTGCGACCCGACCCCGCGCAGGCGCGCCGCCCCGATAGCGACTACCTTCAGCTGTGGCAACCTTGTAGGGCCAGCATCAGCCGAGACCGCAAAGGGGTTCCAGTGGCCGCAAACGACGACTCCGCCACTCTGAAGTACCCGGGTGGTGAGTTGGATCTCGACATCGTCCACGCCAGCGAGGGAGCCGACGGCATTGCGCTCGGCTCGCTGCTGGCCAAGAGCGGGTATACGACGTTTGATAACGGCTTCGTCAACACCGCCTCGTGCAAGAGTTCCATCACCTACATCGACGGCGACGCCGGCATCCTGCGGTATCGGGGCTATCCGATCGAGCAGCTCGCCGAGAAGTCGACGTTCATCGAAGTCAGTTACCTGCTCATCTACGGCGAGCTGCCCACCAAGGAACAGCTGGCCACTTTCACCCGCCAGATCCAGCTGCACACCATGCTGCACGAGGACCTGAAGCGGTTCTTCGACGGCTTCCCGCGCAACGCCCACCCGATGCCGGTGCTGTCCAGCACCGTCAACGCGCTTTCCGCGTACTACCCGGATTCGCTTGACCCGATGGACACCGAGCAGGTCCAGCTGTCCACGATCCGGTTGCTGGCCAAGCTGCCCACCATCGCCGCCTACGCCTACAAGAAGTCGGTCGGTCAGCCGTTCCTCTACCCGGACAAC
>JAFAID010000289.1 GCA_019236925.1 Mycobacterium sp. | reverse complement strand
CAGTGAATAGCGGTCAGCGACATTCTGCGCGGTCTCGATCATGCTGATGTAAGCGTTGCGCGCCAGCAACACCGGGTTCGGCGGTCCTCCAGCGCCGCTCCACATGGTGTCGAGCATGAGAACCGGACCTCGGGGACTGAATGCGGCTTCGCCCTTCATCAGCGCCCATCCCGATCGAGACATCGACTCGACGCCACAGGCGATACCCAGGCGGAGGTCGCCAGCCTTGATCGCATGGCTAATGGTTACCGCCGCGCTTAGTGATGATCCGCAAAATCTGTTCACCGTGGCCCCCGCCGCAGTGTCAGGAAATCCGGCAGCCAACGCTGCCCACCGGGCGACATCGCCCATGCCCTCGTGAGCAGGGTTCACGCAACCAGCCACGATGTCTTCCACGGCACCGAGCGGCACACCTAGCCGGTCGCAGGCGCCCTTCATCGTCATCCCCAGCAAGTCATCGGCCCGAATACCCGACAAGGTGCCGCCATACCGGGTAAACGGGGTTCGTACACCCCCCAAAACATAAGCCTCAGTCATCTCCACCCTTTTCGAATGCATTGAGTCTGAGATCGATTAGGCGCTGTCCGGAGCCGCTGGCGCAGCGGGCCGCGACACGGGGCGGAGCAATCCCTGATATTGGTCGGCCACCAAGTCCCGGTGTTCAGGATGTCGCAGAATGTAGTCACCCGTGATCTTGCACCGCGGAATGACCGTGTGTCCGGCTCGCCGGATCAGTGCGAGCACACCGCTGATCATCGCCGAAGAGACGCCCCGATCACGCCATTGCGTGTCGACTTCGGTGGCCATCAACACGATGTGGCCGCGGTAGCGGCGGTAGGGCTGCCGACCGATCACCTGGTCGCCTACAGTGGCCTCGAACCGACCGTCTTGGGCGTTGTCGGTGATGATCGTCTGTAGTCCATCGTGGGCACTGCGTTCGATACTGCCCATCGGCCTTGGCGATTCACTCACAATCGAGTATCCAACGCGTCGCGGCCGGGTTCTTGTTGTATTCGTGTGACACATGTTCTCCTTCAGTGAGTGCGAGGCCGATCACCTTGTACGCCAAAATATTTCGGTCGTGCTGCGACGTCCCGTAAGCGGTGCGACAATCCGCCCGGATCCGCTCTTACTGAGGCTGCGGCCAGGCGGGGTGAGCTGTCATCACCCCAACCACCTATTCACCCGGGTGATCGAGGCGATGTGGTGAAGTCCTCACCTGTCCTGGCGCCACCATCGGGTGCCATCAGCAGTGTCCTCGAGAGTGATGCCGCGGGTCGCTAGGTCCGTGCGGATCGCGTCGGCGGCGGCGAATCTGCGGCTGGTAGGCAGGTGCGTTCGGTGGTCGACGGCTGCAGTGTCACCTCGGCACGGGTGAGTGGCCTTGGGGGTCAACGCGATACGGATCGGTGGACGTCAATCGGCGACCGGTTGCGTGCCGCGGTTCCACTATAGATTGATGGCCTCCCCGGTCAGGGTGTGAAAGCATTCCTGTAACCCTTCACCGAGTGTGGGATGGGTGTGGATGTTTCGTGCCAGCTCGGTAGCGGTGAGGTCCCACAGCTGCGCCAGCGTCAACTCGGGGAGGAGCTCACTGACTTCGCCGCCCACCAAATGCGCTCCCAGAAGCTCGCCATGCGCGTCGTCGGCAATCATTTTGATAAAACCGCCGCGTTCACCCAGTGCGTGGGCTTTGGCGCTGGCCTGCATGGGGAACGTGGCGACCCGCAGGCCGTGACCGGCGGCGCGGGCCTGCTCTTCGGTGTAGCCGAAGCTGGCGACTTGTGGCTGGCAGAACGTCACTCGCGGCATCATCGGGTAGTCCAACGGCATCGTCTCCACGCCGGCGATGGTTTCGGCAGCGATCACGCCTTGTGCGGAAGCGACGTGGGCGAGTTGAACTTTGGCGGTTACGTCGCCGACAGCATAGATGTGCGGCGCGGATGTGCGCATGTAGTTGTCGATGTCGATAGCGCCACCGGCACTGAGACGCACTCCGGCGGCGTCGAGACCGATTGCTTCGACGTTGGGACAAAATCCGATGCAGATGAACGCGCGCGCGGCCTGCGCGGTGACGGAGGTTCCGTCAGCGCCGGTGTAGCTGACTGCGACGTGCTCACCATGGTCGATGACTTTGTCCACCCGGACGGAAGTGTGAATCGTGATCCCGCGGCGCCGGTAGTGCCGCTGAAGTTCTCGTGAGACATCGGCGTCCTCGTTCGGAAGGGCGCGGTCGGCGAATTCGAGGATCTCGACGCGTACGCCGTAGCTGTGAAGGATGTAGGCGAATTCCATGCCGATGCCGCCGGCGCCGATGATCACGATGGATTCGGGCAGATCGGCGCTGAGAATTTGTTGCTCGTAGGTGACGACGTTGTCGCTCAGGCTAACTCCAGGCAACATGCGCACCCGCGATCCGGTCGCGATGACGGCGTGGTCGAAGCTCACTAACCTGATGCCTCCCTCACGCAGGTCTATGTGAAGGCTGTGGGGACTGGTGAAACGGCCGTGGCCGTCGATCTCAGCGATGTTGTTCTTGCGCATCAGAAAATGCACGCCGCGGACCCGGGCCTCGGCAACTTCGCGGCTGCGCGACACGGCACGGGAGTAGTCGAGACTCACGTCACCGGAGATGCCGAATGTGGCGGACTGGTGGGTGATGATAGAGGCAATCTCAGCGTTGCGCAGCAGCGCTTTTGAGGGAACACAGCCCGTGTTGAGGCACACCCCGCCCCAATAGCGTTCCTCAACTATCCCGACAGTCATGCCCAGCTGTGCGGCGCGGATAGCTGCCACATATCCGCCGGAGCCTGCGCCGAGGACGATGAGGTCATAATGGTCGCCGGTTGGCGGTGTCATCTTGGCTCCTGTTTCGTTGCGCGGCGTGAGGTTCCCGCTAGCAGACATAGGACGGGTATGGCCGCCACGCCATGACGCAAACGACGTCGGCACCTATGCAACTTCATCAGCGGGAGTGTCAGTCCGTTTTGGCGAGCGTCGCCTGTCTGCGAGTTGCGTCAATCGCGTCCGCCAGCAACCACAGCGCTAAGCCTATGAGGGCAATGTCCTTCATCAAGAACTCCCCGTCTGCCGACAAAATGGGAAAGCCACCAGCAGACGCCTCGCCGGTGCCGGGGGTCGTGATCATGAAACTCAGCGTGGTCACGAAGAACAGCGAGGCGAATATGCCGCCCACCACGGAAGCCTTCGGGAACCACGGCTTGACGGCCAGCAGTGTTGCAGTAATCAATTCTATCGATCCGTTCAATCGACCAAAGGCGTCGAGGGACATGATGCTGTAGAACCAACTCAAGAAAGGGCTATTGGCAACCCAATGTGAAATGCCATGCGATTCATAGTAAGTGAACTTCATGGCGCCGAACCAGGCCAGGACTATGACCAGACCATACCGTGCGACGAGAGGCGCGATGGCGGTCGTTCGAGACTTTCCTGGCCCATCAGTCATGATGGCGGTGGCCGCATTCTGCGACATGGTGTCTCCGTTCTGCGTGTGTCCTTCACCGCATGGTCGCTGCCGAACTCGCACTGCCTTCGTTGGCGGCGCAGTTGGTCGAGACGGTGATCTATGCGGTTCGCGGTCGCGGGTAAGGTCCGCGACCACTATCGCTGCGCATGGGGTGAGTTGTCCTCATCCGGGCGCGCAATTCACCCGGGTGAGGCGCAGACAAGGAAACGCATCTGCGGCGCGGCTTCTCGACCATGACGCGCTCGAGGCGCCCCGGCCTGTACGGTCGCCGCCAGCCGCGGACCAGCCGCACACCAGTCAAGTTGTCGCTCAACGGAATGGTGTTGAAACGCGGATCGACTACGCCGCCAGTGACATCAGGCAACAGCGGCGTCTACCGCAGATAATCCACTGGCCCGATGCCGGT
>JAFAID010000285.1 GCA_019236925.1 Mycobacterium sp. | reverse complement strand
CGAGGCCGTTCGCCGACTTGGGGTTGCCGTCGACGGACACCGCGCTCGCGGGGATCGGGAAATGGAACTGACCGCCCGCTACATGCTCGCCTGCGCACTCGCGATCGGCGGCCATGCCGAGGATGCGCTGGCGATGAGTGGCGAGACGGTGGCGTTGTGTGAGGAAAAAGGCGAGCAGAATGCGCGGGCGTATGCCCAGTGGGCGGCTGGGGTTGCGTACTGGATACTTGGTCACCTCGATGAGGCGGAACGCTGCGCCCGGACGGTGCTCAAAACCGATCGCATGATGGCCGACGGTATTGGCGTGGCGCTGACCACCGAGTTGCTGTCCTGGATTGAATCCGACCGCAAACAAGTTGCCCGTGCCCAGAATCTCTCGGCGGCTGCGGGCCATGTGTGGCGGACATTAGGCACGTCGATCGATGCGTTCGGCCCACAGCTATCTCGGTTCGCTGCTGGGCGTGCGCTCCCCCAGGACGCAGATCGTCGGCCCGATGATCGTCATAACCCTCATCGCTTCGGTGATCTTGACGACGTGATCGATTTCGTGCTCGGTGTTGGGGATGACCGGCGCAGAGCCGGGCGCACCGATGTCGGGGCGCCACTCAGCAAGCGAGAACTCGAGGTGGCCGAGCTGATCGAAAGCGGCTTATCGAATCGTGAGATTGCCGAGCGCCTGGTCATCTCCAAGCGCACCGCCGATGGCCATGTCGAACGCATCCTCGCCAAACTCGGATTCAGCTCTCGCGCCCAAGTGGCAGCTTGGATCGCTCGCCGCGCGTCGTGATGGCGACGCACTAAATCCACCCTGAGCTCGCTTGCTCGTCAGCCGAGTGCGGTCTTAACGTGCCGTCTGGCAGCAGAATTCCGCGGTTTCGCGCGAACTGCGCCTCGACCTGCACTAGAGCACTGGCGCCGAGCTGTCGACCGGTGCACGCGAAGACAGGTATGCCCACAGGTATGAGCCAAGACACGTATGCCCGCAGGTATGGGGTGGGGTGTTTGCAACGATGTGCGAGGCGTCACAGCCCCGCATCGTTGCTGCATGAACAACAAAGACGTTGAGAAGGAGCAGCCGTGAGCGAGGCGCGCCCGGTCGTCATCTATGGAGCGAGCGGATACACCGGCCGATTGGTCGCAGAGTTCCTGCGCGAGTACAGCATTCCGTTTGTGGCTGCTGGCCGAAACAAGGCCAAGCTCCAAGAGGTGATGAACTCCGTACCCGGCATTGAAACCGCCGACTACGAGATCGCCGCGGTCGACGGATCCCGCGAATCGTTGATAGCGCTGTTCGACGGCCGGCAGGTCGTCTGCAACATGGTCGGACCGTTCTTGCGGTATGCACCTCCGGTGTTGGAGGCGGCGCTGGCCACGGGTTGTCATTACCTGGACACCGCAGGCGAGCAGCAGCATCATCTTTCGCTACTCGAACATTGGGGTCCGAAGTTCGCGGCCGCCGGGCGGGCGGTGTCCACCGCCGTCTCGATTCAATATGCGGTGCCCGATATTGCGGCCCGCATCGTGTTGGAGACGCCTGGCGTCGACACCCTCGAGTTGGGCGAATACGTCGCGGCGGTCCCCACCGTCGGTTCCACCCAGTCGATCTTCGACGTAATCCGTACTGACGCTTTCTACCTCGAAGACAACGTGCTGAAAAAGTACGACGGCATCTATCAGCAAGATGTCGTCGTACCGGGCACGGGCTATGTGGTTCCGGCCCTCAACTGGGGTGGCACCGCAATGCCGGTGTTCTTTCGCGACGATCGTCGGGTCCGGAACTGCCGCATGTTGGTGGCAATGCAAAACCAGGCTCGCGACATTCCCGACCGGGTTCGCGCAGCCGAACGGATGTTCAAGGTCGTGTTTCAGTGGTTGCCGGAAGAAAAGCTGTACCCGGTCCTTGACCGCGTCGCGGCCTCGATGACGCCGACGACACCGCCGCGGGAGAACCGCCAGGTGCACAGGTCTGTCGACTGGTGCACCGGCCGCGGCAACAACGTCACGGCGCGTGCGGTTATCCACGGCACCTCTGGATATCAGATGACCGGCCTGATTCAGGGTTATGTCGCTATGCGCCTGCTCGGGAATACCCACAACGGGGTGGGGTTCCGGTCGCCGGCCGAGTTGGTGGGACACCGCGAGCTTCTCGGCGCTCTGCAGTCCTACGGCCTGGCGCGGCTCACCGAAGAGTCCGTCACGTGACCAACGCGCCTGTCTGGATCGTCGGTGTGGGCATGACCCCCTTCGGGGTTCGACCAGACGCCTCGGTCAAAGACCTCACTCAACAAGCCGTCAGCCAAGCCTTGGCAGACGCGGGAATCCAACGCGGTGATGTTCAAGCCGCGTACTTCGGCAACACATGCCAGGGCGTACTTGAAGGTCAGATCGTCGTAGCAGGCCAGATCGCATTGCGGTCCATGGGATTTGAACGCATACCGATGGTCAATGTCGAAAATGCCTGTGCAACCGGCGCCACTGCGCTCCACCAGGCGGTCATGCATGTGCGCAGCGGCGCGGCCGACGTGGCGCTGGCCGTTGGCGTCGAGAAGCTCAACGTCGGCGACAAGGAGAAGTCGCTGGAAGTTTTCGACGGGGGTGTGGATGTCAATGACCCAGTCGGACTCCGCGAAACCCTCAAAGAACTTGGTGGTGCGGCCCCCGATACGGAACGCTCACACAGCCTGTTCATGGACGTGTATGCGGCGCTGGCCCGGGCGCATATGGCGGCCTTTGGCACCACCCAGCTCCAGCTCGCTGTGATCGCCGAAAAAAACCATGCCCACGCGGTGCACAACCCGCTCGCCCATTTCCGGACACCGTTGTCGGTGAAAGACATCCTCGCGGCTCGGCCGGTGGCGGGGCCGCTGACGGTGCCGATGTGCGCGCCGCTGACCGACGGTGCCGCGGCGGCGATCGTGTGCAATGCACACGGTCTATCGCGTCTACGTGACGCCCATCCAATTCGGTTGCGCGCCAGTGTCTTGCGGACCGGGACCGCGCGCCGGCTTGACGCCTGGGATCGTTCGGTAAGCCGAGCAGCTGCCCAGGCAGCTTATGAGCAGGCCGGTTTGGGACCCGATGACATTTCGGTGGCCGAAGTTCACGACGCCTCCGCGTTCGGTGAACTTCTGCAGACCGAGATGCTCGGCTTCTGTGAGATCGGCGGCGGCGGCAAGCTGGCCGAATCCGGGGAGACCGCCCTGGGCGGACGACTGCCGGTCAACCCGTCCGGGGGACTGGAGTCCAAGGGCCACCCGATGGGCGCATCCGGCCTCGCGCAGATTTACGAGCTCGTCCACCAGCTGCGCGGCGACTGCGGAACCCGCCAGGTTCCGGGCGCGCGAGTGGCATTGGCCGAGAACGGCGGCGGCCTCTACGGCGGCGAAGAGGCGGTCGCCGCCGTCACCATTCTCAGCTCCTGACAATCCATCGGCACTACCCAAGGGATCAACGATGACCTATCAAACGCTCAACGTCCGCCGTGAGAACAACATCCTTTACGTCGACTTCAACAATCCACCAGTGAATTTGATGAACATTGCGATGGTCGGCGAGCTGTTCGACCTTGCCGGCTCCCTCGCATTCGACCCACAGACCGCGGTGGTGGTGTTCGGCAGCGCTAACCCCGAATTCTTCATCGCCCACTTCGATCTCGACGATCTCGTCAAAGTGATCAGCGGCGACCCCGCAGTACCGCAAAGCCAGTATGACGACATCAATGCCGTCCAGGCGCTGACGACAACATGGCAAACACTGCCCCAGGTCACGATCAGCGTCGTCGACGGCATCTGCCGCGGCGCCGGGCTGGAGTTCTTGCTGGCCACCACGATGCGGTTTGCCACGCCGCAGAGCCGGTTCTGCTTCCCCGAGGCCAGTGGCGGAATCCTGCCCGGCGGTGGCGGCACGACGCGGCTGGCGATGCAGATCGGGCCGGCGCGCGCAGCAGAGGTGATCCTGTGAGCCCGCGACTTCACCGGCGAAGAGGCCGCGGCCTACGGCCTGGTCAATCGTGTGATCCCGGGTGACGAAATCGCCGGCTACGTAGAGCCTCTGGTGCGCGGCGTCGCGAGCCGCTCGCCAGGTGCAGTCGCTGCGATCAACCAGGTCGTAAAGTCCGTCTTCGACTCAGCGGTCAACGCGCAGTTCGCTGGTTTCGCCAGCGAAAACGACGGCATCAGGGCGCTGTCGACAGCCCCCGGAGTCAAGGAGGCCCTACAACATCTGGCTGGGTTGCAAGACCTCGAACACGAACGCGACCTTCCGGCGATCCTCGCCGCTGCACGCTGAAGTTTCATGGAGCACAAAGGAAACGATGATGACACAGCAGATTGAGCGCCACCAGATCGCATCAGTGCGACCACAACTGCCGTACGTGGAACTGACCGGCTTCGAGGTTCTCAGCGACGAAGAGCGAGACATCCAGCAAGCGATGCACAAGTTCGCCTCCGACGTGATGCGGCCGGCCGGCATCGCAATCGACAAACTAAGCGCCGAAGAGGCTATCGCGCCGGAGTCGCCATACTGGGAGTTCGTCGCAACTGTGGCGGCGTCGGGCATCGAGTTCGACGCCACCGCAGACGACATTCCGCCCCAAGCACTGGCGCGTATTCAGGCGATCGTTATCGAGGAATTCGGTTGGGGCGACGTGGGACTGACAGTATCGCTCGCCGCGGCATCATTTCCGAATATGATGGCCAAGCGAATCGGCAATCAGGAGCTCATCGATCTCACTGCGGGCAAGTTGGGCGCTTGGGTTGCGAGCCAGCCCGACCGAGGCTCGGACGGCACGATGCTTTACCCGGAGGAACGTCACCCCCGTGCCGCACAAGGGAATAAAGGCAATTTGACCGCCAAGATCCGCGGCGGTGACATCATCATCAATGGTCAGAGTTCAGCCTGGGTCTCCAACGGTCCTGTCGCGCAGGTCGCGATCTTGACCATCGTCGCTGATTACGGTGATGGATTCTTCGACGCCGACGGCCACCCGTATGGTGTGGAGGTCATCGTGCCGCTGGACCTACCGGGTGTGACCCACGGCAAGCCGCTGGAGAAACTCGGCCAGCGGCCGCTGCCCCAGGGAGAGCTCTTCTTCGACGATGTCAAGGTTCCGGTGCGGTATGCGATCTCGCTCGGTGACGAGTACTGGCACGGCCACGCCGCAACCTGGTCGACGGCGGGCGTGGCAATGGGCCAAATGATCACCGGTCTTGCCCGCGCATCGCTGGAGCACGCTGTCGAGTACGCGAACGTGCGGCGGCAGGGCGGAGCGCTGCTCGCCGAGCACCAGATGGTACAAAGCCGGCTCGGCGCGATGGCCCGCAAAGTCGAAACTATGCGCGCGCTTTCGCGGCGCGCCACGGAGTACACGCTGCTTTCGCCGGCCAAGCACCCCTACTACACCGGTGGAACCAAGGTGACGTGTACCGACCTCGCCTTCGAGGTGGCAGACGAGGGGTTGCAACTGTTCGGCGGCTACGGGCTAACTCGCGAATACCCGATGGAGAAGTTGTTCCGTGACGCGCGCGCTGCCCGCATCGAGGACGGCGAAAACCACCTGCTGAACATGAAATTCGGCTACTTGACCTCGGCACTGCACCGAGGTGCGAGGCACGGTTAAGACAGAGGTGACGAGATGGCTGTAAGTGACTTTTTCGACCGCGGGTGGCGCGCCAACCCCGACGGCGCGGCATTTATTGCGGGGGAGCGAGTCTATACCTACACCGAGATCGGCGAATTGTCCTGCCGGGTCGGCAACGCATTGCTCGACCGGGGGATCGGGCATGAGGCAAAAGGCGCGGTGCTGGCAGGCAACGACCCGTTGGCATGGGCCTGCGTTCTTGGGCTGTGGAGAGCGGGAATGGCCTGGGTCCCGGTCAATCCGGCCAGCCCGCCCGAGGAAATCCAGCGCTTGTTGGCCGGCTTCGACTGCGAAGTGCTGTTCTGCCAAGACCGGCTGTTGCCCGTCGCCAACAAAATCCGCGGCGAACTGACCCAATTGCACACCGTGATTGCGCTCGGTGACACTGACGAAGCGGCGTCGACGCCCGAAGTTAGCCCACTCGCGTCGTTCATTGAATCCGCGAGCAACGAACTTCCCGAGTACGTTCCGGACCAGGCGTCGGTGGCCGCGATCCTGCCCACCGGCGGGACAACTGGGCCCCCGAAAGGGGCGATGAATACGCATCGAAGCCTGTCGGTCAGCGCGCTGCACCACATGTTCGCCGTGCCGTATCGCAGCGACGAGCCGATCGTGAATCTCGTCGCGGCACCGATGACCCACGCCGCCGGCACCCTCACACTGCCGTGCACGGCCCGCGGCGGCACCGTCGTCGTTATGAACCGGATGGACTTAAACGAGTTACTGGATCTGATCGAGCGGCACCGGGTGACCGAGGTGTACCTGCCACCGACTGTCATCTATCGACTGTTGGAGATGCCGGGCATCGAGGAGCGCGACTTCTCGTCGCTGAAGTACCTCATTTACGGTGCGGCACCGATGTCTACCGAGAAATTGCGCCGCTCGATCGAGGTATTCGGGCCGGTCATGCTGCAGGGCTACGGCCAGGCCGAGGCGCCGACCGCCATCGCGTACATGCGACCTGAAGAGCACTTCCGCAACGGCGAAATCGCCGACGACTCGAGGTTATCGGCCACCGGGCGACCGGCACCGATGGTGCGTGTCGAAATCCTCGGTGAGGACGGCACGATTCTTCCGACCGGGGAAGTCGGCGAGATTTGTGTGCGCGGCGACCTGGTGATGAACGGCTACTACAACGCCCCGGAGAAGACCGCTGAAACGATTATCGACGGTTGGTTGCACACCGGCGACGTTGGGCTTTACGACGATGAGGGTTTTCTGCGCATCACCGACCGCAAAAAAGACTTGATCATCACAGGCGGGTTCAACGTGTATCCCAGCGAGGTCGAGCAGGTCATTTGGACACACCCCGCGGTTCAGGATTGCGCGGTGATCGGTGTCCCCCATCCTGACTGGGGCGAAGCGGTAACCGCAGTTGTCGAACTCAACGACGGGGCCGAGTTAACCGAGGAAGAGCTGCTGGCCTACTGCCGGCCCAAGCTCGGCGGCATCAAGACACCGAAGGGGGCGGTATTCGTCGAGTCCCTTCCACGCAGTCCCAACGGCAAAGTCCTCAAAAAGGACATCCGCGAGCCGTACTGGCGAGGACACGACCGCCAGATCTAATCTGCGTTTTCGCCGGTTGAATGAGATACCGGCCGACACCACCGCGTGGTTCGGCGCTTGCCCCTGTTGTGGTGGGCCTACGATTCGTCCATGAGCTCTGCCCTGGGGCCTCGGCGAGGAGGCGAGCGGGTCGGCGCGCCGTTGGATCGGCTCGTCGCGCGCAGGCATGAGCTCGATGCCGCCCAGCGGGCACTGTCGGAGTCCCGGCTGCTGACGCTGACCGGCCCAGGTGGCGTGGGCAAGACCAGGCTTGCGCGGGAATTGGCATATCGCGTTAGCAGTAAGTTCTCCGACGGTGCCTGGTTGGTGCGACTTGCCGACCTGAGTATCGGGGCCGGCCCTGACGAAGTGGACTCAGCGTTGGTCAACGCGTTGGGTATCAGCGATCAGTCGGCTACCGGGCCGCGTGAGAAGTTGATGTCGTTTCTGGCAGACCGCAAATTGCTTGTCATTCTTGACAATTGTGAACACGTGTTGGCCTCGGTCCGGGACGTGGTGTCGGTGTTGCTGGGCGAAGCTCCGCATCTACGTGTGATTGCGACGAGTCGCGAGCCGCTTGCTGTCGCCGGCGAAGCGCTGCGGCCGGTCTTTCCGCTCAGTGTGCCCGAAGCGGGCACTCCGGCCGAGCAGTTGATTGCTGACGGATCGGTGAGTTTGCTGATCGAGCGGGCTCGCGCGGTTGATCCCGACTTTCAGATCACCGACGACAACGCTGAGGCCGTGGTGGAGTTGTGCCGGCTGCTGGAAGGCATCCCGCTGGCCATCGAGCTGGCGGCGGTGAAGCTTCGCGCG
>JAFAID010000084.1 GCA_019236925.1 Mycobacterium sp. | reverse complement strand
GTGACGCGCGTCGGCGACGATGCAGAGCGAAGCGATGAGGAGGAGTGGCGCTCGTGACCAACGTGGATGCGGTTGTTCTGGTCGGCGGCAAGGGAACTCGGCTGCGGCCGCTGACACTCTCGGCGCCCAAGCCGATGTTGCCCACCGCCGGGCTGCCGTTTCTGACCCACCTGTTGTCCCGGATCGCCGCCGCCGGTATCGAGCACGTTATCCTGAGCACGTCTTACAAGCCGGCGGTGTTCGAGGCCGAGTTCCGTGACGGGTCCGAGCTCGGTCTGCAGATCGAGTACGTCACCGAGGAACAACCCCTGGGCACCGGCGGCGGAATCGCAAACGTCGCAAGCCGTTTGCGCCACGACACGGTCATGGTGTTCAACGGCGATGTGCTGTCCGGAGCCGATTTGGGGCAGCTACTGGACTGTCACCACAGGCATCAGGCCGATCTCACGCTGCACTTGGTGCGGGTGGGCGACCCCCGCGCGTTCGGCTGCGTGCCCACCGAAAACGGCCGGGTCACAGCGTTTTTAGAGAAGACACAGGATCCACCGACCGACCAGATCAACGCCGGATGCTATGTGTTCACCCGGGAGATCATCGACCGCATTCCACAAGGCCGCCCGGTGTCCGTCGAGCGTGAAGTGTTCCCCGCCTTGCTTTCCGACGGCGTTAAGGTGTACGGCTACGTCGACACCAGCTATTGGCGGGACATGGGCACCCCGGAAGACTTCGTCCGCGGGTCGGCCGATCTGGTGCGCGGCATCGCACCCTCGCCGGCATTGGGCGGGCATCGCGGCGAGCAGTTGGTGCACGATGGCGCCGCGGTGTCGCCCGGTGCGTTGGTCATCGGCGGCACGGTGGTCGGGCGCGGCGCCGAAATCGGCCCCGGCGCCCGGTTGGACGGCGCGGTCATCTTCGACGGCGTGCGGATCGAGGCCGGCAGCGTGATCGAGCGCTCGATCATCGGGTTCGGCGCGCGCATTGGCCCGCGGGCGCTGATCCGCGATGGTGTCATCGGCGACGGCGCCGACATCGGCGCGCGCTGCGAACTGCTCCGCGGTGCCCGGGTGTGGCCAGGAGTGGTCCTTCCCGACGGCGGGATCCGCTACTCGTCCGACGTGTGAACTGCGCGGTCGACCAGATACGCGAGCGCCTCGTCGGAGCCCGCGGGCAAGCCGTCGGTCGGCCACCAACGCAGGTCCACCGACTCGTCGCTAACCGCTATGTGCGCCCCGGCCGGGGCATGGGCCAGGAACTGCAGATCGAGATGGCGGGTTGGCACACCCAGCGAGCAGGTGAGCGCGTGGACATGTATGGCGACCAAGTCGGGTTCGATGCGCAAGCCGTCAACGCCGGATTCCTCGGTGGCCTCCCGCAGTGCCGCCGCGACGATGTCGCCGTCGTCGTCCTCGCAGTGCCCGCCCAACTGCACCCAGCGGCCCAGCCGGGGATGCAACGTCAGCAGGACCTGGCCGCCGGAGTGGTCGAGCACCAACGCTGAAGCGGTGACATGTCCTGGCACACATCCGCGAAGGCAGGCGTCGTCACGCGCTTCCAGAAACGCCAACACGGCGTGACGCAACGAGTCCTGCCCGCGGTTGGGCGCCCGCCAGTCGTGCAGCAACGCGATGGCCGACTGACGAAGGCTCATTTGCGTACCAGCAGATCAGTGACCGGCACCGGATCGCGGGGCTCTGTCAGCGGCTGCTCTGGGTAACCAATCGCGACGGCGCCCAGCGGTTCCCAGTCGTCGGGCAGCCCCAGCTCGGCACGGACCAGGTCGGCGGCGAAGATCGTCGAGCCGATCCAGCAGCTGCCCACCCCGCGCACGGCCAATGCCACCAGCAGCGCTTGTACGGCGGCCCCCACCGCGACAGTGAACATGGTGTGCTCGGCGTCATTGCGGGCGGCGTCGGGGTAATCGTGCGCGCCGTCGGGTACCAGCATTGGAATCACGACTTCCGGTGCGTCATAAAGGATCTGCCCGCGCGCGACCCGCCTGGCCACAGCGTCGGCGGGCTTTCCGTCACCGGACAGGTCGGAGCGCCACTTGTCTCGCATCCGGTCCAGCAGCCGGACGCGCATAGCGGGCGTCTGCAGCCAGACGAAGCGCACCGGCCGTGTGTGGTGCGGGGCCGGCGCGGTGAGCGCCTCTGCGACGGCGGCCTCGATGAGATGCGGTGGCACCGGCTCGTCGGCGAACTGGCGCACCGAGCGTCGCAATAGCTGGGCCTGCTGGCGGCCCAGTTCCAGCGCTTCGGCGGTGCCCAGCCAAAACAGGTCGTCGGTGCCGGACCGCACGAGGTGGCGCGCCGTTGCGCCGGTGTCGGAGACGACGCCGGCGGGTAGCCCGCGCACCACGGCCACCGGTATCGCGGTCAGCTTGCCCTTGACTAGATCGGCCGCGGCGGCGATCTCGTCGGCAATCGCGATCTCGGTAACCAACAATTCGTTGCCGTGCTGGTCGACGGCACCCGCGTAGGGGTACAGCACGGCCAGACCGGCCGCGCCCACGGCAGCGTCGGTTTGGCCGTTGCGCCATGCGCGGCCCATAGTGTCGGTGACCACGACGCCGACGGTCACGCCTAGCAGTGTGCGCAATCCGGCGCGCAGGGTCGCGGCGCTGGCGTCGGGATCGACGGGCAGCAGCGCCAATTCGTCGGCATCGACGTTGGAGCCGTCCACGCCGGACGCGGCCTGAACCACGCCCAGCTTGTTCTCGGTGATCAGCGTACGACCTTTGCGGGCCAGCACGCGAACAGCCTCGGCGTCGACGAGCTTGCGCCGCAGATCATCTCGCGCCTCGGGGTCGTCGGGCGCGTCCACTAGCCGGCCCTCGCATTTGGACACCACCTTGCTGGTGACTACCAGCACGTCGCCGTCGCGCAGCCAGGGCGCTGCGGCGGCGATCCCGGCGCTCAGGTCGTCACCGGGCCGGAATTCGGGCAGCCCGATAACCGGCAGGATCTCAATCGGTGAAGCGGTGCCGTGCTCGTCGCCGGCCGGAGAGCTGTTCACGCTGCCACACCCGCGAGGTCCAGGCCGGCGCTCACCATTTCGGCCGTCGTCTTCGGATCGGTCATCAGCAGCGGTACCGACTGCACTGCGACCCCGTCGATTTCGGCATGGTCACCGTCATGTATCAGCCAGCAGTCCAAGATGCCGGTGCCTGCTCGCGCGCCGTAGTGCTGGCCCACCGCCTCTGCGGTAGACGCCACGCCGATCACTCTCAGGCACGCATCCGCCATGCCGCGCAACGGTTTTCCCCCGATGATCGGAGAGTAGCCGACAATGGGGGCGTTGGTCGCTCGCAGTGCTCCCCGGATGCCCGGGATGGCCAGGATCGCGCCGACACTCACCACTGGATTCGACGGTGCCACCAAGGTGATGTCGGCGTCGGCAATAGCTGCTGTGACTTCGGCTGTGGCGTGGGCCTTTTCAGCGCCGATGAACGCGAAACTGTGCGTTGGCACCTGCGCGCGGTAACGCACCCACCATTCCTGGAAGTGGATCGCGCGTTGACTGTCGTCGACGGGATCGGTGATGACAACGTGGGTTTCGCAGCGGTCGTCGCTGGCCGGCAGCAGCCTGGCTCCCGGTCGCCAGCGGTCGCACAGCGCGGCGGTCACCTCTGACAGCGGGTAGCCGGCCCGCAACATCTGGCTGCGCACCAAATGGGTAGCCAGATCCCGGTCCCCGAGCTCGAACCAGTCGGGCTGCACGCCGTAGCGGGCGAGTTCCTCCTTGGCGTGCCAGGTTTCGTCGCGATGTCCCCAGCCCCGTTGCGGGTCTACACCTCCACCTAAGGTGTACATGCAGGTGTCCAGGTCGGGACAAATGCGCATCCCGTGCATCCAGGCGTCGTCGCCGATGTTGACGATCGCGGTCAGCTCGTGGTCGCCGGGGAGTCCAGGCCCGGAAGCGAACTGGCCCAGACCGAGCAGCTGCTGCACCCCGAGCAGGAAGCGCGCGCCACCAACCCCGCCGACCAGAACCGTGACCTTCACACCGCACGACAGTACGCCCGGCGAGCGGCGGCTCGAACCGTCGCGGTAGCGGTCCGGGAGGGGGTGTGACCGACACGCCGGGACGGCAACGGCTTCAGTGTCGCAAAAAAATGATCACGAGATGGTATGGAAATCGCCCGAATCGCTTGCAAAGCGCAACTCACCCGTGTGTAATCACAACAGTGTCATTTCGGTTGGCCGGCCGGATTCGGTGTCGCAGACCGAGATTCGATCATTTGTTCGAATCAAGATGGCCGCACATCAAAACAGTGGTGACATTCACGATCAACGAAACCAGGTGAGGAGGCGGAGCATGTCCTATGAGCACCTTCGGGGCCTAATGGGAGGCACACCGCACACCACTACCGGGTCGCCGATGACTGGGGTAACCCCAAGGCCCCGTTTGAGTTTGGTCCCCGATGCGGTCGAAGACTTCGAACTCGCAGAGGTTACGACCGACCAGTGGCAAGACCGCGCGTTGTGCGCGCAGACGGACCCCGAGGCGTTCTTTCCCGAGAAGGGCGGCTCCACCCGTGAGGCCAAGAAAATCTGCCTGGGCTGCGAGGTCCGGGCCGAATGCCTTGACTACGCGTTAGCGCACGACGAGCGGTTCGGCATTTGGGGCGGCCTGTCCGAGCGGGAACGCCGGCGCCTCAAACGCGGAATCATCTGACGCGCTCGACTCGGTTTGTCGGCGGGCGACCTGGGGGCACCACCCGCTTGCGGGGGACTGCGCGCGGCTACGCCGAGCTTGCGATCGCCCGCTGGTTACTCGTCCTCGATCGTCGGGTCGATGACCGAGGGTTCCACGTCCAGATAGGTGGCTACTTGGGCCACCAGGATTTCATGCAGCAATTCGGCGAGTTCGATGGTGTCCTTCGCGCGCCGCTCAATCGGCTTGCGGAACAACACAACTCGCGCCCGGGTAGCGCTCCCGCGCACGTCGACGCCGGCGCCGATCAATCGAGCCAACGCGATCGGCCCGTCGGCGACTACTTCTGGCGGCCACTGCACGCTGTCGGGATCCTTCGCCGAGATCCGTGGGATCTCATCGACCGCCACGTCGAGCCCCGACAATCGCTCCTGCCAGCGTCGCTCGATTGGCTCATAGGCCTCGAGCACGGCCATGTCGAAGCGCTCGGCGCGGCTACGCCACCCGGGCACCGTCGGCGGCAGCAGCGGCCCGCGCATTTCGCGCCCGCGGCGCGACACCCTTCTGGGCGCCGGGCGCCCCTCGGGGCGGGAGCTGCGCGAATCGCTCACCCGGCGATGGTAACGGTTGGACATCGTGGCCCTGGCGAATGCGCGTGTCCGGCGCTGTGGGGACGTTTCCGCACGATAGCCTCTCGATCGTGAACGTTCCGCGTCGCTGTTGCCGGCCCGGGTGTCCGCATTACGCGGTGGCGACGCTGACGTTCGTCTACTCGGACTCGACGGCGGTGATCGGCCCGCTGGCAACCTCGCGCGACCCGCACTCCTGGGACCTGTGCGTCAGCCACGCCGGTCGTATCACCGCGCCACGCGGTTGGGAGCTTGTCCGGCACTCCGGTCCGCTGGCCACCAATCCCGACGAGGACGACCTGGTCGCGCTGGCCGAAGCTGTGCGGGAGGGTCGCGATGCGGTCGCCGGCGGTGCGCCGGTCAACGGATTTCACGACTTCGGTGGCCAGCATGCCGGTGCACCGACGGCGGCACCGTCCGGTGGCGTGCTGGCCCAGGCCGGGCAGCGCCCCGCCGGCAACGGACGCCGGCGCGGCCACCTACGGGTGTTGCCCGACCCCACCGACTAGTAACCGTCACGGGACCGTCTTGATTGGGCGACCCCCCCGACTGGTAACCCTGCAGGACTAGTGTTCATTGTCCGGTTCCTCTTCGGGCCGTCCCGGCCCGGCTCGTCACCGGACTAGGCTGACCACGAAACGTCCCACCCATCAGGAGCCCTTTTATGTCTCGGTCCGCCGCGGCTGTTCACCGTGTGGTCAAGGCATACGACGTTCGAGGTCTCGTCGGTGAGGAGATCGACGAGTCGTTCGTCACCGACGTCGGCGCCGCCTTCGCCAGATTGATGCGGCACGAAGATGCGCGGCAAGTCGCCATCGGCTACGACATGCGCGACAGTTCGCCGTCGCTGGCCGCCGCCTTCGGGGCTGGAGTCGCCGCCCAGGGCCTCGACGTGATCCGGATCGGTTTGGCGTCGACCGATCAGCTCTACTTCGCCTCCGGGCTGCTGGACTGCCCCGGGGCAATGTTCACCGCGAGCCACAACCCGGCCGCCTACAACGGCATCAAGATGTGCCGGGCGGGCGCCAAACCCGTCGGCGCCGAGACCGGATTGACCGCCATCCGTGACGACCTGATCGCCGGCGTTCCCGGTTACGACGGGCCGCCCGGAACCGTTGGCGACCAAGACGTGCTGACCGACTACGGCGCCTTCCTGCGGTCGTTGGTCAACACCTCCGGGCTGCGCCCACTGCGGGTGGCCGTCGACGCCGGGAACGGGATGGCCGGCCACACCGCACCCGCGGTCCTTGGTCCGATCGGGTCGATCACGCTGTTGCCGTTGTACTTCGAGCTCGATGGTTCGTTCCCCAACCACGAGGCCAACCCACTGGACCCGGCGAATCTGGCCGACCTGCAGGCCTACGTGCGCGACAGCGGTGCCGATATCGGGCTGGCCTTCGACGGAGACGCCGACCGGTGCTTCGTGGTCGACGAGCGTGGCCTGCCGGTGTCGCCGTCAACGGTGACCGCTCTGGTCGCTGCCCGCGAGCTGAGCCGGGAAATCGGTGCGACCGTGATTCACAATCTGATCACGTCCCGCGCGGTGCCGGAGTTGGTGGTCGAGCGGGGCGGCACGCCGGTGCGTTCACGGGTCGGGCACTCCTACATCAAGGCACTGATGGCCGACACCGGTGCAATCTTCGGCGGCGAACACTCGGCGCACTATTACTTCCGCGACTTCTGGGGTGCCGACTCCGGGATGCTGGCCGCGCTGTACGTGCTGGCCGCGCTCGGCGAGCAGCAGCGGCCGTTGTCGGAGCTGACCGCCGACTACCAGCGCTACGAATCATCCGGCGAGATCAACTTCACCGTGGGCGACGCGGCCTCATGCGTCGACGCGGTGCTGAAATCCTTCGCCGCCCGGATTCAATCCATCGATCATCTGGACGGGGTGACGGTGGACCTCGGTGAGGGCAGTTGGTTCAACCTACGGACCTCCAACACCGAGCCGCTGTTGCGGCTCAATGTGGAAGGACGTTGCGTCGAGGACGTGGAAGCAGTGGTCGAGCAGGTGGCCGGTGAAATTCGCCAGCAGGTGAACGGACAGGCCGCGGGGCAGACAAAGGCCGCGACGTGAACGCGACCCAGGCCACGATCGACCTCGACGACACCGAAGGCCTGCTGGCCGCGGATCGCGACGGGCTGCTGCGGGCGGCGTCGACGGCGGGTGCGCAGGTTCGCGCCGCCGCGGCCGCGCTCGACGAGGGCGCTCTGGACTCGGTGCGCGGCGATGATCCTCCGCGCACGGTGATCTGGATTGCCGGGCGAGGCACCGCCGAGACCGCAGGCACCATGCTGGCCGCGACGTTGGGTGGTTGGGCGGCCGCGCCGATCGTGGTGGCCGCGGAGGCGCCGCCGTGGATCGGCCCCCTCGACGTGCTGATCGTGGCCGGCGACGACCCCGGCGATTCGGCGCTGGTCGGGGCCGCCGCCAGCGCAGTGCGCCGGGGTGCGCGGGTTGTCGTCGCGGCGCCCTACGCGGGCCAGTTGCGGGATACCACGGCCGG
>JAFAID010000064.1 GCA_019236925.1 Mycobacterium sp. | reverse complement strand
GCGATGGGCCAGCGCGCATCAAGTACCGGTGGTGACCCGCGGAATGGGCACGGGCCTGTCCGGAGGCGCCACCGCTGTGGTCGGTGGCATCGTGCTGTCCACCGAGAAGATGCGTGACATCGAGGTCGACCCGGTCACCCGCACCGCGGTTTGCCAGCCGGGACTGCTCAACGCCGAGGTGAAGAAAACGGTCGCCGAGTACGGACTGTGGTACCCCCCCGACCCGTCGTCCTACGAGATCTGCAGCATCGGCGGCAACATTGCCACCAACGCCGGCGGGCTGTGCTGCGTGAAATACGGCGTCACCACCGACTACGTGCTGGGTGTGCAGGTGGTGCTGGCCGACGGCACCGCGGTCCGGCTGGGCGGCCCGCGACTCAAGGACGTCGCCGGCCTGAGCCTGACCAAGCTGTTCGTCGGCAGCGAAGGCGCCCTGGGGGTGATCACCGAAGTCACGCTGCGACTGGTGCCGCCGCAGCAGCCGTTGAGCACCGTGGTCGCTAACTTCGCGTCGGTGGAAGCCGCCGCCGAGGCGGTGCTCGCGGTGACCGCGCGGCTGCGCCCGGCGATGTTGGAGTTCATGGACTCGGTCGCCATCAACGCGGTGGAAGACAAGCTGCGGATGGGCCTGGACCGCGGCGCCGCCGCACTGCTGCTCGGGGCCTCCGACGAACGCGGCAACGGCGGGGCCGAGGACGCCGAGTTCATGGCCGAGATTTTCGGCAAATACGGTGCGACCGAAGTGTTTTCGACCGACGATCCGGAAGAGGGCGAGGCGTTCGTCGCCGCCCGCCGGTTCGCCATTCCGGCGGTCGAGGAGAAGGGTCCGCTGCTGCTCGAAGACGTCGGTGTGCCGCTGCCTGCGCTGGCCGATCTGGTCACCGGGATCGCCCGAATCGCCGCCGACCGCGACCTGATGATCTCGGTGATCGCCCACGCCGGTGACGGCAACACCCATCCGCTGATCGTGTACGACCCCGCCGACGCGGCGATGAAGGAGCGAGCCGACCTGGCGTACGGGGAGATCATGGACCTCGCCCTGCACCTCGGCGGCACGATCACCGGCGAACACGGTGTCGGGCGGTTGAAGCGCCCCTGGCTGGCCGGCTATCTCGGGCCCGACGCGATGGCGCTGAATCAGCGCATCAAAGATGCGTTGGACCCGTTGGGCCTGCTGAATCCCGGCGCGGGCGTCTGACACTCACTCACCGGCGTGCCTCGGCGAATTCAGGCGCCACACTGGCCGGTTGCTTCTGCGGTGGTGTCGCAGAACGGTAATTGCTGCATGCCGTCGACGGTGAGCTGAAGGAGTTGACCTTGCGAGCCAGCGGTGAGCGTGGCGGTCACCGGCGCGCCGACGGCGTGATTCGCTGGATCGGTACTGGCGGTGATGCTTCCGGTGGCCACGCCGTCCAAGGCGGATGTCAACGTGAAGGTGAGGGTGCCGCGCGGCGCATTGCCTTCCGAGCAACTCGAACACACCCCGATGTCCGGGTAGGTATCGACGCCTGTGCCAGTGTTGTCGATCACGAGCTTCGCGTCGTGCTTTTGCCAGGTTCCGACAAAGGGCCCAAGGTCGGGAAAGTCGGCGCTGGCTGATGGCACGAAAACCAATGCGGCGCTTGCCAATCCAGCGAGCACGACCTTCATTTTGATCCTTTCCGTCGGGACGTCCCGATGCTGAATGCCTGCCCAGTATGGAGGAGGTTCGTGTGTAGGTTCCCATCCCACGTGGCGGAGGCCGACCGCTTGACCCGCAGCGTCGCGGAATTCTCATCAAAATGGCGGACGTGTTTTTCTCATCGTCGTGGCGGATCCTGGAACCATACGGTTGTGCAAATGATGTAGCCGACCCTCATTGACCTTGTCAATGAGGGTCGGCGGCGCTCGCGGTACGGCCGGGGGTTACTCGCGGCTATCTCAAGAGATCGCGAGCCATAGCCCTGTCCGACTGGCTCGTGTTCGTCCACTTCGCTGGGCGCTAGGGCTGTTTTGCTTCGCAACGAGATCCCGTAAGGGGATCGGCGGATTCTGGCAGTCGTCGCAACACGTCCCGTCGCGAGCGGAATCGCTCGTCGGTGTTGAGCGTAGCGGGATCGGGTCGGCGGGGCGCTGGATACGGGCCGGCATGCCCGCGCGTCAAGGGCGCTGCGCGTCCCTGCGGGACCGGCCTGCGGTCGGCCCTTGACCCGCGGGTCCCTCCGGCCCTGGGCAGGGAGTTGCGGGCAGGGCGGTGGCCCTGCCCTCCTGCACGCGCCCGCCGCCTCAGGTTCAGCCGGAAGCGCTTGGCTATCCGGCCTGCAGCAGGTGGCCGATGAGTTCGTCGGGCTTGGCGAAGCCGAATCGCTTGCGGGGCCGGTCGTTGAGCTCGGCGGCGACCCAGTCCAGATCTGCTGCGGAGTGCACGGATAGGTCGCTGCCCTTCGGGAAGTACTGGCGCAGCAGCCCGTTGGTGTTCTCGTTGCTGCCACGCTGCCAGGGCTTGTGTGGATCACAGAAGAAGATCTCGATGTCGGCGGCAACCTTGACCTGCTTCCAGTCACGCATCTCCGGTCCCTGGTCCCAGGTCAGCGACCGGCGCACCGTCTGCGGCAGCGTTTGGATCTTCGCCG
>JAFAID010000015.1 GCA_019236925.1 Mycobacterium sp. | reverse complement strand
CCGGCAGGCGAGACGAGGTCGTCGATCTGATCCGGGAGTTCGTACGGCGCGATCTGGGTGATGGGAGTGGACTTATTGCCTACAGTGTCTTCGCGACGCTCGAAGAGCCGGACACGATTTTGGAGACGGAGCTGTGGACCGACCAAGCCGCGCATGACACCTGGATCGGCACCGAACCGGGTCGAACGGTGGCTCAGAAGGTCGTCGCATTGCTCGCTGAGCCTCCGACCGTCTGGCACGGAGATGTCCTCTACGCGAGCGGACTCAGCCGCACGGTAATTGGCTAGGTTGCAGCCCTCGCTCCGGTCGCGCCCAAGCGCGGGCGATCCCAGGGGATTCCCAGGTCGGCTCGACGCCCCCGGTCCAGCTAACGGTTCGGGGGCGTTGGGTTGTCTGTAACTGTGCCCAAATTGTGCCCACGCGGTGCCCAATCGCACAGATGTTCCCCGGAAAAAACGCTTCTACCAGCGGAAATACAAGAATAGCTGTGGCGGTGGCGGAGGGATTTGAACCCTCGGACGGGGGTTACCCGTCACACGCTTTCGAGGCGTGCTCCTTAGGCCGCTCGGACACGCCACCGCCGGAAAGCTTACCCAACGCCGCCGTACTCACCCCAATCGCTGGCGGGCGAAGAAAACCTCCAGCAGAGCAGCGCATTCTTCAGCCAGCACCCCGCCGCGCACGGCCGGCCGGTGGTTGACTCGTCGGTCGCGGACCACATCCCACAGCGAGCCGACAGCTCCGGTCTTGGGCTCCCAGGCCCCGAACACCAGGCGGTCGACCCGGGCCATCACCAGCGCGCCCGCGCACATCGTGCACGGCTCGACCGTGACCGCCAGCGTCGCTCCGGTCAGCCGCCACCCGTCGCCGAGGGCGTTCGCGGCCGCCCGCATGGCGAGGATCTCCGCGTGCGCGGTCGGATCACCAAGTGCCTCACGCGCATTGACCGCGCGGGCCAGCTCGGTTCCGTCGGCGCCGACGACCACTGCACCGACCGGGACATCACGCGGGCCCGCGGTAGCGGCGACCGCCAGGGCGGCACGGATCAGGTCTTCGTCGGACCTCACCGTCCGAGACGCTCGAGCACCGCCGACAGTTCCTCGGCGAAGCCCATCTCCCGCGCGATGCGACCCAGCTGCTCATCGGCGTAGAGATCGGTCTCGTCGAGAATGACGCCTAGCACTGCCTCGGGCAGCCCGACATCGGAGAGCAACCCGAGATCACCCTCTTCGAACGGCTCGGCGTCCTCCAGATCCTCGGGATCGATGTCGGCGTCGAGGTTGTCCAGCACCTCGGCGGCGATGTCGTAGTCCAGTGCCGCGGTGGCGTCGGAAAGCAACAGCCGGGTTCCCGAAGGGGCCGGCCGCACGATAACGAAGAATTCGTCGTCGATGTCGAGTAGTCCGAAAACGGCGCCGGCGCTGCGCAACTCGCGCAGTTCGGTTTCTGCGGCGGTCAAGCTGGTCAGGGCTTTTGCTGGCATGGCAGAACAGCGCCATTTACCGTCCTCGCGTACCACGGCCACACCGAATCCGTCCGGCGTGTCCGACTGCGCGGAAGCGCGCTGTGCTCCCATGGGCGCCTACGCTAGTCCCGCTGGAGCCCATTGACCAGCACATCACCAGCAGATCGGCGTCGCGTCGGCCGCCTATCGGGCGCCGCCTGTCCCGACGAATGTGTCAACCTTGGGGGGTGGCGAACACACCAGTGTGCGTGCTGGGCCTGGGACTGATCGGGGGGTCGTTACTGCGTGCGGCGACAGCAGCCGGCCGCGAGGCCTTCGGATACAACCGGTCGGTCGAAGGAGCCCAGGCGGCCCGGTTCGACGGCTTCGACGCCACTACCGACCTCACCGAGGCGCTGACCCACGCCGCCGGTGTCGGCGCGCTGATCGTGCTGGCCGTCCCCATGCCGGCGTTGCCGATCCTGCTCACCCACATCCGCGACGTGGCCCCAGAGTGTCCGCTCACCGACGTCACCAGCGTCAAAAGCGCGGTGCTCGACGAGGTCATCGCCGCCGGCCTGCAGCCGCGCTTTGTCGGGGGCCATCCGATGACGGGCACGGCCCACTCGGGTTGGGCCGCCGGCCATGCCCGGCTGTTCACCGGTGCCCCGTGGGTGATCAGCGTGGACGACCATGTCGATCCTGCGGTCTGGTCAATGGTGATGGAGCTGGCGCTGGACTGCGGGTCGGTCGTCGTGCCGGCCAGATCCGACGAACACGACGCCGCCGCGGCGGCTATCTCGCACCTGCCGCATCTGCTCGCCGAAGCGCTGGCGGTCACCGCGTCGGAGGTTCCGCTGGCGTTCGCACTCGCAGCGGGGTCCTTCCGGGACGGCACGCGGGTGGCGGGCAGCGCACCGGACCTGGTGCGGGCCATGTGTGAAGCCAACTCGGGCCAACTGCTGCCGACGGTGGACCGGGCCATCGCATTGCTCACCGAGGCCCGGGAATCGCTGGCGCACAACAATTCCGTCGCCGAGCTTGTCGAGGCCGGGCACGCCGCACGCACCCGCTACGACAGTTTCCCGCGGCCCGAGATCGTCACCGTGTTCGTCGGCGCCGAGAATTGGCGCCAAGAGTTGGCCGCGGCGGGTCGCGCCGGCGGGGTGATCAGATCCGCTCTGCCAAGCCTGGGTAGTCCACAATGAACCCGTCGGTGTCGACGGTCAGCGTTACCTCGGACACCGGCGAATGCACCTTGATCCCCTCATCAGTTCCCGGGGGTGGACTGCTGTAGCTGACCAGTGCTGAGGCCACCGACATCTCCGGCAGCCGCACGTAAATGGTCGGCACCGTGATCGAGTCGGCCCGCTCCATCAAGCCGCAGCGGCGGATTGGCAACGCGTTGAAGAACGGGCTGAAGACCACATCGACGTCAAGCGCCCCGTCGTAGGCCGCGCGAGACTCACCCTGATGGTCGGTGACCAGCCACATGTTTTCCTCGTCGCGGGCGACGGCGAGCTGCCGTTCTCGCTCGGCCAGTGTGACCGTCATCCCGAGTCGCTTGGTCGCGCCGCGATCGTCGGTCTGCAGGTCGTAATAGGCGGCGAACGCCGGGTTGGTGTCGGTGGC
This sequence comes from Mycobacterium sp., assembly GCA_019236925.1. Taxonomy (GTDB): domain Bacteria; phylum Actinomycetota; class Actinomycetes; order Mycobacteriales; family Mycobacteriaceae; genus Mycobacterium. The sequence goes on along the minus strand of JAFAID010000015.1, from coordinate 473 downwards.
CGCAGCCACGATGCGGCCGTTGGCCTTGATTCGCTTGCCGGACAACTGCACTCGCACCGATTCCATCCGCCTGGCGTCGTGTGCGCGCCAGGTCAGAATCGTCGACCAGGAGTTCGACGTCGCTTCCGTTGGGGCTGGGCTCACGGGTCTACGTTAGGCGACGGCTCCGGTGATTTCGAGGCGTATTTCGTCACATTGGAGTCATGCGGTGGCTTGCGGCGCAGTCGACCGGTGCCGGGGACCGAGGCCCAGATCGCGAATGCCAGCGCGCCGTCGAGGAGCAACGCCAGCGCGGCCACCATCAGCGCACCGACCAGGGCGATGTGGAATTGGCGCACCTTGATGCCGTCGATCAAATATCGGCCCAGCCCACCCAAGCTGGCGTAGGCAGCCACCGTCGCGGTGGCGACCACCTGCAACGTCGCAGTGCGTAGTCCGCCCAAAATCAGCGGCAACGCGTTGGGCACCTCGAC
>JAFAID010000599.1 GCA_019236925.1 Mycobacterium sp. | reverse complement strand
CTGGATAGCCGCGCCGATGCCGCCGAAACCCGCCCCGACGATTAAAACGTCGAACTGCTGCGCACCCATGCGCGTGACGGTACATGGCCGGGTGATGCAGCGGATACGAAAACAACGTGAGCAGATCCATTCACTATCGCGCGGTATCACCCACTACGGCTCACTATCCCACGAACAGCTCGCTACCCTCGTTCTCCATGGCCGCGGCGGTTCCCGGGCTCACACCCGAGCAGATCAGCGCGATCGACGCGGCGCATCTATGGCACCCTTACAGCACGATCGGCGCCGAAACGGTGGCCCCGGTGGTCGCGGTGGGCGCCCATGGCGCCCGGCTGACGCTGATCCGCGACGGTGAGCCGGTCGAGGTGCTGGACGCGATGAGCTCCTGGTGGACGGCCATCCACGGGCACGGTCATCCGGATCTGGACGCGGCGATGGCCGCGCAGCTGGCGACGATGAACCACGTCATGTTCGGCGGGCTGACCCATGAACCCGCCGCGCGGCTGGCGCAGCTGCTGGTCGACATCACCCCGTCCGGATTGGCGACGGTGTTCTTCTGCGACTCCGGATCGGTGTCGGTGGAGGTCGCGGTGAAGATGGCGCTGCAGTACTGGCGCAGCCGCGGCCGGCCCGGCAAACGGCGGTTGATGACCTGGCGCGGCGGCTATCACGGCGACACCTTCACACCGATGAGCATCTGCGATCCCGACGGCGGCATGCACTCGCTGTGGACCGACATCCTGGCCCGGCAGGTGTTCGCCCCGCAGGTGCCGCGCGACTACGACACCGCCTACATCGCGGCGTTCGAGGCGCAGCTGGCCGACCACGCCGACGAACTGGCGGCCGTCGTCGTCGAGCCGGTGGTACAGGGCGCAGGCGGAATGCGCTTCCACGATCCGCGCTACCTGGCCGACCTGCGGGAGATCTGCCGGCGACACGACGTGTTGCTGGTGTTCGACGAGATCGCCACCGGATTCGGCCGCACCGGCGAGCTGTTCGCCGCCGACCACGCCGGTGTCAGCCCTGACATCATGTGCGTTGGCAAGGCGCTCACCGGCGGGTATCTCAGCCTGGCCGCGACCCTGTGCACCACCGACGTCGCCCAGACGATCAGCTCCGGTGAAGCCGGGGCGCTCATGCACGGGCCGACGTTCATGGCCAACCCGCTGGCCTGCGCCGTCTCGGTGGCCAGCGTGGAGCTGCTGCTCGGCCAGGATTGGCGGTCGTCGGTCGCCGAGATCAGCGCCGGGCTGTCTGCCGGTCTGCAACCCGCGCGGGCATTCCCGTCGGTGACCGACGTCCGGGTCTGCGGGGCCATCGGCGTCATCGAATGCGACCGCGCTGTCGACCTGGCGGTTGCCACCCCGGCGGCTATCGATTGCGGCGTGTGGTTACGGCCGTTCCGCAACCTGGTCTACGCGATGCCGCCGTTCATCTGTTCGCCTGACGAGATCGGGCAGGTCACCTCGGCGATGGTCGAGGTGGCGCGCCTCACCGGCTCTCGTAGGCTTTAGTGCGATGACCCAGACCGATACTTCCCCGCTTGCTTGGCTGGAGGCGGTGGAACAGCAGCGCCGGCAGGCCGGGCTGCGACGGGCGTTGCGCCCGCGCCCGGCGGTGACCACCGAACTCGATCTGGCGTCCAACGACTACTTGGGTCTTTCGCAGCACCCCGACGTCATCGATGGCGGCGTGGACGCGCTGCGCACCTGGGGTGCCGGCGCCACCGGTTCGCGGCTGGTGACCGGTGACACCCTGCTGCATCAGGAATTCGAGTCCGCGCTTGCCGAATTCGTCGGCGCCGCAGCGGGTTTGGTGTTCTCCTCCGGCTACGCCGCCAACCTGGGGGCGGTGGTCGGATTATCCGGCCCGGGTTCGCTGCTGGTGTCGGATGCCTACTCGCACGCCTCGCTGGTCGACGCGTGCCGGCTGTCGCGTGCCCGGGTGGTGGTGACCCCGCATCGCGACGTCGACGCCGTGGACGCTGCGCTGGCGTCGCGTGACGAGCAGCGCGCCGTCGTCATCACCGAGTCGGTGTTTTCCACTGACGGCGCGTTGGCTCCGGTGCGACGGCTGCACGAGGTGTGCCGCCGGCATCGCGCGCTGCTGATCGTCGACGAGGCCCACGGGCTCGGTGTGCGTGGCGCCGGCGGTCGCGGGCTGCTGCACGAGCTTGGACTGGCCGGAACGCCCGACGTGGTGATGACCACCACGCTGTCGAAGGCGCTCGGCAGCCAGGGTGGCGCCGTGCTTGCATCCGCGGCCGTGCGTGATCACCTGATCGACGCCGCCCGGCCGTTCATCTTCGACACCGCTCTGGCGCCGGCGGCGGTGGGCGCGGCGTTGGCCGCGCTGGGCGTGCTGAGCGCGGAGCCGTGGCGGCCCGAGGCGGTGCTGCGGCATGCGGGCACGTTGGCGCAGATCTGCGAGGTGGCCACGGTCCCGCAATCGGCGGTGGTGTCGGTGATCCTCGGCGCACCGGAAGTGGCGCTGGCCGCGGCCACGGCCTGCCTGGACGCCGGGGTTCGGGTGGGCTGCTTCCGGCCGCCCACCGTGCCGGCGGGTACGTCGCGGTTGCGGCTCACCGCGCGCGCCTCGCTGGACGCCGACGACCTCCAGCTGGCCCGCACCGTGCTGACCGACGTGCTCTGCGCGGCACGGCGTTGACGGTCCTGATCGTCACCGGCACGGGGACCGGCGTCGGCAAGACCGTCGCTACCGCGGCCCTGACATCGGCCGCGCGGCAGGCCGGCGTCGACGTCGCGGTGTGCAAACCGGTGCAGACCGGCACCGACGCGGGTGACGACGACCTCGCCGAGGTGACCCGGTTGTCGGGGCTCACCAAGGTGGTCGGGCTGGCGCGCTACCCGCAGCCGCTGGCGCCGCTGGCCGCCGCCGAGCAGGCCGGGACGTCACTGCCCACCCGCAAAACCGTGCTGAGACTCATCCGCGCCCTAGACCGTCCCGGACAGTTGACGCTGGTCGAGGGCGCCGGGGGCTTGCTGGTCGAACTCGCCGAGGAAGGCGTGACGTTGCGGGATCTCGCGGCCGACCTGGGGGCCGCGGTGCTGGTGGTGGCCACCGCCGAGCTCGGCACCCTCAACCACACCGCGCTGACAGTGGAATCGCTTGCATCACAAGGTATTTCGTGTGCAGGGTTGGTGATAGGCGCCTGGCCGGTGCAGCCGGGCGTGGTCGAGACCTCAAACCGGTCCGCGCTGGCGCGGCTGGCGCCGCTACGCGCCGCGCTGCCTGCCCGTGCGGCACGGATGGACGCCGGCGAGTTCGCCGCCATGAGCGCACAGGCCTTCGACCGAAAATGGGTAACCACGCTGGTCGGCTGATGGTTCATTCGATCGAGCTGCTCTTCGACCGCGACACCGAGGCGGCGATCCGTCACATCTGGCAGGACCTGGCCGCCGCGGACATCCCCAGCCAAGCGCCGGCCGGCCGGCCACACGTGACGCTGGCGGTGGCCGAGCGGATCGCGCCTGACGTGGATGAGCTGCTGCGGCCGGTGGCGCAGCGACTGCCACTGGAGTGCACCGTCGGGGCGTCGTTACTGTTCGGCAGATCCAACGCCGTGCTGACCCGGCTTATCGTGCCGACGGCAGAGCTGCTCGCATTGCACGCTGAGGTGCACCGAATCTGCGGCCCGTATCTGGCGCCCGGCCCGATGCCGAACAGCCTGCCCGGTCAGTGGACGGCGCACGTCACGCTGGCCCGCCGAGTCGGGGGAGCCCAACTCGGACGGGCGTTGCGTATCGCTGGTCGACCGTCAGAGCTGCACGGCACGCTGGCCGGTTTGCGCCACTGGAACGGCAGCAAACGCGTCGACCACCTGATCAGCTGACGGTGCCAGAGGCACAGCAATGGGCGTCAGCGCAGCGCATCGATCGTCAGAGGTGCAATCCTTGAAACTATGCGGACGACCGAAACCGGGGCATTACTCGCACCCGCTTGCGGGGCAGAACGACGCGACCGGGAGGCTGACAGCGCATGGGCCGGTTGACCACGCGTCGGCGCGCACAGCACCGCACCGCCGATGCCGCAGTGACCCGGCCCGAGACCTTGGCCGTCGAGGAGCCGCTGGAGATCCGCGTCAATGGCCGCCCGATTACCGTGACTATGCGCACGCCTGGCTCGGATATCGAACTGGTGCAAGGCTTTCTGCTTACCGAAGGTGTGATCGGCCGCCGCGATGACGTGGTGACCGCGCGCTACTGTCGCGGGACCGGCACCGACGGCACCAACACCTACAACGTTCTCGACGTAACGCTCGCGCCAACAGTGGCCGCCCCCGAGGTCGACATCACCCGCAACTTCTACACCACCTCGTCGTGCGGTGTCTGCGGCAAGGCCGCACTCGACGCCGTCCGACTTGCCAGCCGCTACCCGCCGGGCGATGATCCCGCAAGTGTCCCCGCAGACACTCTGACCGCGATGCCGGGGCAACTGCGTTGCGCGCAAAAGGCTTTCGCCAGCACCGGAGGCCTGCACGCCGCGGCATTATTCGACGTCGACGGGACGATGCTGGTCGCGCGTGAGGACATCGGCCGGCATAACGCCGTCGACAAGGTGATCGGCTGGGCGCTGGAACACGGCCGCATACCGCTGAGCACGGCGATCCTGCTGGTCAGCGGGCGGGCGTCATTCGAGCTAACCCAGAAAGCGGTGATGGCAGGTGTGCCGGTGCTAGCGGCCGTGTCGGCGCCGTCGTCGCTGGCGGTCGACCTGGCTAACCAGTCGGGCGTCACGCTGGTCGCTTTCCTGCGAAACAACTCGATGAACATCTACAGCCGCGCGGACCGCATCACGCGTCGGTGACCGTCACTCCTGGCGGCCACTTAGCGCACCACAATCGTGTGCTCCTCGCGGGACACCAGCTCTCCGATGATGGGCGCGCCCGGGATCTCGCCCGCGATCAGCAGCCCGCCGGAGGTCTGTGCGTCGGCGAGCAGGAGCGCCTCCTGGTCGCCGATGGCGCAAAGATCGACATGCGGGGCCACCCACTCGAGGTTGCGCCGCGTTCCTCCGCTGATGTAGCCCGCGGCCAGCGCCTCACGTGCGCCGTCCACATACGGCACCGCAGCCGAGTCGAGCACCGCTGTCACGCCGCTGGCCCGAGCCAGCTTGTGCAGGTGCCCCAACAGGCCGAATCCGGTGACGTCCGTTGCACATTCGACGCCGGCCGCCAGTGCGGCGCCGGCGGCCTCCGCGTTGAGCGTGGTCATCACGGCGACCGCTTCCGGGAAGCGCTCACCGGTGGCCTTGTGCCGGTTGTTCAGCACGCCGATCCCGAGCGGCTTGGTCAACGACAGCGGCGTGCCAGGTTTACCGGAGTCGTTGCGCAGCAATCGGTCTGGATGAGCGGTCCCAGTTACCGCCAGCCCGTATTTGGGCTCAGGGTCGTCGACGCTATGGCCACCGGCGAGATGGCAGCCCGCCAGTTCGCAGACGGCCAGCCCGCCGCGCAGCGTCTCGGCTGCCAACTCGAACGGCAGCAGATCCCGCGGCCAACCCAGTAGATTCAGCGCGACGACCGGCCGCCCGCCCATCGCGTACACGTCGGAAAGCGCGTTGGTGGCCGCGACTCGGCCCCAGTCGTAGGCATCGTCCACCACCGGGGTGAAAAAGTCCGTCGTCGCGATCAGCGCGATGCCGCCATCAATGAGCACTGCGGCGGCATCGTCGCCGCTGTCCAGCCCGACCAGCAGTTCGCCGTTGGGATGGTCTGGCGCGGCCACCCTCAGCCCGCGCACCACCTGTTCGAGCTCGCCGGGCGGGATCTTGCACGCGCAGCCGCCGCCGTGGGCGTACTGCGTCAGTCGATAGGTCACGGCGTCCATATTGCTCCTGGAGCCGGCAAGCCTGCGACAATTGTCGTCGTGGCTCAGGGAGGTGTGTCCGGTCTGGTGACCGGCGCGGTCTTCAAAACCGTCGAGCGACAGATGCTGCCGCTGGCGGGTTCGATTCCCGTCCGCCTCCGCCATGCTGCCAGGACCTGATGTGAGTGACGTGAGTGATGTTCGGCGGCGGGTGCCGCGCACCGACATGCTCCTCGCCGACCCCCGCCTCGTCGAAGCGCAGCGGTTACTGGGTCGCGGATTAGTCAAGTCCGTGATCGCCGAGGCCCAGCAGCGGGCCCGCGCCGGAGAGATCGAGCCCGAGCAGGTCGCCGAGCACGCCGTCGCGGCGCTGCCACCCACCGCATCCAGCCTGCGGCCCGTCATCAACGCCACCGGCGTGGTCGTGCACACCAACTTGGGTAGGGCGCCGCTGTCGCGCGCCGCCCTGGACGCGGTGGTTGCCGCGGGCGGTACCACCGATGTCGAATTCGACCTCGCGACGGGCCGGCGCGCTCGCCGTGGCCGCGGCGCGCTGGCCGCGTTGGCCAGGGCCGTCCCTACCGCGGGCGGTGTGCACGTGGTAAACAACAACGCCGCGGCGCTGCTGCTGGCGGCCCTCACGCTGGCTCCCGGCAAGGAAATCGTGCTCAGCCGCGGCGAGCTGGTCGAGATCGGCGACGGATTCCGCATCCCCGAGCTGCTGGCGTCCACCGGTTCGCGGCTCCGCGAGGTGGGCACGACCAACCGCACCAACCTGCGGGACTACACCGAGGCGATCGGGCCCGAGACGGGTTTCGTGCTGAAGGTCCATCCGTCGAACTTCCACGTCACCGGGTTCACATCGACGGTCGGGATCGCCGAGTTGGCCACCCTCGCCGCCCCGCTGGTGGTAGACATCGGCTCCGGGCTATTGGCACCGCATCCGGTGCTGCCCGACGAGCCGGACGCCACATCGATGCTGCGGGACGGCGCGGACCTGGTGACCGCGAGCGGCGACAAACTGCTCGGCGGCCCGCAGGCCGGCCTGCTGTTCGGGGATGCCGAGCTGATCGAGCGACTGCGCCGGCATCCGGCGGCGCGGGCCCTGCGGGTCGACAAACTCACCCTCGCCGCGCTGGAAGCGACCCTGACGGGCCCCCCGCCGCCGGTGGCCCGGGCGCTGGTCTCCGACGTAAGGCAACTGCGTGCTCGCGCCGAGCGGCTCGCCGCGCAACTACCGGATGCCGAGGCGGTCGACTGCGTGGCGGCCGTCGGTGGCGGCGGGGCACCGGGCGTGCAATTGCCCAGCGCGGCGGTGAGTTTGCCGGAGTCCTACGCCGTGGCGCTGCGTACCGGCCGCCCGCCGGTGGTCGGGCGGTTGGACGGCGGCCGGTGTCTGCTGGATCTGCGCACTGTGGCGCCCGAAGACGACGAGCTGCTGGTGGCGGCGGCACAGGCATGTTCGTCATAGCCACCGCCGGGCACGTCGACCACGGCAAATCGACGCTGCTGCATCGACTCACCGGCATGTGGCCGGACCGGTTGGCCGAAGAGCAACGCCGCGGTCTGACCATTGACCTCGGCTTCGCCTGGACCGAACTCGACGGGCGTCAGCTCGCGTTCGTCGACGTGCCCGGCCACGAGCGGTTCGTCGCCAACATGCTCGCCGGTGTCGGTGCCGTGCCGGCGGTTTTGTTCGTGGTGGCCGCCAACGAAGGCTGGATGGCGCAATCGCAGGAGCATCTCACCGCCCTGGACGCCCTCGGGGTCCGGCATGCGCTGCTGGTGATCAGCAAGGCCGACCTCGCCGATCCGGGTCCGGCCATCGAGCAGGCGCGAGAACGGTTCGCCGCCACGTCGCTTGCCGATGCTCCGGTCGCGCTGGGCACCGATCTCGACCAGGTGCGCGCAGAGCTGTTGGCGTTGACGGATCGGCTGCCGGCACCAGACCGCGCCGCCGACGTGCGGCTCTGGGTAGACCGTTGCTTCACCGTCCGGGGTGCGGGCACGGTGGTGACCGGGACGCTCGCCGCCGGCATCGTCCGGGTGGGCGACGAACTCGAACACGCCGGGCGACGCGTCACCGTCCGCGGGCTGCAGTCGCTGGGGCTCGACCAAACCGCGGTCGGCGCCGTGGCACGTGTCGCGCTGAACCTGCGAGGCGTGGACCACCGACAGATCGGCCGCGGAGATACCGTTCGGACACCGGGGGCGTGGCTGGACAGCGCAGAGATCGACGTCGCCCTGCGGTCGGCGGACAAGCTGCACCGCCAGCTGGTGTTACATATCGGCTCGGCGGCGGCGCCCGTGCACGTCCGGCCACTCGGGACGAACGCGGCGCGGCTACGCCTGGAGCGGCCGTTGCCGTTGCGGGTCGGAGATGTCGGGCTGCTGCGCGATCCCGGGGAGCACCGGATTGCGGCCGGCATCGAGGTGCTCGACGTACGACCGCCGGGGCTGCGCCACCGCGGCGCGGCCCGCGCCCGGGCCGCGGAACTGGCGACCGGCCGCGTCAGTCCGCCCGACTGCGCACGCGCCGACGAGCTGCACGCGATGGGCCTGCCGGTGCGCGGCCGGCGGATCGGCGACTGGGTGGTGGACCCGCAGTGGTGGGCCGCACGACGCGAGTGCGCGATCGCGACCGTGCGGCACTGGGCCGCCGATCACGCCATCGCGGCGGGGATGCCGCTGGAAACGCTGCGGCAGCACGTCGGACTGCCCACCGCAGACCTGATGCCAGCGCTGCTTGAGGGTTCGGGCCTAGAGGTCGCCGACGGCCTGGTGCGGCCACCCGGGGTGGGTCTGCCCCCGCGGGTCGACAAGGCTGTGCGCACGGTGGAGGAGTGGTTGGCAGATGAACCATTCCGCGCCCCGGAGGCCAATGAGCTGACCGATCTGAAACTCGGCAACCGCGAGCTCGCCGCGGCGGTGCGTGCTGGCCGGCTCACCCGGATCGCCGACGGTGTCGTGTTGGGTTCCGACGCATTCCAGCGCGCGGCCACCATACTGGCGACCTTGCCGCAGCCGTTCACCGTCAGCGAGGCCCGCCGCGCCCTGGCCACCACCCGCCGCGTCGCTGTGCCGCTACTGGAGCAACTCGACGCGCGGCGGGTCACGCGGCGCGGCCCCGACGGCACGCGCACGCTAGTTGTTGCGCAACCCTGAGCCCGCAGGTTGGATCAAGACAACGGTCGGGCTGCATTGGAGGGACGCTGATGGACATCGGGAAGTTGATCCGCTCATGGCCGGTTTACCGCCAATTGACCGGTGCCGACCCGTTGGGTCGCGGCAAAGCCGCCCAGTCCGCCCGCTCGGCCGGGCTCACGCCCCGCACCGCCTCGGCGGACAGCGTCGCGCACTCCGTGTGTCCTTTTTGTGCCGTCGGCTGCGCGCAAAAGGTGTACGTGACGGACGAGAAGGTCGTGCAGATCGAGGGCAACACGGACAGCCCAATCTCCCGGGGCCGGCTGTGCCCGAAGGGATCTGCGAGCTTGCAGCTGGTCACCGGGCCGCAGCGGGAGGACAAGGTGCGCTACCGCGCGCCGTACGCGACCGAGTGGCAGGAGCTCGACCTCGACACGGCGATGGACATGGTCGCCGACCGGGTGCTCGACGCGCGCCGCAAAGGGTGGCAAGAACTCGACAGCAGGGGCAACAAGCTGCGCCGCACCATGGGGATCGCAAGTCTTGGCGGCGCAACCCTCGACAACGAAGAGAACTACCTGATCAAGAAGCTCTTCACGGCGCTGGGCGCGCTGCAGATTGAGAACCAAGCCCGTATTTGACACAGCGCCACGGTTCCCGGTCTGGGAGCCTCCTTCGGTCGCGGCGGCGCGACGAACAATCTGCAAGACCTAACCAACTCGGACTTCATCATCATTATGGGCTCGAACATGGCCGAGGCCCATCCGGTGGGATTTCAGTGGGTCATCGAGGCCAAGGCTCGCGGAGCCAAAGTGGCGCATATCGATCCGCGGTTCACTCGCACAAGCGCGCACGCCGACCGGTATATCCCGGTGCGCGCCGGCGGCGACATCGTCTTCCTGGGCGCGGTGATCAACTACATCCTCACCAACGAACTCGACTTCCGAGAGTACGTCATCGCCTACACGAACGCCTCGTTCCTCGTCGACGAGGGCTATCAGGACACCGAGGATCTCGACGGGCTGTTCAGCGGTTACGACCACGACTCCGCGTCCTACGACCCGGCCAGCTGGCGCTACGAGTCGACCGGTCCGGGCGACATTCAGGCCGATCCGACGCTGCAGCATCCTCGCTGCGTCTACCAGATCCTCAAGCGGCACTACGCCCGCTACACACCGGAGATGGTCGAGCGGATATGCGGCGTGCCGACCGAGACCTTCCTGCAGATCGCGCAGACCTGGACACAGAACTCCGGGCGGGAGCACACTACGGCGCTGGTGTACAGCGTGGGATGGACCCAGCATTCGACGGGAGCCCAGTTCATCCGAGCCGGTGCGATCATCCAACTTTTGCTGGGCAATTTGGGCCGGCCCGGCGGCGGCGTGTTCGCGCTGCGCGGGCACGCGAGCATTCAGGGTTCTACGGATGTGCCGACGCTGTTCGACCTGCTGCCCGGCTATCTTCCAATGCCGCGTGCGGGCCAGGCCGCGCTGGCCGACTACCTCGGGTCGATCACCAGTCGAAATCGGAAGGGCTACTGGGGCAATGCCGACACCTACATGGTGTCGCTGCTCAAGGAGTACTGGGGCAAGAATGCCACCGCGGAGAACGACTACTGCTTCGACTACATGCCGCGGATCACCGGCGACCACGGCACCTACCGGACGGTGATGGACATGGTCGACGGCAAGGTGTTCGGCTACTTCTTGCTAGGGCAGAATCCGGCCGTGGGATCCGCCCACGGTCGGCTGCAACGGCTCGGCATGGGCAACCTCGACTGGCTGGTCGTGCGCGACTTGGTGATGATCGAAAGCGCCACCTTCTGGAAGAACGGGCCGGAGGTCGAGACCGGGGAAATT
>JAFAID010000537.1 GCA_019236925.1 Mycobacterium sp. | reverse complement strand
GTCGGCGACGGGGTCGTCGAGATACCAAACGATTTCGGGTAATGCCGCGACGAATTCGGCGGGGCTGACCACCTTCGCGATGTGGCGTGCGCCGATCGCCTCGGCTGAGGCAACCGCGACGTCGACCTCGGAGAAACCCTCGCGTTCGAAGCCAGTGGTGAAGGTGATCAGGCCCGGGTTGTGTCGGATCGCCAGGGCCGCGATCGCGGTGGAGTCGATCCCGCCGGACAGGAACGCGCCGACGGTGACATCGGCGCGCATGTGCTTGGCCACCGAATCCTCCAAAACGGCGGTGATCTCGTCGTAGCGGGCCTGCTCGGTGTCGCGGGTGATCGGTGTCGCGGTGAAGCGAGGCGCGAAGTAGCGGGTGGTCTGCGCCGACAGGCCGGGACGAATCACCGCGTAGCAGCCCGATTCCAGGCGGCGCACGCCGCGGTGCAGGGTCTCCGGTTCGGGCACATACTGCAACACCGTGTAGTGCTGCACGGCGCGCAAGTCGATTGCGGTATCGAATCCGATCAGGTCGGCCAGATCCAGCAGGCATTTCTTTTCGCTGGCCACCGCGGTGCCACCGATTCCGGTCGCCATGAACAGCGGTTTGATGCCGAAAGGATCGCGGGCGCAGAACAATTCGCCGGCGACGTTGTCCCACAGGGCGAAGGCGAACATGCCCCGCAGCCGCGTCAGGGCCTCGGCGCCCCAAAAGTGATAGGCGGCGACGATGGCCTCACCGTCGCCGTCGGTGGCGAAGACGGCGCCGTGACGCTCGGCGAGCTCGGCCCGCAGCTCCAGGTAGTTGTAGATCTCGCCGTTGAACACCAACTCATACCGGTCGGGGCTTTCCGGCGGCCCCCAGCGCAGCGGTTGGTGGGAATGGGCGATGTCGATGATGGACAGCCGGTTGAAACCGAACACGACGGTCCCGGCAGAGTCGGCCCATGTGCCCGGCTCGTCGGGTCCGCGGTGGCGCATCAGGTGGGATGCGCGGCCGACGGCGTCGGCCGTATCGCGGGCCGAGCCCGAAGAGCCCGAAGCATCACCGCCGGCCGCAGCGCTCACGAAGGCCAGCAGTCCACACATCGCGCCCAGTATGCCGCAACGCGGCGGTCCGGCGGCTGCCGCACGTCAACCGGCGGCCGGCAGGGCCGACGACAGGCTCAGGGACTCCGGCACGGCTTCGCTGCGTGGCGTGGTCTACGCTGCGTAGTATTCGACATGCTTGCTGTTCGGTCCAGCGTGTGATTCAGGAGGACGCCACGGTGATACCTCGCGGACCAGGCCGTTCGCCGAGCTTGGTGGAAAGCCGCTGCGCCCTCTCCCGTCGGCTCCGGCTGGCGGTGCTGGCCGGCCTGCTGGGCATCCTGGCGGTGTCCCTGAGCGGATGCAGTTGGTCGGAAGTCCTGGGCATGGGCTGGCCGCGGGGCATCACCCCGGAGGCCGACTACAACCGGCAGCTGTGGATCGGCGCGGTTATCGCGTCCCTGGTGGTCGGCGTCATCGTCTGGGGCCTGATCTTCTGGGCCAGTGCGTTTTACCGCCATAAGGCCACCGACACCGAACTGCCCCGCCAGTTCGGCTACAACATGCCGCTGGAGCTGGTGCTCACCGTGACGCCGTTCCTGATCATCTCGGTACTGTTCTACTTCACCGTGGTGGTGCAGGAGAAGATGCTGCACCTGGCGTCCGACCCGGAGATCGTGGTCGACGTCACATCGTTCCAGTGGAACTGGAAGTTCGGTTACCAGAAGGTCGATTTCAAGGACGGCACGCTCAAGTTCGACGGAGCCGACCCGGCGCGTAAAGCCGCGGTGGTCGCCAAGTCGGAAGCCAAGAACCCGCAGGGCGAGGAAATTCCCGGTCCCGACCACGGAATCAGCATGGAAGACCGCAGCTATCTGAACTACGACAAGGTCGAGACGGTGGGCACCAGCACCGAGATCCCGGTACTGGTCCTGCCTGCGGGCAAGCGAATCGAGTTCCAGCTGGCCTCCGCCGACGTCGTCCACGCTTTCTGGGTGCCGGAGTTCCTGTTCAAGCGTGACGTGATGCCCCATCCGAAGGAAAACCACTCGGTGAACGTCTTTCAGGTCTCTGATATCACCAGGACCGGGGCATTCGTGGGCCGCTGTGCCGAAATGTGCGGCACCTATCACTCGATGATGAACTTCGAGGTCCGGGTGGTGCAGCCCAACGACTTCAAGGCCTACCTGCAGCAGCGGATCGCCGGTAAGACCAATGCCCAGGCCTTGCAGGCGATTGCCCAGTCGCCAGTCGCGGTCACCACTCACCCGTTCGAGACCCGCCGCGGCGAGCGCTCGCCCCAAGCGAGTAAGTAGGAAGCCCCATGCATATCGAAGCCAGGCTGTACGAATTCGTGGCCGCGTTCTTCGTCTTCTGCACGGTGCTCTACGGGGTGCTGACCAGCCTGTTCGCCACCGGCGGCGTCGAGTGGGCCGGTACCACCGCGCTGGGGCTCACCAGTGGGATGGCGTTGATCGTAGCGACCTTTTTCCGCTTCGTGGCGCGCCGGCTCGACACGCGGCCCGAGGACTACGAGGGCGCTGAGATCAGCGACGGCGCAGGGGAATTGGGTTTTTTCGCCCCGCACAGCTGGTGGCCGATTCTGGTCGCGCTTTCGGGCGGGGTGGCTGCGGTCGGCATCGCGTTGTGGCTGCCGTGGTTGATTATCGCCGGCGTGGTGTTCGTGCTGAGTTCGGCGGCGGGGTTGGTCTTCGAGTACTACGTCGGTCCGGAGCAGCACTAGTCGCCGCCGACAAAGGTCACAATCAGGGCATCAGTTGATCCGTGACCCGTTCACCGACAGTGCCGCGCAGGTACCGGTTGGGTAGGGTTTCGCCAGGCACAATGAGGAACATTGGAGCGCGCGCTCAACAACACAGCCCCGGTGGTGGGCGCGCCGGTGAAATAGTCGGACAGGACAGGCAGACATGAGCGGGCCCAATCCACCAGGACCGGAGTCCGAAGAACGGGAACCCGGCGTCGAGCCCGGCGGCGGAGACAGCGAATTGGAAGGCGGCGGCAGCGAATTCGGCGGGGAGTCCACGGGGGAGGGGACCCATCAGGACGCCGAGACGGGCCAGACCGATATCCATTCCCGGGCCTACTCGGCTCCGGAGTCCGAGCATTTCACCAGCGGCCCGTACGTGCCCGCCGACCTCGACCTCTACGACTACGAGAGCTACGACGAGCCAGCTGACGAGGAAGCCAGCACGGCGCGCTGGCCTTGGATCGTCGGCATCGCCGCGATTGCCGCGGCGATCGCCCTGGTGGTTTCGGTGTCGCTGCTGTTCGTTCGGACCGACACCAACCAGCTCGCGACGCCCGGCACCTCGACCACGTCGACGCCGCCGCCGCAGGACGAGATCATCGTCACAACACCGCCGCCCGCGCCGCCTCCGACCACCCAGCCGCCACCACCGCCGCCGCCGACCAGCGAGGCCCCGCCACCGCCTCCACCGCCGTCCCCGGCGCCACCGTCCTCCGCACCCGCCCCCGCCCCGGCCCCCGCGCCGGCGCCGCCCGCAGCAGCACCGCCGCCGACCACCCCGGCCGCGCCTCGGCAGTACACGTATTCAGTGACCGGCATCAAGGCGCCGTTCGACCAGATCACGATCATCTATACCGATGCCTCTGGAATGCGACGGACGCTGCCCAACGTCTACATCCCGTGGACGATCACGCTCACCCCAATATCGCAGTCCGACGTCGGTTCGATCGAGGCGACGAGCTTGCTGCGACTGAGCAAGCTCAACTGCAAGATCACCGCCAGTGACGGAACGGTGTTGTCGTCGAACGAGAACAACCAACCGCAAGCGAACTGCTAATGGTCGACCGGTACTCCCAAGTGTGGGGCGCCCGAGGCAAAGTCACGCCGGCTACCGCCGATCGCATCCTGGTCGGGGCGTGCGCCGCCGTGTGGCTGGCGCTGGTCGGGATGAGCGTGGCCGCGATCGTCGCGCTGATGGACCTCAGCCGAGGCTTCCACGACACAAAAGGGAACCCGCACACCTCGTCGGTGCTCTACGCGATCATTGTGATCTCCGCTCTGGTCATCCTGGCGGCGATCCCGATGCTGCTGCGCGCCCGGCGTACCGCCCGGGACGGGCCAGTCGCGCGATCGGCGCGGGTGCCGGCGCGCACGTCGAGCGGGCAGCTGACCAGGTCTGAGTACACGGCTACGTCGACCCTGACCCGCGAGGGCCGTACTGAGCGGCTGACGACGTTACGGCCGGCTTTGCCGGAGGCGGCGGTGGACCGCGTCTGGCTGCGCGGCACCGCCGCTTTGACGGGCACCATGGGGCTGGCGCTGCTCGCGGTCGCGACGGCAACCTACCTGATGGCCATCGGCCACGATGCCTTCTCGTGGACCAGCTACGGCATCGCCGGATTCGTCACGCTGATCATGCCGTTGGTCCCGTGGCAGCAGGTGCGGCAGCTACGCCGCACGCTCGCCGAATAACCGCCGAAGCGATCTCGCTAGTGGTGGCCGTCCGGTGAGCCGTTGCTGCCGTCCTGATGCTCCCGCAGTGCGGTGAGGGCGCGTTGTTCGGCGGCGTGGTGGGCTTCGGAGAGCGCGGCGTCTTCGGAGACCGGGTCCGCGTACAGGAAGCTGCCGGAGCCGGGAGAGCCGCCCGAGCCGAGTTGGTTCATCTTGGTCGGCACCGGCGCACCCTGGTATTCCAGCGGCACTGGGTGGCCGTGGTCGTCGACGGGGCCCAGTGGCTGGTGCAGTTCGATGTAGGCACCGTGCGGCAGTCGTTTGATGATGCCGGTCTCGATGCCGTGCTCGAGGATGGCACGGTCGCTGCGCTGCAGGCCGATTGCCCACCGGTAGGCGATGAAGTAGACGAACGGCGGCAGCACGATCATGCCGATGCGCCCGATCCAGG
The DNA here is from genome assembly GCA_019236925.1 of Mycobacterium sp. Classification (GTDB taxonomy): domain Bacteria; phylum Actinomycetota; class Actinomycetes; order Mycobacteriales; family Mycobacteriaceae; genus Mycobacterium. The sequence continues at coordinate 17,169 of JAFAID010000537.1, read as the reverse complement.
TCGTCGCATTCAGCGAGATATGGAATTTGAAGGCGATGATGTCGTTCATTGCGCTGAGGGTGAGCACCATGTAGAACGCGATCGCCATGGCCCCGATCGCGGTGCGCACCGGCACGTCACGCGGGCGCTGCAGCAGGTTGTGGTGCGCGCGGTCGCCGGAAAACCCCTTCTCCAGGAACGGGTAGATGATCAGCAGAACGAAGATCAGACCCATAATCAACGCGACCCAGACCACCGCGGGGATGGTGTAGTGGCCGATGTAGAACTCCCACGACGGCCAGATACGGGCCAGGCCCTCGGTCCACATCATGTAGAAGTCCGGCTGGCTGCCCGCCGACACCTGGGATGGCTTGTAGGGCCCCAGATTCCAGATCGGGTTGATCTGCAACAGGCCGCCCATCAGGCCGAGAACCCCGGTGCACAGTGCGAAGAAGGCGCCGGACTTGACGGTGAACACCGGCATCACTCGCACGCCGACGACATTGTGTTCGGTGCGGCCGGGGCCGGGGAACTGAGTGTGCTTTTGGAACCAGACGAAGGCCAGATGCAGCCCGATCAGCGCCAACATGATCCCAGGGATCAGCAGGATATGTAGGGCGTACAGGCGGGGGATGATGTAGCCGGCCGCGGTGCAGTCGTCTCCCACCCCGCCGCAGGGGAAGTCACCGCCAAAGAGGAACCAGTGCAACCAGGTGCCGATCACCGGCATACCCAGCGTGATTGACGACAGCGCGGCCCGGATCCCGATACCCGACAGCAGGTCGTCGGGCAGCGAGTAGCCGAAGTAGCCCTCGAACATGGACAGGATCAGCAGCAGTGCGCCGATGACCCAGTTGGCCTCGCGGGGCCGGCGGAACGCTCCGGTGAAGAAGATGCGCGCCAGGTGCACCATGATGGCCGCGGAGAACATCAGTGCGGCCCAGTGATGGATCTGGCGAACGAACAGGCCACCGCGCACCTCGAAGCTGATGTCGAGGGTTGACGCGTACGCCTTCGACATCTCCACACCGCGCAGCGGCTGATACACGCCGTTGTAGGTGACGTCGTTCATCGAGGGGTCGAAGAACAGCGTCAGGTAGACACCGGTCAACAGCAGGATGATGAAGCTGTACATCGCGATCTCACCGAGCAGGAACGACCAGTGCGTCGGGAAGACCTTGTTGAGCTGGCGGCGCACCGCAGCCGACGGGTGATAGCGCGAGTCGATGTCCTCGCCTTGACGGGCCAGGACATCGCCGATCTTCGGGGGACTCAGTTGCGGACTCATGATGTTGTGCGCTCCCAAAATGCCGGTCCGACGGGCTCGATGAAATCGCCGTTGGCGACGAGATACCCGTCGGCGTCAATGGTGAGGGGCAGCTGTGCCAACGCGCGCGCGGCCGGCCCGAAAATCGGTGTGGCGTAATGCAATGCGTCGAACTGCGACTGGTGGCACGGGCATAGGATGCGATAGGACTGCTGCTCGTAAAGCGAAGAGGGACAACCCAAATGCGAGCAGACCTTGGTGAAGGCGAACAGCTCACCGAAGTTGAAGCTCTCCTGGCCCTTGCGCTTCACCACTCGCGACATGTCGGCGGGCTTGATGCGGATCAACATCACCGGGTTGCGGACGGCGGTCAGGATGGCTGTCAGCTTTTCGTGTGATTCCACCGTGGTGCCGTCACCGTCGGATTCGCGCCACGGGAAGACCGTCTCCATGCCGCCGGCGTCGATGTCTTCGGGACGCATCTTGACGAACGGCGCTCCCAGACTTTCGCCGGTGGCGCGGGCCACGAAGATGGTCTCGCCGTGAAAGCGTGGCGTCCAGCCCGAGGTCCACAGCACGGCTTTCTTGCCGTCGGCGGTCTGCACCACCGGTTTCCACGGGTTCTTGATGAGGCCGCCCATGAATGCGACCAGAGTGCCGAGCCCGAACGCGCCGAGCCCGACGCCCAGTGACATCCCGATCAGTTTGCGACGCCGCAGTGTTGAGCCTTCAAGAGCATCTGTCAGGTTGGCGGCCACCGTTTTGCGGTCGATCTCATCTGACCCGGCCGCCCCGTAGTGGCGGTCCTGGATCGAAATCTCCTCGGGGATGAACTTTTTCTGAAAGAGCACCGCGCCGATGGCGATGCACAGAATGGACAGCCCGAAGGTCAGGCCGTACAGCGGGGTGGTCAGTGAGTACAAGAAGCTGCCGTGGGTCCCGTGCGGCTTGTACTCCCACGGCCAGAACAAGAAAACCAACAGCAACGCGAACCCGAAAAGCCCACCCAGCAAAAGCCAGTTCGCCACCAGACGTTCGGCCCGTTTTTCGGCTTTGGTGCCGGGCACCGGCCACCGCGGCTCCTTGAACACGGTGTCCACACCGTCGATCCGGCCGCCGAGCGCAACGAGTTCCTCGCGCGACATAGCGTTCAGGTCGGCGTCGGTGGGCTGCCCGGCGTGGCCCTCGTCGTTCATTTAGCGCCGCTCCTCATCATCGCTTCGCTCTGCATCGTCGCGCCGCGGCTCACGATCGTGTCCCAATCCAAAGTGCCGCACCGATGACGGCGACCATCCCAATGATCCACATCGCCATTCCCTCGGGGGCGGGTCCGAAACCACCCAGGCCATTGCCGCCCGGACTGCGTTCCTCGGTAACGGATTTCACGTAAGCGATGATGTCTTTCTTCGCGTCGAAGGAGAGCTGACGGTCGGAGAACTTCGGCATGTTCTGCGGACCGGTCAGCATCGCGTCGAGGATCTGCTGCTCGTTGGCCGGTCCCAGGTCGGGCGCGAACTTGCCCGACGACAACGCGCCGCCCTTACCGGTGAAGTTGTGGCAGGACGAGCAGTTGAGCCGGAACAGGTCGCCGCCGCGGCCGATGTCGTCGCCGCGCAGCGATTCCATCGCGATACTGCCGTCGGGGTTGCGCAGCACGGCGGGCCCGCCGCCGTTGGCCGTCACGTAGGCGCCCAGCGCGTCGATCTGCGGGCCGTCGAAAACCGGGTCTTTGCGGGTTGCCTGGGCCTCCCCGCGCATCGCGGGCATTCGGCCGCTGGATACCTGGAAGTAGACCGCGGCCTCGCCCACGCCGATCAGACTCGGCCCCCGATCAGGTACGCCCTGCAGGTTGGCGCCGTGGCACGTCACACACGAGGTGTCGAAAAGCTGTTTGCCGGTGCGCAGCAGCGCTGAGGACGACTCGTCAGCGACAGCCACTTGCGGGCTGGGAGTCAGAACAGCGGCCAGGCCGCCGGCCACCGAAAGTGCCACTAGCAGCAGCAGTCCCGCCGACAGACGGCGACGCAGGCGACGCCGCGCCCGGTCACTAAGTGATCGGGTCAACCCCAGTCTCTTCAACCGAGCACTCCTGTTCTTACCCACGCTGGTCATCGGATGAAATAAATCGTGGCGAACAGTGCGATCCACACGATGTCGACGAAGTGCCAGTAGTACGAGACGACGATCGACGCGGTCGCCTGCGCCGGAGTGAACTTGCTCATCGTGGTGCGGGCCAGCAGGAAGATGAACGCGATCAGCCCGCCGATGACGTGTAGACCGTGGAAGCCGGTGGCCAGATAGAAGACGCTGCCGTATGAGCTGCTGGGGATCGTGGTGCCGTGGCTCATCAGATGGTGGTATTCGTAGGCCTGACCCAGGACGAAGAACAACCCCATCGTAAAGGTGAGCACATACCAGCGGCGCAACCCGAACACGTCGCCGCGCTCGGCCGCGAAAACCCCCATCTGGCAGGTGAACGACGAGGCGATCAGCACCAGCGTGACCGGCACGGCCTGGTAGAGGTTCAACTCGGTCGGCGGCGGCGGCCAGTTGCCGGCGGCCTGAGCGCGCGCCGTGAAGTAGAACGCGAACAGCCCAGCAAAGAACATCAATTCGCTGGAAAGCCAGACTATGGTGCCGACACTGACCATGTTGGGGCGGTTGAGCGAATGTACGCGCGCCGTAATTGCAGTACCCGAGGTCCCTGCCGCACTCGTCACATCCGCAAGTATGACGCTTTGTAGTTGTCGACCTCTACCCGGGGCGGAAATTAGCGAGCGGAATTCACTTCGCCGCGATCCGCCGCGCCCGGCTGCGCCGCGCTTGCGGTCCCGCCATGGGACCATCTGCGGTGTGGCATCCCAGCGGCCCCCCGGCGAGGCGCTGTCGTGGCCGCACGTCCTCACGACGTTGACCGCGGGGCAGAACCTGCCACGCGGACAGGCCGGATGGGCCATGGAGCAGATCATGGCCGGGTCCGCGACGTCGGCGCAGATCGCGGCCTTCGCCGTAGCGCTGAAGATGAAGGTCCCGACGGCCGCGGAGGTCACCGAGCTGGCCGACGTGATGCTGCAGCACGCGCGTCGGCTGCCCACCGAGCAGATCGGAACCGACACCGTTGATGTGGTCGGCACCGGCGGTGACGGCGTCAACACCGTCAACCTGTCCACCATGGCGGCGATCGTGGTGGCGGCGGCCGGCGTGCCCGTGGTCAAGCATGGCAACCGGGCGGCCTCCTCGCTGGCCGGCGGCGCCGACACCCTCGAGGCGCTGGGGGTGCGCATCGATCTGGATCCCGACGACGTCGCACGCAGTGTCGCCGAAGTCGGGATCGGGTTCTGCTTCGCGCCGCAGTTTCATCCGTCGTACCGGCACGCGTCGGTGGCGCGGCGTGAGGTCGGCGTGCCAACGGTGTTCAATCTGCTTGGGCCACTTACCAATCCGGGCCGGCCACGAGCCGGGCTGATCGGCTGTGCGTTCGCCGACCTGGCCGAGGTGATGGCAGGGGTTTTCGCCGCGCGGCAGTCCAGTGTTTTGGTGGTGCACGGTGACGACGGGCTCGACGAGCTGACCACCACCACGACCAGCACGATCTGGCGAGTGCAGGCCGGCACCGTGGACAAGTTGACCTTTGACCCCGCCGGGTTCGGGTTCGCTCGCGCCGATCTGGACGATTTGTTGGGTGGCGACGCGACGGCCAACGCGGCGGAGGCGCGCTCGGTGCTGGCCGGGGCCACGGACCCGGTGCGCGACGCCGTCGTGCTCAACGCCGCGGGCGCGATCGTCGCCCACACCGGGCTATCCAGCCGCGCCGAGTGGCTGCCGGCGTGGGAAGACGGGCTGAGCCGCGCCACCAACGCGATCGACAGCGGCGCGGCCGAACAGCTGCTCGCGCGATGGGTGCGGTTCGGTCAGCAGCTCTGAGTCCCGGCTCGTGACGGCTTGCTCGGCGGCTAAGCGCGCCGAGCGTGCCGACGCGGCCCACCCGGCCCACGGCCCCGCGGATCCCAACGGCGAACACCAGCCGGCGGTTTCGTCGCCGCCGGTGACACACACGATGCGCACCCCGGGCGCCGCCAGCCAGCGCGCGATCAGCGCCGTCTCCTCGACGAGCGCGCCGCCCAGTGGGGCGGATTGCGGCAAGACCACCTGTGCGCCTGCCCGGATGGCGTCGACGACCGGCATCGGCGGCACCCCGCGGCGGGCACTGCCGGCCGCGGCGAGCTGACCGTAGCGGATGACCGCGAGCTGCCAGCCGCCGTCGCCGTCGGGCGCCGCGGCCACCAGCTCCGGCAACGCGGTCAGCGCGCGCAGGCGCTGGCCGCGCCACAGCACCTCCACCGCGGTCACCGTGTGGTCACGTAGCCGGGCGGCGCTCTCGTAGCGCTGACGCCCGGCGATGTCGGCGATCTGCCGCACGGCCGCGGCCAACGCGCTGTTATCCAGGCCGTCGATCAGGGCCGCGGCGCGAGCCGCCGCGGCGGCGTATTGGCCGGTGGTCACATTGCGAGCGGCGGGACACGGCGAAACCTCATGCCGCGGGCAGGCCGGTCCGTGCAGTGCCGAACGGGGCAGACGCTTGGTGCAGGTGCGCACGCCAGTGAATCGGGCGAGCAGGGTGGCGGTGTCGGCGGCGTCGGTGCGGGAGCGAAACGGGCCGACCGCGCGATCGTGGCGCGGCGTTCGCACCACCGAGAGCCGGGGGAAGGCCTCAGCGGTTAGCACGAGCCACCACCAGCGGTGCGGGAATCGCGACCGCCGGTTGTACGGCGCAGCATGCGCGCTCAGCATCCGCAGTTCGCGGACACCGGCCTCTAACGCGTGCGCGCACTCGACATGCTCGACGTTGGCTGCCAGCGCGACCATCTCCTTGATCCGGCCGCGCTGATCCGAGCCGTTGAAGTATTGACTTACCCTGCGCCGCAAGTCAATTGCGGTACCGACGTAGAGCACCTCGCCAGCCGGCCCGCGGAACAGGTAGACCCCGGGCCGGTGCGGTAACCCGTCGGCAAGTACCCGCTTGCGCCGCTGCGTCGGCGTCACGTCAGGCAGATACGAACGCAGGTCGGCGTAAGTGTGCACACCTTGATTGCCCACTCGCTCGATGAGCGCGTGCAATACATCGACGGTGGCGCGCGCGTCGTCGAGCGCCCGGTGGGTGGGCTGGCTGGCAACAGCGAACAGCCGCGCCAGTGCTGCCAGCCGTACGCTGGGGGCTTCCTCGCGGCTGAGCACCCGGCGGGCCAGCTGGACGGTGCACAGCACTTGCGGTCGCCGCCATCCGATACCGCACCGGTCGGCCGCTTCCCGCAGGAATCCGACGTCGAACCTGGCGTTGTGAGCGACCAGCACCGCGCCGCGGGCGAACTCGAAAAACATCGGCAGCACCGCGGCGATGGTCGGCGCATCGCACACCATCGCCGTCGTGATGCCGGTGAGCTGCACGATCTGCGGCGGGATGCTGCGCTGCGGGTCGACGAGGGTGGCGAACTCGCCCAGCACCACACCGCCGCGCACTTTGACCGCCCCGATTTCTGTGATGGCGTCGGCGGCCGTCCCGGCACGGGCGGCCATCCGCCCGCCGGTGGTCTCTAGGTCCACAACGACGAATGTGGTCTCGCGCAGCGACATTTCGGCAGCCCCGTCGAAGTCGGGGAGGCTGAGCTGCTCGGCAGCGGGCGCGCCCATGGCCGCGACGTTAGGCAGTCCCACCGACACTGCCCGGGTTCTCCTGCGGCGCGTCGCCGGAATGACGTCGGCCAGAGATGTCGGTGCCGGCGGTTAGCGTGGCGGCAAGGCCACCGTAAAGACCGAGAGGACCAGCCAGAATGGCGCACACCAATGAGCCCGACCGGGCGGCGGCAGTCCCGCCCGAGCCAGCAGAAGCAGTGGTAATCGATTGCGACGACTGCGCAGTGCGCGGTCCCGGATGCCGCGACTGCGTTGTCAGCGTGATACTCGGGGTACCGGAAACTTTGCTGGAGGATGAGCGCGTCGCGTTGGAGGTGCTCGCCGACGCAGGACTGGCCCCGAGACTGCGACTGGTGCCGATCCACCGACAGCGACCTGGGGTAGCCTAACCGCGCCACCTTGAAATCTGGCTGTTTTCTTAATCAACCTGTGTTGGACAACGCCGATGCCGTTTCGTAACCTATCTGAGACCTAACGCAGATTCGGCTGAGGCGCCGACGGGTTTTAAGGATGCGAAATTTTAGGGTTGGGGCATAACGGCGGACCCGCGCGTTTTCGCGCCGCTACCCGCTTTGCTGTCGCAGCGGTAGCAGGGTTCGTCGCCCTGTCCGGAGTTGCCGCGAGCAATGTGCTGGCTGACCCGGTCAATGACGCGATGGCAAAGCTCAGTGAGCTGTCGCGGCAGGCTGAGCAGACCACCGAGGCGATGCACAGCGCGCAGCTCGACCTCAACAACAAGGTGGCCGCGCAGCGGGCCGCCGACAAGAAACACAACGATGACTTGGCCGCAGCCGACGCTGCGAAGTCGCGATTGGCAACGTTTCAGGCCGGTGTCGACAAGTTTGCGGCAGCGATGTACATGGGCGGCCGCACCGACGGCATGAACGCCATTTTCACCGCCGAGTCGCCGCAGCAGCTGATCGGCAAGTTGGCCGCGCAGCGGGTGATGTCCAGCGCAATGCTCGCGCAGATGGCGAACTACCGCGCCACCCGCGAGCAGGCCGCCCAAGCAGAGAAAGCATCCGCGAAATCGGCCGCTGACGCCAAGACCGCTGCCGAGCAGGCCGCCGCGGTGCGCGCGAGCCTGCAGTCCAAGCAGAGCCAGCTGCAGTTGCAGATCGGCATCGTCAAGTCGCAGTACCTCACGTTGAGCCCGAACCAGCGCACCGAGCTGGCCGCACCTGGGCCCGTCCCACCGCCCGCGGCCATGGCCGCCGCGGCTCCTGCTCCGGAAGCGTTACCACCCGGCGGCGGGCAGCCCGGTGGTCCTGGGCCCGGTGGTCCTTGGCCCGGATTCGGTGCCGGACCTGGTGGCGGTCAGGGCGCTATCGCTGTTCAAGCCGCGCTGACCCAGGTCGGTGCCCCCTACTCCTGGGGAGGCGCCGCGCCCGGCGGGTTCGACTGCTCCGGCTTGGTGATGTGGGCGTTCCAGCAGGCCGGCATCGCTCTGCCGCATTCCAGCCAGGCGCTGGCCCACGGCGGGCAGCCGGTCTCGCTGCCGGACCTGCAGCCCGGTGACGTGCTGACCTTCTATTCCGACGCATCCCATGCCGGCATCTACATCGGTGACGGCCTCATGGTCCATTCGTCCACCTACGGCGTGCCGGTGCGGGTGGTGCCGATGAACTCGTCCGGTCCGATCTACGACGCCCGCCGCTACTGACCGCCGACGGTCTGACCGTCGCCGCTGGCTGCTGGCCTGCGTACTCGCCACCGAACTGGTCTTCGCTGCCGCCGCAGTAGTCGGTCCGGGGCGGACCGCCCCTGCACAACCCGCCCACCCCGCCCACGCGGCCGTCGCTACGACGGCCCCGCAGATCACCGAAGTCGGCGACCGCACCGTGCGGATGACCAATCTCGGCGGCCCGCAATCGGAGGCTCTGCTAAGCCGTGTTGCGGCGAACATCGGTCAGGCGGTCGACGCGGTGGAGGCGTTCTGGGGGACGGACTGGCCGCGCGAGATCGCCGTGGTGGCCACCGGCTCACAGCGGCAGTTCGAGACCGAAGCCCGCGGTGGGCCTGCGGCGCAGTGGGCCGATATCGCAGCGGTGGCCGTCGCTGACCGGGTGGATCCGGCCCGGCGGATCGCGGTCGGCCAGCGGATTGTGTTCGCGCCAGGGGCGGCCGGCATGAGTGAGTCGGCATTGCGGATCGTGTTGAGCCACGAGCTTTTCCACTATGCAGCGCGCGCCGACACGGCATTCGATGCGCCGCGGTGGCTGACCGAAGGCGTGGCTGACTACGTTGCCCGGCCGCCGACACCGCTGCCCCAGCCGACGCCGTTACCGACGGCGTTGCCCTCGGACTCCGACCTTGCAGCGCCGGGGCCGCAGCGTTCGCAAGCCTACGATCGGGCATGGTGGTTCGCGCGTTTTGTTGCCGACACTCGCAGCGCCGCGACACTGCGCGACCTTTACCGGGCCGCATGCGGTGTCGGGCACGCCGACCTGCCTGACGCCATGCATGACGTCCTGGGTACCGACATGACTGGCGTGCTCGCCGACTGGCAGCAGTGGCTGACCCGCTAACCTACGCAGGTGTCCCGGGTCCTGCTGGTAACCAACGACTTTCCGCCTCGCCGCGGCGGCATCCAGTCGTATCTGGTTGAGCTGGTCAGAAGACTGGCCGCCACCGGTGAGCACACCGTGACGGTGTACGCGCCGCAGTGGAAGGGCGCCGACGACTTCGATGCTCAAGCCGCGGGTTATCAGGTGGCGCGCCATCCGGGGACGTTGATGTTGCCCGTACCGTCCGTCGACGTCCGGATGCGCCGGCTGATCGCTGAGCACGGCATCGACACCGTCTGGTTCGGCGCTGCCGCGCCATTGGGATTGTTGGCGCAGCGCGCCCGTCGAGCCGGCGCAAGCCGGGTGCTGGCCAGCACCCACGGCCACGAGGTGGGTTGGTCGATGCTTCCGGCTGCACGGTCGGTGCTGCGGCGCATCGGCGACAACAGCGACGTCGTCACCTTCGTCAGCCGCTATACCCGAGCGCGGTTCGCGTCGGCGTTCGGGCCGGAGGCCGCGCTCGAGCACCTTCCGCCCGCGGTGGACAGCGACCGGTTCCGTCCCGACCCGGCAAGCCGCGCCGAGTTACGCGCCCGCTACTGCCTGGGCCAGCGGCCCACGGTGCTGTGCCTGTCACGGCTGGTGCCACGCAAGGGTCAGGACATGCTGATTCGGGCGCTGCCGGCGATTCGGCGGCGAGTGGATGGGGCTGCGCTGGTCATCGGGGGCGGTGGTCCCTATCTGGAGACGCTGCGCCGACTGTCCGAGCGCTACCGGGTGAGCGAATACGTCACGTTCACCGGAGGGATACCGGCCGCTGACCTTCCCGCCTACCACGCAATGGCCGATGTGTTCGCGATGCCATGCCGCACTCGCGGCGCCGGACTGGACGTTGAAGGGCTGGGCATCGTATTCCTGGAAGCCTCCGCAACCGGCGTACCGGTGATCGCCGGACGCTCGGGCGGCGCGCCGGAAACCGTGCAGCACAACAAGACTGGCCTAGTGGTCGACGGTCGTTCGGTGGACCAGATCGTCGACGCAGTCACCGAGATGCTGGCTGACCCGGATCGGGCCGCCGCGATGGGCGCCGCCGGCCGGGATTGGGTTACGTCGCAGTGGCGATGGGATGCGTTGGCCGCCCGGCTGTCCGAGTTGATACGCGACTAACCGCCGCGTTGCCCGCCGGATGCTATTCCTGCGATATCGGTGCCACCATCCGGTGTCCGTGCTAGGAAGTGCCGAATAGGTCTGCGCCATCGCACGGTCGGAACCCGCGCAGCCGTGGTACCACTCTGTCGGATCGGTAGCTAGACGGCGCTCTAAAAACGAGCCATTCGCCGTTAGGAACGGAGAACGACGATATGCGGACACCGCTTGGATATGTGCGGCTGTTGATTAAATGTCTGCTGTTCTTGTCGGTCGGTGTGCTGGTGTTATCCATCGGCGGCTTCATCACCTCGCAGGTGCGTAACTCAGTTTCCGTGCCTGCGTTGAACCCAGAGCCTGTCAACGATTACCGAGCCTACGGCGAGGTGCCCATCCCTGGGACACAGACATTGCATCTGCCCGCGGGGAAGGTGACAATCACCTTTCACGCCGTGACCGTTGGCATTCCCAGGGCCGGCCTGCCGGTCCCGGATCTCAAGCTGGACATCGACCCTCCCGCCGGAGTCGCTGATCCGCAAGTCACCGAAAGCATGGGCGGGACAACAAGTTTCAATAACGACGCATGGCGGCGTGTGTGGATCGCCCAGATCCCGCAGGAGGGCGACTATCAAATCACCACCGACGGACAGTCACCGCGTTTATCAGCGCCAGGCTGGCGTTCGGGCACGCCGCCGTCAGCCCGCCCAGCGCGCCTAGCCCGCTGAGCCCATCCGGTGACCTGGCGAGCCTCTCCCGCTCTGCGTTCATCGCGGCGCTGCTGACGCTGATCGGTTGTGTGTGGGCGAACCGCATGTTGGCCGGCCGCACGAATCAGTTTGAGCCGGCGGCAGATTTACTGACCTCGGGTCAGCGCGTGTCGGGGGTGCTTAACTCGTTTCGCGACACCGGCCGCACACTGCGCAACATGGGCAAGACGCCCAGCAGACCGGAATTCCTGGACGACCCTTTGTTTGTCCTCGAGGTGGAACTGCAGCTGCCGGATCAGGCGCCGGTGCGCGGTCGTGCGGTTCAGCGGGTCCCGCGCGCCCAGATCGCCAACCTGGCTGTCGGCCGCCAACTGATGTGCGCCGTAGACCCTGCTAAACCCGCACGACGGTTCGTTGTCGACTGGGGCGATATCCCCCTCGGATCGGCAAACGGTGCCCTCTCAGAGGATGTTTCAGAGGAGGCGGTGCCCGCCGCGGCGCGGGCCCCGATGGCGGTCACGCCGGCGGCACAGTCGATTGCCGGGCGCCTTCAGGACCTGGAAACGCTGCGCGACACCGGTGCGATCTCGGACGCCGAATACACGGCCAAGCGTCAGCAGATCATCGCCGATATATAGCGGGGCCGAGGCTCGCCGGCGTTAGCCGGTGGCGTAGATCGCGTCGATGTCGTGGGCGAACTTCTCGGCCACCACCTTGCGCTTGACTTTCATCGTCGGGGTGAGCTCCCCGGTGTCCTCGGTGAAGTCGACGGGCAGGATGCGGAATTTGCGGATCGACTCCGCATGCGACACCGCCAAGTTGGCCTGTTTGACGGCGGCGTCCACCTCTGCGATCAGGTCCGGGTCTGTGACCAGATCGCTCACCGACGCTCCGGCGAGCTTGCTGTTGCGCTGCTTCCAGCCATCGAATGCCTCGGGGTCGATGGTGATCAGCGCCCCGACGAAAGGCCTGGCATCCCCGACGACCATCGCCTGGCTGATCAGCGGGTGTGCCCGTAGTTGGTCCTCCAGCACGGCGGGTGCGACGTTCTTTCCTCCCGCGGTGACGATGATCTCCTTCTTGCGGCCGGTGATCGTCAGGAACCCGTCGTCGTCGACGGCGCCGAGGTCACCGGTCTTGAACCAGCCGTCTTCCATCGCTTCGCTGGTGGCCTGCTCGTTGTGCCAGTAGCCGTGGAACACCACGCCGCCTCGCACCAGCAGCTCACCGTCGTCGGCGATGCGCATGCTGTTGCCCGGCAACAACTTTCCGACGGTACCGATTTTCAGGGCACCGATCTGGTTGACGGTGATCGCCGCGCTGGTTTCGGTCAGCCCGTAGCCTTCGTAGACGGTCAGGCCGACGCCGCGGTAGAAGTGGCCCAGCCGCGCGCCCAGCGGTGCGCCGCCCGAGACCGACGCGTGGCAGTCACCACCTAGCGCCGCGCGTAGCTTGTGGTACACCAGCCGATCGAACAGCGCGTGCTTGGCCCGCAGCAGCAACCCGGGGCCACCGCGATCGCGCGCCTCGCTCCAGTCGACCGCGGTTTGCGCGGCGATCTGGAAGATACGGCCCTTGCCGTCGTTGGCAGCGTTCTGGGCAGCGGTGTTATACACCTTCTCGAACACCCGCGGCACCGACACCACGACCGTCGGCTTGAACACTGCGAACATCGGCACCAGATTCTTGATGTCACTGGTGAATCCGACGACAACCTTGTTCTGGAAGGCGCACAACGTCAGCGCGCGGGCCAGCACGTGCGCCAACGGCAGGAAAACCAGCAGCCGCTCACCTTCGCGCAGCAGTGTCGGAAGAACTGCCTTGGCGCCCCGGGTCTCGTAGACGAGGTTGGCGTGGGTCAGCTGGCAGCCCTTGGGGCGCCCGGTGGTGCCCGAGGTGTAGATCAGCGTCGCCGGATCTTCGCTGCGCAACGCCTCGACGCGGGCGGTCAGCTCGGCCGGGTCGACCGAAGCCCCGTCCTGCTCGAGTTGCTCGAGTGCGTTGGCACCGGACCCGTCGATTTGCAGCACTCGCCGCAGCTCGGGCAATTCGCCGGTGAGCTCGGTGACCATGGTCGCGTGAGCGTCGGTTTCGGCGAACGCCACCACCGCCGCCGAATCCGTCAGCACCCAGCGGACCTGCTCGGCCGACGACGTTTCGTAGATCGGGACGGTGACCGCGCCTACCGACAGGATCGCCAGGTCGAGGATCGCCCACTCGTAGCGAGTGGCCGAAAAGATGACCACCCGGTCGCCGGCCTTCACTCCCTGTGCGATCAAACCCAGTGCAGCCGAACGGATTTGGGCGGCAGCGGCGGCACATGTAACGTCGGTCCAGACCCCGTTGACCAGGCGTTGAAAGATCACCGTGTCGGGGCTGTCATGCTCGTGCTCGAACACTGCGGCGACGATGTTGTCGTGCTCGCCTACCGTGAACGGGGCGGGCACACTGAATTCACGCACTCTTTGACCTCGCTTGGGTTACTTCGCCGGGTGGCCGGGCTGGGGTTCAGCGTAGTCCGGCGACGATGCGGGCCGGGACGGGCCGCTGAGGAGGCGGACAATCGGGTCTCGTCCGGCGACGATGCAGGCCGGGACGGGCCGCTGAGGAGGCGGACAATCGGGCCTCGTCCGGCGACGATGCGGGCCGGGACGGGGCTATATGGGCTATGCGACCACGCGTGCGATATGTGAAGCTAGGGGCCGTGCACAGCGTTCAAATTGCCGACGAGACGTTTGTCGCCGCCGACCCGGCGCGCGTCGGCGCCGCCGTCGGCGACCCGGCTAGCTGGCGACGGTGGTGGCCCGATCTGCGGTTGCAGGTCATCGAAGATCGCGCCGATAAAGGAGTCCGATGGGCGGTCACCGGCCAGCTCACCGGCACCATGGAAGTCTGGTTGGAACCGTCGCTGGACGGCGTGCTGCTGCACTACTTTTTGCATGCCGAGCCGTCTGGGGTGGCGGCCTGGCAATTGGCCAGGATGAACCTGCGGAAAATGACCCACCGCCGTCGGGTCGCCGGCAAGAAAATGGCCTTCGAGGTCAAGACGACGCTCGAGCGCTCCCGCCCTGTCGGGGTTTCTCCGGTGCTTGACCAGGTCTGAGTTCAGCCAGGGAGTACCGTTTCAGCAGAGGGCTGGCGTACGGCCCGCACGGTGGAGGAATACCTCGGAGATGGCCTCCACCCATTAGCGACAAAGGCCCTACCCGGCGTACGGGGGATAAGGAAGCGACCAGGTGGCGGAGAAGACGGCGCAGACGATCTACATCGACGCGGACCCCAGCACGGTCATGGATGTGATCGCTGACATCGGTTCCTACCCGGATTGGATCACGGAGTACAAGGAAGCCGAAGTACTCGAGGCCGACCCCAAAGGTAATCCGAAGGTCGCGCGGTTGGTGCTGGACGCCACCGTCCTCAAAGATACGCTGGTGCTGTCCTACGAGTGGCCGAAAGATCGCCGCTCGGTGCGCTGGTCACTGGTTTCCAGCTCGCTGCTGCGATCCCTCGACGGCGTATATCGGTTGGCGCCCAAGGGTTCTGGTACCGGTGTCACCTATGAGCTAACGCTCGATGTGGCGATCCCGATGATCGGGTTGCTTAAGCGCAAGGCCGAGCGCCGGTTGATCGATAGTGCGTTGAAGGATCTGAAGAAACGAGTCGAGGCTGAGTGAGTCGGCAGCGCCCCCACTTGCCCGGATCAGTCTATTCGTCGGCAAGGGTGGGGTAGGGAAGTCCACTTTGGCGGCCGCGACCGCCGTGCATGACGCGCGGGCAGGTCTGCGGGTGCTGCTGGTTTCTACCGATCAGGCGCACTCGCTGGGTGACGTGCTCGGTGTCGTGGTCTCGCCGACCGGCGGACGCGATGCCGTCCGAGTGCTCGCCGACCTCGAAACCGGGGCGGTCGACGCCGGCGGTGGCTTCCTGGATGCGCTGGCGCTGGATACGTTGGCCCTGCTCGAGGCTCGCTGGCGCACCGTGGTCGACACGCTGGGCCGGCGCTTCGGCGAATCGGAGCTGGGCGAGATTGCGCCCGAAGAACTTTCGGCGCTGCCCGGTGTTCAGGAAGTGCTCGGCCTGCACGAGGTCGGCGAGCTGGCCGCGGCCGGGCGGTGGGACCACATCGTGGTCGACTGTGCCTCGACCGCCGACGCATTGCGGATGCTGACCCTACCGGCCACTTTCGCGCTGTACGTCGAGCGCGGGTGGCCGCGGCATCGCAGGCTTTCCACCGCCGCCGAGGATGCCCGGTCAACGGCGGTGGTGGAACTGCTGGAACGCATCCGCCGAAGCGTCGAAAAGCTCAGCGCGCTGCTGACCGACGGCACGCGAGTCGGTGCGCACCTGGTCCTGACCGCAGAGCGGGTGGTGGCGGCCGAAGCGGTCCGGACGCTGGGCTCGTTGGCGTTGATGGGCGTACGCGTCGAGGAATTAATCGTCAACCAGATTCTGGTGCAAGACGATTCCTACGAGTACCGCAATCTGCCCGCTCATCCGGCCTTCGACTGGTATTCCGAGCGAATCAGTGAGCAGCGCGCCGTGCTGGACGAACTGGACGCGGCCATCGGCGATGTGGCGCTGGTCCTCACTCCGCATCTGGCCGGTGAGCCGATTGGCGCCAAAGCGCTGGCCGAGCTGCTGGACAGCGCGCGTCGCCGCGACGGGTCGGCCCCGCCGGGGCCATTGCGTCCCGTCGTCGACCTGGAGTCGGGATCCGGCCTGCAATCGGTCTACAGATTGCGGCTAGAGTTGCCGCAAATCGACTCCGGCGCGCTTACCCTTGGCCGGGTCGGCGACGATTTGATCGTCGGCGCCGGCGGGATGCGGCGCAGAGTTCGATTGGCGTCCGTCCTGCGGCGATGCACGGTGCTGGACGCTCATCTTCGAGGTAGCGAGCTGACGGTACGTTTTCGACCTGATCCGGAGGTGTGGCCGCGATGACCGGCATTCACCCCGACATCGGTCCCGAGTTGCGCAAACTCGCTCAGACCATCCTCGACGGGATCGACCCCGCGGTCCGGTTGGCGGCGGCGCGGGCGCTTGGCGACGGCGCCGGCACCGGCAAGTGCCAGCAGGTGTGGTGTCCGGTATGCGCGTTGGCCGCGGTGGTGACGGGGGAGGAACACCCGTTGCTGACCGTGATCGCTGAGCACAGCGTCGCGCTGCTAGCGGTGATCCGGGCGATCGTCGAGCAAGTCGACGGATCGGCGCCGCCGCCTGACGGTCCGCCCAGCGGTGGTGCCGAGACCGACGGCGCAGCCGATGCCGGCGCCACGAGCCGCTATCAACCCATCACCGTCACCGTCGAGGAGTAGCCCCCGCGGTCCGGGTTAACGGCAGCCGGCTCATCGCCAAAGACTAGGCAGGTCGCGCGCGGTGATGTGGTCCCGTCCACATTGGATCGGTACGCTTGGCGCAGAACACTAAGGTCGCGGGCAAATGGGAGGGTCGATGTGGTACTGGCTTTTCAAGTACATCTTCATGGGCCCGTTGCTTGCAATTCTTGGTCGGCCGAAAGTCGAAGGACTGGAATATGTCCCGCAGTCCGGCCCGGTGATCCTGGCCAGTAATCATCTGGCGGTCGCCGACAGTTTCTACCTGTGTCTGGTTGTGCGGCGCCGGATCACGTTCCTGGCGAAGTCCGAATACTTCACCGGCACCGGGCTGAAGGGTTGGTTCCAGCGCTGGTTTTACGGCACCACCGGGCAGGTGCCCATCGACCGCAGCGACGCCGACGCGGCGCAGGCCGCGTTGAACACCGCCGAACGGTTGCTGAGCCAGGGCAAGCTGCTCGGCATGTATCCCGAGGGCACCCGCTCACCCGACGGCAGGCTGTACAAGGGCAAGACCGGGTTGTCGCGTCTGGCTCTGG